>NZ_JAUORS010000021.1:0-63217 GCF_030548165.1 Oceanobacter sp. 5_MG-2023 | reverse complement strand
TTCTGGCTCATGGTTGGCACCTCTGTTGGTGAAGAGTTTATCTCTTCTTGAGGTGTCCGGGATATTCAACCAGAACAAGTATGTTGGGTGAAAAATTCGGATAGTAGTATTGGGGATAACAACTTGTTTGTGTGATTTTTGAACCTGGCACGCGGTACTGTGTTTCGAGATGCTGTATCATCAAATTCCAGTGAGATCAGTTCTGAAATCGGTTTGGTATTTTGTCGATCATTGTTGATGAGGTCCGGATTGTTGCATGATAATTGCTTGTCACTCTGACAACTAATACGGAATACGACAGGTAACGTGTTGATTTGGATGGAAAATGCTCTTTTTAATGTATGAACGACACCATTTGGGAGAAGCCGAAGCAGGCTGTCGCTCTACCTGGCAGGCTCTTGGTTTGGTTGATGACCTGGTTGGGTTGGTGCGTATTTTTGAATGTGCTGTTTGTGTTTGTGCCACGAATGGATACTTGAGCAATGAGATGGTTGGTATGGAGCCAGGTCAATGAAGGTTGTTACGGATGACGCATCACACTTGCATCAGGCATTGATGCAAGCTGAGTCATTATCCAAAAAAAGTCATCCGAGCAGTAAAGCGGCTTCCGATAACGGCAAGGTATTGCTACTGCAAGGGCCTGTTGGGCCATTTTTCAAGCGATTGCAGCGTTATTTGACGTCTGAAGGTATGGATGTCAACCGGGTTTGTTTTAATCCGGCGGACTTGCTGTATTCCTGCCGTAAGAATCGCATTTATTTCAGTGGCGGGTTTGTTGAATGGCGCCGTTGGTTAAGAAAATACCTTCACGTTTCTCGTCCTGATGTCATTATCTTGTTTGGGTCCGAGCGTCCGGCTCATCGTATTGCCCGGCAGTTGGCGGAGCGTTTGGGTATCCGGGTGTTGTCGCTTGAAGAGGGGTATATCCGACCTGGTTTTGTGACGATGGAAGAGGGTGGTAATAATGCCAGTTCGCCATTGGCTGGTGTGACGCCTGATGTGTTTTTTTCTCCGCAAGAAAGAACGACGGAAGTGGGAGTGCCATACAAAAGTTTCGGAAAAATGAGCCGTTATGGGGCGATGTATTATGGCATTCGCACTTTTTTGAGTATTGGTGCTCAAAAACAGCTCTTTCATCGCCGCTTTCACTGGTGGGAAGAGTGTTTTCGTTGGGGGCGGAATGCGTATCGGCGTTTGGCTGGCCAGGGAAATAATTTTGCCACGATCCAGCGATTACTTGAGCATTGGGACAAGCATTTTTTTCTGGTACCACTGCAAGTCTCTGCGGACTCTAATATGCAAGCAGCCGCGCTTGGCTGGAATTCAATGCGGTTGATCTCTTCCTCTATGAGGTCGTTCGCAGTCACCGCGCCTTTAAATACTCGACTTGTCTTCAAAATACATCCTCTGGAGCGAGGCCACTGTGATTACTTGTCGTTTATCGCCGAGGAGGCGCAACGGCTGGGCGTTGGCGATCGGGTGGATATTATTGATACCGGGTCATTGGGGTTATTGGCTCGCCATGCGGCCGGTATGATTACGATCAATAGCACTTCTGGTTTGTCGGCCATTCACCACGGTATTCCCTTGCTGGTGATTGGCAAGGCTGTTTACGCCAATCCGGTGTTGGCGGTGTGTGCCAACGGGCAGCCGGATTTTGATCACTTCTGGACTTGCCATTATGTGGCAGAGCTGTCGATACGGCGTGGCTATCTCGAGTGGCTGAAGCAAGAAGCTTTGGTTGCCGGTGATTTTTATGTGGAAGATGGAATAACACAGGCATGTCACGGAATCGCGGAGAAGGTCACGTCGTATCTGCAGAGTGACTGTGTTGGTGAATGCTTGGCGTCTATCGATCCCGAACCTCGCCAGGTCTCTGTGGTTTAGTGGTTTGGCGTGGCTGAATTGATCGACAGTCCGTGCCAGTTGCTGTCTATTTCTCTATAATCCCGGGCTGAATTCATCTGGTTTTGAGAGACATCATGACAGTCCGCACCCGAGTTGCGCCTTCTCCAACTGGCGATCCGCACGTTGGCACCGCTTATATTGCACTCTTCAATCTTGCATTTGCCCGCCAGCATGGTGGTCAGTTTTTATTGCGTATTGAAGATACGGATCAGCAGCGCAGCTCGCCGGAGTCCGAACAGGCCATTCTCGACAGCCTGCGCTGGTTAGGGATGGAATGGGATGAAGGCCCGGATGTGGGTGGCCCTCATGGGCCATACCGCCAAAGTGAGCGTCGCGATATTTACCTCGATCATGTACAGCAGCTGCTGGATAAAGGCTGTGCATTCAAATGTTACCGCACGGCAGCAGAGTTGAATGACTTGCGCATTCAGCGTGAAGCCGAGGGTAAAAATACAGCATTAAAAGCCTCCGACCTGGAACTGCCTGCGGATGAAGTGGCGCGCCGTGAAGCAGACAATGCTCCTTTTGTTGTGCGTATGCGAGTACCGGAAGCCGGCATTTGTGTCGTCAATGACATGCTGCGTGGCCCGATTGAACTCGACCTGGCACAGGTGGATGCGCAGATCTTGCTGAAATCCGATGGTATGCCTACGTATCATCTGGCGAACGTAGTCGATGACCATTTGATGGCCATTACCCATGTGATTCGGGGTGAAGAGTGGATCAGTTCTGCTCCCAAGCACAAGCTGCTGTATGAGTACTTTGGTTGGGAAATGCCGCAGCTGTGTCATATGCCGTTGTTGCGCAATCCGGATAAAACCAAGCTGAGCAAGCGTAAAAACCCAACCTCTATCATGTTTTATGAGCGCATGGGCTTTATGCCGGAAGCGCTGCTGAATTATCTGGGGCGTATGGGTTGGTCGATGCCGGATGAGCGTGAACAGTTCAGTCGTGATGAGATGTTTGCCAATTTTGATATCAAGCGTGTCTCTTTGGGTGGGCCGGTATTTGATGTCGATAAATTACGCTGGCTGAACAGTCTGTGGCTGCGTGGTTTGTCACCGGAGGCCTTTTGTGAGCAATTTGCCAATTGGGGCTTGCGTGCTGAAAACATGCTGCCGCTGGTGCCCCATGTTCAGCCTCGTGTTGACGTGTTCTCGGATGTTGTGCCGCTGGCAGGGCATTTTTTGTCTGGCTTGCCTGCGCTGACTGCTGAGCAGTTTGACCACAAGGCTTACGATGATGAAAAACGGTTGCAGACCCTGCAGTTTGGGTTGTGGCAGCTGGAAGCCATTCGTCATTGGGACAAGCCTGAAATTGAACAGCGCTTGTTTGCTCTGGCTGGGCAGCTGGATCTGAAAGTCCGTGATTTTCTGTTTCCGTTTTTTATTGCCATTGCGGGCACCTCCTCGACTATATCGGTACTGGATTCAATGACCTTGCTCGGGCCGGATATGAGTCGGGCGCGTTTGCGTGTGGCGATTGATGTGCTGGGTGGTGTGGGCAAGAAGCGGCTGAAGAAAATGGAAAAGGATTACTTCGGGATTGCGCGTGCGATTGATCAGGTTCTGCTTGAGCGTGCGGCTGCCGAATAAGCTGGTAACGGCCTGCGTATCAGGCCAAGTGGTTGTTTTTACATTTATTTTAAAAAAGTAGTTGACGGCCACAGGGTCTCTAAGTAAGATGCGCACACGTTTTGAGACGGGGCCTTAGCTCAGCTGGGAGAGCGCAACACTGGCAGTGTTGAGGTCAGCGGTTCGATCCCGCTAGGCTCCACCAAATCTCAAAAAATATGTCCCCATCGTCTAGAGGCCTAGGACACTGCCCTTTCACGGCGGCAACAGGGGTTCGAATCCCCTTGGGGATGCCAACTCTATTTGGCATCAGAAGAAAGCGGCAGATAGCCGCTTTTTTTGTGCCTGTCATTTTGCGAATATAATTTTACCCCCTTCGCACCTGCATCTGCCGACTGGGCCAAAAGCCAAATCAGGCGTGTTGGCGGTTGGTGTGTCTACCATCTGTTAGTGGTCGTGGCTGGCGCTGACCGGCTTATGTGCACTGACAATGACAGCAAGGTACAATGCCTACCAGTTCGCCGTTCTGGTACCTGATACTGTGTGATCAACCAGTGGGCGACAAGATACTTGCACAGAGGAATTTTCATGTCCTGGACCAATCCCTTGCCGGAAGCACTGCAGCAGCGAGCCGCCATGATCAAACTGGTGGTATTTGATGTTGACGGTGTGTTAACCAATGGCACGCTGACCTACAGTGGTGATGGTGAGCTGGTAAAGCACTTTAATGTCAAAGATGGTGTGGGCATCAAGCTGCTCGAGAAATTTGCAATTGCCACAGCGATCATTTCTGCCAAAAGCTCCGATGCCTTGGCGAGACGTGCCCGGGATCTGGGGATTCGGCATTTTTACCCTGGCAGCAAAGACAAATGGCCTTGCCTGGAAGAGGTTATGTCGCAGCTGGAGATTACTCCGGGTCAGGTCTGTTATGTCGGTGATGATGTGATCGATCTGAAAGTCATGACCCGGGTCGGCCTGCCAATGGCTCCGGCCGACGCGTTCTGGATGGTGCAGCAGCGTGCTGCACACGTCACACAGGCCGCTGGAGGCTGTGGTGTGGCGCGAGAAGTGGCTGATCTGATCCTTGGCAGTCAAATGCCACTGGAAGATGCCTATATCAAGGCGATGCTGCCTGAATTTGAGGAACAGAAAGGATGAAAGCTCTGGTAACCGGCGTTGCTGGTTTTATCGGGTCGTATGTGGCCAGGCGCCTGATGGCAAAAGGGTATGAGGTTGTCGGAATCGATAATCTCAATGATTATTACGATGTTGCTCTGAAACGTGCGCGCCTGGCGTGGGTCGGCGAACAAGATGGTTTTACCTTCGTCAAAATGGACCTGGCCGACAAGGCTGCCATGACCAACCTGTTTGACAGTCACCAGTTTGATCGGGTGGTGCATTTGGCGGCTCAGGCCGGGGTGCGTTATTCCATTGATCATCCTGATGTCTACGTTGCCAGCAACCTGGTGGGATTTGTCAATATACTGGAAGCCTGTCGGCATCAACAAACGCCGCATCTGGTGTTTGCGTCCTCAAGCTCGGTGTATGGTCTGAACAGCAAGCTGCCGTTTGCCACTTCGGACAGTGTTGATCATCCTGTCTCCTTGTATGCCGCCACCAAAAAATCCAACGAACTGATGGCGCATACCTACGCTCATTTATATGGCCTGCCGATTACCGGATTGCGCTTTTTTACTGTGTATGGCCCATGGGGACGACCGGATATGGCCGCCTGGGGCTTTACCAAAAACATTCTGGCGGGCAATCCCATCAATGTTTATAACTACGGCAAGATGCGGCGGGACTTCACCTATATCGATGATATCGTTGAAGGCGTGGTGCGAGTGACTGAGCGTATCCCCACAGGCGTTGACGGCTGGACGGTGGAAAGCGGCGATAAAAGCTGTAGCACGGCACCCTATAAAATTTATAACATCGGCAATCACAACAGCATCGAGCTGGGTGAATTTATCTCCACACTGGAAAATGCACTGGGCGTGAAGGCCAAGATCAACTATATGGACATGCAGCCTGGTGATGTTGTGGCCACCCATGCTGAGGTCGATGACTTGATTGCCGCCGTGGATTTTGCTCCGAATACGCGCCTGGTCGATGGCATGGAGCGGTTTGTGGGCTGGTATCGTCAGTATCACGGTTTGTGATGTGACAGCTGCAAGGGCAGGTCACACAGTGGATGCCCGTTTCAGGGTTAGTGCTTTTCGCGCCAGCAGACAATTGACGCACGTATTGGACACAGGTCTCTCGGATTGAGGTTATGAAAAACTACAAAATCGTTATTCCAGCACGCTACGCTTCCAGCCGCTTACCGGGTAAACCTCTGATTGAATTGGCCGGTAAACCCATGATCCAGCATGTGTATGAGCGCGCACTGGAAACCGGCATTAAGGACATCGTGGTCGCGACCGATGATGACCGTATCGCTGATGTAGCCCGTGGGTTTGGAGCCGATGTGGTCATGACCTCGGTGAATCACGAAAACGGCACTGAGCGCATTGCAGAGGTCGCCCGGGTGCGGGGCTGGGAAGATCAGGATGTGATTGTCAATCTGCAAGGGGATGAGCCGTTGATTCCCCGGCAGTTGATTGAAAAAACTGCGGCGAGCTTGCTGGATCGTCCGGAAGCGGGCATGAGCTCATTGTGCACGCCGATTCATGATGATGACGATGCATTTGATACCAACGTCGTCAAGGTCGTGCTGGATCGTGCCGGGTTTGCCATGTACTTCAGCCGCGCCAGTATTCCCTGGGACCGCGATGGCTACAAGGCCAATCCCGGAGTAATGACCACCAAGCTGCCTTTATATCGCCACTTGGGCATGTACGGCTATCGGGTTTCGTTCCTGAAGCAATACACCTCGATGGAACCTTGCGCGCTGGAAGGTGCTGAGTCACTGGAGCAACTCCGGGCGCTCTGGTATGGCGTCCGTATTCATCTGTCGGTGATTGATGAGCCACCGGGACATGGTATCGATACGCCAAGCGATGTTGCTCGGGTTGAGCAGTTGTTGGCAGCCATGGCTGCCGACTAACTCTCTTCAGGTTACCTGACGGGGTGGTGTCGCCGCCCCTGGCACCATTTGCCAATACCCGTGCGGCGAACAATCACCATTCGATTACAAGTGTCGTAGCGGTAACTCTTTGCTGGGGTTGCCGCTGTTGAAGCTGTTTGTCAAAGCCTGCTGGATCGTCCAGGTCGTTCTGGCATCGGCGGCATTCGCTTGCAGTTGCATAGGGCGCGCCCCTTGGCTCGCTTCCGACCCGGTTTGGGATTGATCTTCAGCAAACCAGCTTTCTCGCCCGAATACGCCCTGGGTCTGATCGACATCACTATTGACCATGACTTTAACCTTGCTGTCCACTCGGCGTGCCATGGTGAACAGTGGTAAGTCCGTAATGTGGTTGTCGTGCCGGATAACCAAATGGATGGCCCGGTGTTTTCCTTGGCGTAAATATTTGACCAATGCTGAAATCAGCAAGGGATGATGCCAGTAGGGATTTTCTGGATCAGACAAGGCCAGCATGACAGAAGTGGGTTGCTGGGACAGTTGGGTCAGTAAAAATCCCACAACCTCGCAGGCACTGCTGAGTGTGTGCCGGTTGTTGTCCTGACCGATGCGGTAGGCGTATTGATAATCTTCCGGTGGGAGGCTGGTGTTCAGAGGCAAGGCAATATCCAGATGAGGAATGCCTGCATCGAGGTAAAAGTGACCATCGTTATAGAAGCCGAGTTGCCAATAAAAGCTCATGGCGGTGCATTGTGCACTGGCCAGCAAGAGAGGCATGGACATCGATTCTGCCAATGCCTTGACCTCTTCAACCAGCTGTTGGCCAATACCCGCTGAACGGTATTCCGGCAAGACAGCCAAGCGGCCAAAATGACCGTCATCGAACAGGCGAATGCAGCCGATAGTGCGATCACCATCCTGGGCGACCACATAGTGAGCGACCTGGTCTGCGGCTTCATCCCATTCTTCCTCCGGTGGAATTTGTTGCTCCTGAATATAGACCCGGTCTCGGACATCCCGGATGCCTTGCTGGTGGTCAGCCCAGTTAGTACGCACCATACGAATGCTCATGGTTGTCTCCTTCTTATTAGTATCGGCATCATTCAACCTGATAAATCAGTTGTTGTAACCAGAGGTGGCGCAGTAGTTCATAGCCTTGTCTGGAGCAGGGGACATCGGCCATCTGCTCACGGGGATATTGGTTGCGGCTGCTGAGTAATTGCGCCAGTTCCAGGTCGTCGTTATCGAGTACTGATGTTTTCCCCTGGGCGTAAAATACCAGGCCGCTGGCAGTTTTCTGATAGGCAAAGCGAGCATGCTCACTTTTGCGTAAATCGGGTAGTTGCCGATGCTGGCTGCGCCATGCTTCCCAGTCGTCATCATTCAATCGTTCGGATTGATGCTCCGGGTATTTGGGTTCTGTCATTAAAGTGCCAAGAATGTCTCCCAGATGATCCGGTTGCATCAGCATGTCTTGCAGGAGTTTGGCCAGACGCGTTTTGGCAGCGGCGGATATTTCGCCCGGATTGCCTTCCTGAGCAGTGTAATCGGCATCGGTGTAACGTTGATCTTCGCTGCTGTTGCTTAATACCTGATCCAGTGCAGACTGCGCCAGTTCGGCGACACTGGGGGCACGGAAGCCGATCGAATAGGTTTGGCACTCGCCCCAGGCGATGCCGTAATGGGCCAGCTGTGGCGGCAGGTACAGCATATCGCCCGGATCCAGCACCCAGCGGTCGGTTTCTTCAAACCCGGCCAGAACCCGTATCATCGGTCCTTGTATAATCGGGGATTCATCGTTGCACATCTGGCCAATACGCCATTCTCGCTGACCTTCGGCCTGTAATAAAAAGACGTCGTACTGGTCGTAATGAGGGCCAACACTGCCGCCATCCACGGCGTAGCTGATCATCAGGTCGTCGACACGCCAGCCCGGCAGAAAGCGAAAATGCTCCAGCAAATCGGCCGCTTCCGGAATCCAGTGATCCACAGCCTGTACCAGTAACGTCCAGTGGCTGTCTGGCAGGTCTGCAAAGGCGGCTTCGTCGAACGGCCCTTTACGAATTTCCCAGGGGCCGGCAGGGCCATTTTCCATCACCAGTCGGGACTCGATTTCAGACTCCAGTGACAGGCCAGCCAGCTCATCGGCTGCCAGCAGAGGCTGGAATCCGGGCCAGGCCTGACGAATAACAACCGGTTTTTTTTGCCAGTAATCACGCAGGAATACTGCAACCGAAAGATCACCAAGGAGATGCATAAAAGAATGTTCCTGACCAGGGCGAACCTATGGCATTCACGGGTTCGCAAAATAATGAATGTCCAAGCTGCGTATTGTTTGAGCTTTGTCAGCCAGATGCAAGGAGCCTGTTTTTTGACGGACTTGCACTCGAAGAACTGTGCTACCTCTTTGATCTTTCTCAAGTTCCGATTCATTAGCTGGTTGTCAATGAACCGGGCATTCATAACTATAACAGCAGTTACAACAAAGCCGGTTACGACATCAACGTGGTGACGCTCAGGGAGAGATACATAATGAAAAAATATCAGTTAGTGGTATCGCTGGTAATGCTTGGCTGTGTCGCTACAGCCAAGGCTGTAGGGCCAATACAGCCCTTGGAAGCTGTAAAAGACGTCAAGCAGGCGCAAGTGGAATTGGGTAAAAAACTCTATTTTGATCCCCGGTTGTCAAAATCCGGGTTTATATCCTGTAACTCTTGCCACAACTTGAGCATGGGCGGCACGGATAACCTGAAAACCTCCATTGGCCACAACTGGCAGCAGGGTCCGATCAATTCACCTACGGTGCTTAACTCGGGGATGAATATTGCCCAATTCTGGGATGGTCGGGCGGCCGACCTGAAAGAGCAGGCCGGTGGGCCGATTGCCAATCCGGGAGAAATGGCATTTACCCATACACTGGCGGTGGATGTCTTGCAGTCCATTCCCCAGTACGTTGCAGAATTCAAGCAGGTATTCGGTACCAGTCAATTAACCATCGATCAGGTGACTACAGCGATTGCCGAATTTGAAAAAACGCTGGTAACGCCCAATTCCCGTTTTGACCAGTGGTTGCTGGGAGATAAAAATGCGCTGAGCAGTGATGAAAAAGCCGGTTACACCTTGTTCAAGGATTCTGGCTGTGTCGCTTGTCATAATGGCCCGGCGGTTGGAGGGAATTCGTTCCAGAAAATGGGGCTGATAGAGGCTTATCAAACCAATAACCCGGCCGAAGGCGTTGCGGCTGTGACGGGTAAGGATATTGATCGTTTCAAGTTCAAAGTGCCGACATTACGTAATGTCGAGCTGACCTATCCATACTTCCATGATGGTGAAGCGGCCACGCTGACAGAGGCAGTGGATATCATGGGGCGCTTGCAACTGGGGCGTCATTTCAGTGATACAGAAAATGCCCAGATAGTGGCTTTCCTGAAAACACTGACTGGCGAGCAACCATCCTTTATGTTGCCGATCTTGCCGCCATCCACCGACAGCACGCCACGTCCACAACCCTTTGATTAACGGCTGGCGTTGGGTTTAAGACGGTGGGTTTTAGGCGATGTAGCGCAACGGCGAGTCATGAATCTGACTCGCCGTTGTCTTTCTGGCTGCCCGGGTTATCGGAGTAGCCCAGCGTTTATCAGACCGCCTTGGCTTGCGCCTCCGCGTTGCCGATATAACTGGCTGGCGTCATGGCATTCAGTTCTGCTTTCACCGCTGCTGGCAACTCAAGGCTGTCAATAAAGTCGCCCATGGCATCCTGGGTAATGGCTTTGCCGCGCGTGAAGGCTTTCAGTTTTTCGTATGGCTGTTCGATGCCATAACGACGCATCACTGTCTGGATTGGTTCTGCCAGAACTTCCCAGGCATTGTCGAGGTCAGCTGCGATACGTGGTGCATTCACCTCCAGCTTGCTGATGCCTTTCATACTGGCGGCGTAAGCAATCAGACTATAACCAGAACCTACCCCCATGTTGCGCAATACCGTGGAGTCGGTCAGGTCGCGCTGCCAGCGAGAGATCGGCAGTTTGGCGGCCAGATGACCAAAAATGGCGTTGGCGATACCCAGGTTGCCTTCGGAGTTTTCGAAGTCGATCGGGTTAACCTTGTGCGGCATGGTCGAGGAACCCACTTCACCCGCGATGGTGCGCTGCTTGAAGTAGCCCAATGAAATATAGCTCCAGATATCACGATCAAAATCAATCAGGATGGTGTTGAAGCGGGCGATGGTGTCGAACAGCTCGGCAATGTAGTCGTGGGGTTCAATCTGGGTGGTGTAAGGGTTGAACGTCAGCCCCAGAGACGTTACAAAAGCGTCAGCGTTGGCTTGCCAGTCTACATCCGGGTAGGCGCTGAAGTGGGCATTGTAGTTACCCACCGCACCGTTGATTTTACCCAGCAGCGGTACCTGGTCCAGTTGGCTGATCTGACGTTCCATGCGGGCGACAACGTTGGCCATTTCCTTGCCCAGCGTCGTCGGCGAAGCGGTTTGTCCATGGGTACGAGACAGCATCGGCACGGCGGCATGCTCATGGGCCAAAGCGCGGATGGCGTTGGCAATTGCTTGCATTTCGGTACTGATCAAAGCGCGACCGGCTTTCAGCATCAGGGCATGAGACAGGTTGTTGATGTCTTCCGAGGTGCAGGCGAAGTGTACGAATTCGGTGACAGCATTCAGCTCGGCGTTGTCGGCGATCTGTTCCTTGAGGAAATATTCGACCGCTTTGACATCGTGGTTGGTGGTGGCTTCGATGGCTTTGATACGCAGCGCATCGTCTTCACTGAAGTTCGCAACAATACCGTCAAGCAGGGCGTTGGCGCTGTCACTGAAAGCCGGTACTTCGGTAATGGCTTCGTGAGCTGCCAGACGTTGCAACCAGCGAATTTCCACCTCAACCCGCGCACGGATCAATCCAAATTCAGAGAATATCGGGCGCAGTGCCGACGTCTTGCTGCCGTAGCGGCCATCGATTGGTGAAATTGCTGTAAGTGCAGACAGTTCCATAGACATTTCTCGCTGGAGTTCAGATTGCTGAAGACAAGGGGGCGATGGCATCAAGCGCTGGCCAGCCGTTACCTTGTTGTTGAAAAAGGCGCGAAAGTCTACCGGAAAAACCGTTATTTCTCAGCTGTTGGCGGAAGTTTTTATACCGGAGCGGCAAATGGCCTGGTTCATGGTGATAGAATGCCGCCGTCCAAGGGCTGGCCTGGCGCCGGTTTTGTCTGTGTCTGTTTGAGGTGTGTCTGTTTTTATGCTCGATTCGATGCTGGCGGTATCGCACGATCCGTCCTGGTTGGTACTGATGGTGATTGTGTCGACTTTTATGCTGGAAGACCTCGCCATTATCGGAGCAGCGATGCTGGCAGCCAGTGGGCGGATGCAGCCGGAGGTTGCCTTTCTTGCCACCTGTAGTGGCATGTTTATCGGGGATTCAGCGCTGTACCTGATGGGCCGCGGGGCGCTGGTCTGGCCCTGGCTGGCGCAGAAATTCCAGCACGATATGATCCGCCGTCAGGTGACGCCGCTGCAGCAAGCGCCCTGGCATCAGTTGGTGCTGATTCGCTGTATGCCGGGGTTACGCACGTTTGGCTATATCGCCTGCGGTCTGGCACGGGTGCCTGGGCTTACCTTTACGGTGGCCAATGTGGTGTCGATTGTGGTGTGGGCGGCGGGATTGTTTGGTGTGGCGTACTGGCTGGGCAGTCAGTACGCTGAACAGATGCACGACTGGCTCTGGTGGTTACTGCCGGTGGCGCTGGCTGTCTTTGTGTTGGGTCAGCGCAAGATCCGGCAGAATATGGCGAACGGTGCCTGAACGCCTGAAGCGGTCGTTAGGGCTGTTATTGCGCCGCGATAACACTGAACTCAACCAGAATCTCTGCCCGTGCCAGACGGGCTTCAACGCAGGCGCGTGCGGGTTTTTCAACGGTTGCAATCCAGCCATCGTAGACGGAATTCATGGCGGCAAAGTCTTTCATGTCGCGGATGTAAATCGTCACGGACAGCAGTTTGTCGCGACCGCTGCCCGCTTCTTGCAGCAGGTTATCGATCTTGAGCAGGCAGCGACGGGTTTGTTCCTTGATATCCCAGTCAATGTCGCCTGCGGTTTGGCCACACAGATAAACCGTGTGGTTATGTTTGACGATGCGGCTCATGCGTTCCGTACTTTGGATGCGTTCAATCTCTGACATATTTATGGCTCCTGGATAGCGCCGATCAGTCTATCGGCGGTGAGGTATAAGCGATGGGCGGGTGGTTGGCCGGAGTGGCTGTCAGACCTGCGGACGCTGGGCGATCGCCCCCTTGTTGATGCCTTCGTAGGCGCGTACCAGAATGTGCTGGCCGGGCAAACCGGTGGCAATGGTGCTGGCAAGGTGCTCGGCAATCAGCTCAACGGTGGTATCTGTGTTTATCAGGTAACACTGTGACTGCGGCAAGGTCAGCTCAAAATGCCCTTGCGGGGCGTCGTAGGCAAAGTGATAACGGTCCTTGTGCTGCCCGGTACCTTCACCTTCTTCCTGGTTGGCGACAAGGTCGGCGCTGGTGCCGATGTAAATATCCCGCCAGCGCTGCGCCCATTGCTGTTCCAGTTCGTCCGAACGTTCGCCATTACAAAAAATCTCGATCCGTGAGCGATGGCCGTGAGCGATACGCTGGCAGTTGCCGTTGTGCTTTTTAAGGCCGTGGCTGTAGTGGTAAAACGCCGAGTCGATACGCTCTGGTTCAAAGGTCAGTGTCAGTTGGTCGACGTTGACCGGGAAGCTGGCCTTGAGCTGTTCGCGACACCAGGCCGAAGTGCTGGTGGCGGTAATACAGTCTGTAGTGATCAGTGTGACGGCATCTGCCGGGCAGTCCAGTTCGATATCACCCTGATCTGCGTGCCAGGTCAGGGTGATGCGGCCATCGTGGCAATGGTACTCGAGACGGTCAGAGTGTGCCGGTACCAGCAAGCGGTGATCCAGCTGTTCATCAAGCCAGTAACGCAGCGTCTGTTTGACGATGCCAAAGTCGCAGACCATGCCTTGCTCGTCCAGAATGCCGTCCAGTATGACAGAGGCAAGCCAGGTTTCTCCAACCAGGCCGCGCTGGGCGTCCAGGTAGCTGAAATCGACATTGGTAAGCTGGTTTACGAACAGTTGCATAGATGGCGTCACCTCAAATTGGCCGGGCATTTTAGCCGAGTGCAACGCGCTCTGCATCCTTCGCGGTACAGTCATTGCCAGCTCCTTGTTGTGGCTGCTGACAATTCACTGTCTGGAATCGATAAATACTGACAATTCTGGGTTAGGGCGGGTCTGTTGGAGTGGCCAAAGCCTGCTATGATGACAGCCATTTTTCGGCTCGGGCGCTGGGATTGGCCGTGATGTCAGTTTCAACCATCGAGCCTGGTCAGACAAGTTAGGGTCAGATTACGTATGTACAAGCGTTATAGCGGGATGTTGGCGGGAACTCTGCTGGCGGTAGCTGGTTTGTCCGGATGTTCCGACAGCAGCAGCTCAAGTTCCACCGTGTCAGTCAAGGTCTGGGTCAACCAGGGCGATTTTGAGGATGCTTATATTTGGTCTACCTCAATCACCGAGGGCGGTCAGGTATCGGTCGATAGCGAAAGCCGCCTGAGCTATGCAGAATACGATCTGGAAGAAGACAGTGAAGTCACCATTACGATCTCAGCGGAAGAAGTCCAGCAATTCACTCTGATAGGCAAGGTTGAAGACACCGACTTTGATGTGACGGCAACCTCGCGCCTGTGCCAATGGATGGACGGCTGTGTTGACGGCGAGACCACCGTGGCCTTTGGTGAAAGCTACAGTGCGGTGGGTGAAATGTGGCGTACGGTGGCCTATGACCTGAACGAAGACGAACGGGTTCGCCTGACTCCCTTTACCGACCTGGCAGCAACACTGGCGTACGAACGTCAATACGTTGAGTCAACTGGTGAATGGGACGTAACGGGTTATTACTCCGCCTGGTCTGTGGTGCAATCGGTTTCCCAGTTGTCGCGCTTGATTGGAGTGGATGATATCCAGGTCACTCGCCCGGCAGACCTTACCCGGATAGATAACTGGAATGACAGTCAGGCCACCATGCTGGACCAGATTCGGTACGGCGCATTGGTTGCAGCCTGGAGTCATTTGGAAGAGAGCTATGACGGAGAAGACACGCTGGCAGCCGACGTAGGGGCCGACCTGGTCAGTAACGACGGCCAGTGGTTGCAGAGCGGCGACAGCCAGACCGTAAGTCTGGCAGAACTGCTGCAGTTGGCACGGGATAACCTGGATGCTCTGGAGGTTTCCGATACTACCGCAGCAACCTATGTTGCCACGGTTATCGCCACGCTGGATGCCGATATTGCCGAGCTGGAAGACGACGAGCTGACCGATATTATCCCCGAGACGATCGAAAACCTGGTTGGCTCCGATGATTACGAAGACTTTGAACTGGGCTTGCAGCGTACCAAGGCCTTTATCGAGACCCTGCGCACCTATGAAGACAGCTTCTTTGAAGACGGCTATCGGGAAGATGCCGATGCCTACGTGGATATGGTCAAGGCCATCGGCGAAGACAACGCTGATGAATTTCAGGCCTTGCTTGATGCCTATCTGGATACCTATGAACTTTACACCAGCTGTTACCTGAGCGCCGGTTGTCCATCGCAAGACAGCAGCATGACCTGGTTGACCAGTATCGACAGCTACGATGCATCTTCCGGCATACTCAAGCTTAACGATGGTGATATTACCGTCAGCCAGCGGGTCGCGGATGTAAACACCACCGACGACGATGACGAGCCAGACTCTTCCCATGCCATCGACGTACTGATTGTCGGAACCTATCAGCAAAATGATCTGATCTTCAACGTCGACCACTATTATGAAGACGACGACGATGATAACGACATCGAACGGCCATCAGCAGTACGGGTGTATTTCACCGATGAAGTCTCAGAACTGGCCGATAGCAGCAGTAACGAGATCATTGGCTATGAATTGCGCTGGGGCGACTTCGAGTTTTATGATCAGACCACCGAAGGCACCGATGACGAACTGGAATTTGACGGTTATTTCCGCCTGTTCTATCGGGGCGTACGTGATCCGCAAGATGATTCCTCAGAACTGCGCTTCAATATCGATACCGTGGTGATGGACAGCCGGGTATCAGACGAAATCAGCGGGGACGACGACGACGATGACGAATACGCCGACCTGTATATTGGTGCTGCGGCTTCCAACGCCTCCGAATATTATCCGGACGAAGTGTTTGCTCCTTTTACTGGCTTCTTTACCCCGAACAGCGGCACAGACTTCACCAAAGGCTCTGTCTCCAGTGACCTGCTGAGCTATGCCACCGGTACTGAAACCATCAGTGGCGAAGAAGTGGAATACCTCGATATTTATATCCCGCTGGGAGAGTCAATACGTTATCGCCTGTATCCAACCGTCGAGCGTGAAGACGAATACGATGCCGATGATGACGACGATGAAGATGAGCTGATTTACACCTACGACACCGAAGAGTGTTACCTGGAGCAAAACGGCAGCAGCTGGGAAGTGGACACCTGTGAACCAACCAGCCGTTATTATGGCGAAGCTGATTTCACCGATTACGTCAACGACCTGTGGGCCAGCGGTGCGCTGTCGCGTATCTCCATTGATGGGCGGGGCACCTACTTTGTTGAGTGGGCTGCCAACAGCTCCGACAGCAACGGCTGCCTGGTACTGGACGACCTCACCACCAGTGGTGAATCAATGGATGGTACTCTCTATGACCCGATGGTTCTGGGGCTGAACACACTCCGCCTGCAAACCTCGCTGGAACTGGATGACCAGCCAGATACCTTGCTGGATATATACGTCAACGCCCCCACCAGCGATGACTACCACATCTCGGCAGCGCTGTCCCATGACTACAGCAGCACCTCAAGCAACGGTTATGTAACAATCGGCAGTGGTTCGGATCTTGATCGTATCGTCCTCAACTATCGCACCGACTATACCTTTGAGACCACCGGCAGCCTGTCGATTTACAAGGATGGCGTCTCGCTGTCGCTGGACGATGGCACCACTGACACGGTAGACAGCACCTTGACGGTCTATCTGAATGCCTCCAACGATGTGGACCCATTGCCGTACACCTACTTGGTGAACGACGAAGGCGACTACGAACTCTGCGTGATATCTAACGAAGCGGAGTGGGATGAAAGCTACAGTTTCGACGACTCAACTTTCTACCTGAACTACCGTGATGTGGTGTACGGACGTATTGTCAAAGAAAATGGCACCTGGATCGTTCGCTATATCGACGGCACCTTCGAGACCTTGCAATAACCTCTGGTCTTGAATCAGCTACCCACCTTCTGTGTGGGTAGCTGGCTATTCCGACTGACCATACCAGCAGCCAAACTGTTCCGGGTGACATTGGTATCAGTTTTCCCGATGCGGCCAAGCGTCTGGGAGGGCGTATGTGTTTATATGGGTTAAGCAGTACTGCGACGCCCCCTGGTTCTGGCTCTTTTTTGTACCTGCATTCCAAGTCTTTGATTTTAAAGGGTTTGGGATTTATCTGAAAAATAGGGTGAAAACAGATAAAAGCAAGGAGTACTTTAACAACAAAAGGATATTGTTATTCTGTTGCAGTTCACTGCCGTACAGGCAGCTCAGAAAAATGATATACAAGCCGATGTTGAATGGCTGACGTTCACTGCCGCACAGGCAGCTCAGAAAAATATCTTGAAACCTGCCCAGGCAACCCCTTGGTTCACTGCCGCACAGGCCGCTCAGAAAATAGCGGCGGCCATGTCGCGGGCGTGAGTGTGGTGTTTCTGAGTGGTTTTGGGTTATTGGCGCTAACTACATATACACCACGGCATGGCACACAACCCGAAACGCAACGCCAATCAGGGCGCCATAAATTGCGGGTTTGGCGACGGCGGCGACGGGTTTTCCGGCGGATAGCAATATCGCAACGCCGGCAACATCGAGGGGGCAGAGCAGTAATCCAGCCAGCAGGTTGATTTGTTGTGGGCTGATAACGCCATTGGCGATCTGGTCCATGGCGATCCCCATCATGGCGGTGCCGCCAGCAATGTATTTGGTAATGGCCAGAACCAGGGTTTCGGGTGGGTAGCCAAGCATCAGGAAGAGCGGTGCCATGGCGGACTCCAGTAATTCGATGACACCGGTCAGTCGCACCAGGTTAACGGCGACCAGGGCGACGACGAGTAACGGCAAGGCACCAATGGCAATTTCCCAGGCGTCGCTGCCTGCGCGGCGTATCACGGCCATCATGCCGCGCGGGGGTTCGGTCTCGGGCATCAGGTCTTGTTCGTGGTTGAGTTCTTGCAGGCTGAGGTGGCGACCAAAGAGGTAGTAGGTGGCTGCGGCGGCGACCAGTCCACCTCCCAGTGCAATAAGCAGTGTGACGGGGATATTCAATCCGGCAGCGGCCATCGGGAACACCACATTGGCCTGGGCCAGTGCCAGCACCATGGCGAGGGTGGCGGCGATATGGCGCGGCGCAGAGCCGGTGCGGGCCATTACGGCCAGTGTGGCCAGCGGAGCGGCGAAGCTCACCATCATGACCTGAATCAGGGCGAAGACGCCAAGGCCTGTCAGGCCGAACGGCTTGAGCAGGGGGGCGGTAATCGAGACGATCCGGTTAAGCCAGCCGGTGGCTTCCATCCAGCGCATCAGGCTGAGCATCACAATCATAATGGGCAGTAAGACGAATAACGCCAGTTCGACGGCGGATTTGCCAGAGCTGAGTATCGTGGTGGCGATCTGATCCATGGGCTGTTCCTGAATGGCGATTGACCGGTCGCAGTAATAAAAAGCAGGTAGCGCCTGCGACTGGCGGTTATATCAAAGCGACGGCAGGCTATCGTACCGAAAGCAGGTCGTCGATATGTAGTGGCTGATAGTAGGATATTATTTTTATGGGCTGGCGCTGGGGCGGCTTGGCAGGTTGATCTGAGAGGTTGGTTCGCGTGGATGGCGTATCCGTGACGGCTTTGGCGGCGGTCACGGCTAATAGCGGAAAATATTCTCTCAGTGTCTGTTCAGTGACGGGTAATGTCGACGTTTACAACCAGGTGTCAATACAAGGCTCACGACAGGCAATTAATGTTCTGGCAAGTTGTGGAACAGGGTTTCCAGTAATTTGTTCAGGCGCTGGATCTGGGCTTCGCTCATGCCTTTGAAGCTTTCGCGGAACAGGTCGTGAGTGACCAGTTGGATATTTTCAATTGCCTGGCGACCTTCTTCGGTGATGGTCACTTCGGTGACTCGGCCATCGTCGCATTTTTGGCGGGTATCGACCAGGCCATCGTCTTTCATGCGGTAGACGGTTTTGGTGACGGTGGGCAATTTGGCAACGGCATGAATGGCGATTTCAGAAATGCTCGAGGTGCCTTCTTCCTTGAGGATAAAGAGGATACGCCAGCGTGGAATATCCAGTTTGATTTTTTTCAAGGCCTTTTCCATCGCCAGTACATAACGGCCATGAACCCGGGCGAGCCAGTAAAACGGGAAATCTTCTTTGTGGAAGTCTTCGCTGGCAGGATTGTAACGCTGACTGCGGGGTGATCGGGTCGGTTTGGTCATTCTTGCTCTCGGGCAGAGGTTCGGGGGCATAAATTCGCCAGAAACTGTACAAAAGTTTTACATGAACAGTCAATGAATCTGGAAGCGAAACCCGACAGTCCCCGAGCATACTGTGCACGGTCATGACTTTGTCGGGTTGGCACCTGCTGCCATGGTGGCTTTGGCAGGGCCAGACGTGTGGTAAAAAAAAGAAAGCACCACCACCGATAAAGGAAGGAGGGAGGTAAACAGAGTGCTTCCTTTTTATCCGGCAGCTATTGGTTATGAGAAACCGGATAAAAAGAAGACGACTCTGTGGTGGTGCTTTCAAAACGGTGAGGCCCGGCTGGGGGTATTACCAGCTTGGGCCTTTTTCGGCTTCCATTTTACGAACCATGGCGTCGAAGAATTTTTTGGCAAAGCCACTGTCTTTGATCAGCATCTGGGTCAGGTCGGCACAGCGCTGACTGATGGACTCTTCCAGCAGGTTGTCTTCACCTCCCAGTGCCCCGGCGGTGACTTGAATCTCGGCAGCGCGCTGGACAGTCCAAAGCAAGAACAGGGTGCGTTCAATATCCATTTCGCCCACGGCGATGCCATGGTTACGCAAGACCAGTATGTGTCTGTCACCAAGGCTGTCGAGCATGCGGCTACGCTCTTCCGGAAACAGGGTGATGCCTTCAAAGGCGTGGTAGCCAACGCGACCAAACAGCTGGGCACCGTAAAAATCGTTGTGGGTAAAGCCGATTTTTTTCTGGGCGATGGCAGACACTTCATTGGTGTGGGTATGAATCACGCAGTGGATGTCATCACGGGCGCCATGGATAGCGCCATGCAAGGCAAAACCTGCGGGGTTGGCGTCGTAAGGGGAATCATCCAGCTTGTTGCCGTCGACACCTACCTTGATCAGGTTGGCCGGGGTGATTTCGGTGTAGTTGAGGCCAAACGGGTTTACCAGGTAACAGTCATCCTGATCCATCAAGCGGGCTGAAATATGGTTAAAAATGGACTCAGTCCAGCCAAAAAAATCGATCAGATGGTAGCAGTGAGCCAGTTTGACACGCAGATCCCATTCGCTGTCGCTGATGTTGTCTGGGTGGATCATTTGCTGCTTCATAACATATTTCCTTCGTGATTCTACGGTCGTTAATATTCAGATAGTTGTTGATGGCTATCGGTGGATCAAGCGTTACGCTGCTGTTGGGACAAAAACTCGGCCAACGCCAATATATGGCGTGTGGTGGGCATATCGATGCCGGTTTTTTCGGCAACCTCTACGACTGCGTGGCCGATGGTGGCCAGCTCCAGCGGTGCTCCGGCTTCGAAGTCTTGCAGCATGGAGGTTTTGATGGCGCCCATGCCGGTGCCCATTTCCATAATGGATTGTGGGTCAAAACGAACCCGGGCACCGTGGGATGCGGCGGCAAGCAAGGTTTCGTCCAATACGCGTCGCACCAGTGGTTGCAGCTGCGGATCGGAGTAGAGTTGCTCCAGCGTGGCACCACTGATGACCGACAACGGGTTGGAGGTCAGGTTGGCGATGACCTTGGTCCATATCTGGTCGCGAATATTGTCTGTGCTGCGGGCTTCGATACCGGCGTGTTCGATCAGTTGCCGGATGCGTTCCAGGCGGTCGGTCAACTGATGGGTGATTTCTCCGATGATCATCAAGTGCGGGTTGGCCGCGTTGACGATGCCGGGGGCAGTACGGGTGGCGGTAATAAACACCACGCAGCCAATCAGGTGCTGTTGAGGCACCAACCGGTTCAGCTCGCCGTCGGGATCAATGGCCTTGATCGGGTCGTTGGCAAACCGGCTTTCGATGCCTCGGAAATACCACCAGGGCAAACCGTTCACCACAGGAATCACCACGGTGTCGGGGTGAAGCATCGGCTGTATTTGAGCGAACACAGCACCAAGAGCAGGGGCTTTGGTGCATACCAGAATCAGGTCTTGCGGCCCCAGGGCTTCGGCAGACTCGCTGGCGTGGACACTGACTGTGTGCTCGCCATCGAGATCGTTCAGCCGGATACCGTGGTGTTGCAGCTGCTGCAGGGTTGCCCCACGAGCCAGAACATTCACTGGCTGCCCGGAAGCCGCGATACGAGCGGCGAGGGTGCAGCCGATCGCGCCGGCACCGGCAATACAGATGCGCATAACATACTTCCCGTTCAAAATGGATAGAGTGGCCCACCTGCGCGGGCCTTGAGACTATCAGGTGTTAGCTGGAGAGCAATTCCTGATGCTTGCTGGCCAGACCCAAATAGGCATCGATCACGCGTGAGTCGTTGGCCAGTTCGGCGGCCGGGCCGTGCATGGCAACCTGACCTCCTTCCAGAACATAGGCGTAATCGGCGACTTTCAGCGCGGCGCGGGCGTTTTGTTCCACCAGCAGGATCGATACACCCTGACGCCGCAAGTCGGCAAAGATGCGGAAGATCTCTCGGGTGATCAGTGGTGCCAGACCAAGGCTGGGTTCGTCCAGCATCAGCAAGCGGGGTTTGGCCATCAAGGCGCGACCGATAGCCAGCATCTGCCGCTCACCTCCGGACAGTGTGGCTGCCAGTTGGTGACGACGCTCCCACAGGCGAGGGAAAAGACTGTAAACCTCTGACTGGGTGGTTTCATAACCGGTATCGCCTCGGCGATAGCGTTGAAAGGCTCCCAGCAACAGGTTGTCGGCGACGGTCATGGTGCCAAACAGCTCGCGTTTCTCTGGCACCAGGCCGAGGCCTTTGCCGACCAGGGTCTCGACTTCTGGCACGGTGTACACCGTGCCATCAAAGTTCATGTTTCCCTTGGAGGGCAGGATGCCCATGATGGCCGATAGCAGCGTGGTTTTACCGGCACCGTTGGGGCCAATCACGGTAACAATCTGGCCTTCACCGACGGTAACATCGACGCCGGTGAGGGCTTCGACATTGCCGTAAGAAACGCGCAGCCCCTGAACATCCAGCACTTTGTTGGCGACGTTGTTAGCAACCTTGTTGGTGACGTTATGCGATACAGGGTTAGACATCAGTCAGCTCCTCCCAGGTAGGCTTCCAGTACAGCAGGATTGGTCTGGATTTCTTCCGGCAGACCTTCGGCAATTTTCTGACCGAATTCCATGACCACAATGCGATCCACCAGACCCATAACGAAGTCCATATCGTGTTCGACCAGCAGGATAGCCATGCCTTCACCGCGCAGTCGGGTGAGCAGTTCCGCCAGTGCCTGCTTCTCCAGATAACGCAACCCGGCGGCGGGTTCGTCGAGCAGCAGCAGGCAAGGGTCGGCACACAGGGCACGGGCAATTTCGAGAATGCGCTGTTGTCCCAAGGCCAGGCTACCGGCTTCTTCATTCAGGTAGTCACCCAGACCCACCCGTTCCAGTTGGCGAGCGGCTTCTTTGAGCAAGCTGCCTTCTTGCAGGCGTTCCATATGCAGGGAAGAGCGAACGACGCCGTTTTCACCACGCAAGTGGGCACCAATGGCAACGTTTTCCAATACCGTCATGGTGGGCAGCAATTTGACGTGCTGGAAGGTGCGGCTCATGCCCATTTTGGCCACTTCGCGGGAGTTGCTGCCGGACAGGCTTTTACCCTGGAACAGCACTTCCCCGGAGGTGGGCGTATCAACTGCCGACAACTGGTTGAACATGGTGCTTTTACCTGCGCCGTTGGGGCCGATCAGCGCCAGAATCTCACCGGCATGCACTTGCAGGCTCATTTCGTTATTGGCTACCAGGCCACCAAATTTACGGGTGACATTGCGCGCTTCGAGAATCAGATCACCTGAGTTGGGCAGAGTACGGCGGGCCAGCTCTGGTGACGCGTCGGTACCGGCGAGCAGGTCACGCTTGGGTTTGAAAGCCACCGGTGCCCACTTCATCAGGATGGGCCACAGGCCGCCCGGAGAGCGCTGCATCATAAAAACAATCAGCAAGCCAAATACAATGTGATCGTACTGGCCGTCGCTGCCGAACAGTACCGGCAGCCAGTCTTGCAGCCATTGTTTCATCATGGTCAGAACGCCAGCTCCCAGCAAGGCACCCCAAACCGAGGAGATACCACCGATCAGCGCCATAAACAGGTAGTCGATCCCCATGGTCAGGCCAAAAGGAGATGGGTTTACAAACCGTTGGTTGTGGGCGTAGAGCCAGCCCGAAATCGCGGCCAGCAAGGCAGAAATAACAAAGGCCACCAGTTTTGAGCGGAAGGTATTGACGCCCATGGACTCAGCCATCAGCTGACCTCCTTTCAAGGCACGAATGGCACGGCCTTCACGGGAGTTCAGCAGGTTCTGTACCAGCCAGATAGCGGCCAGCAGCACGACCCAGATCAGGTAGAAAATCTTTTCTCCCTTATCCAGCGTCAGGCCGAACAGTTCAATGGCAGGCAAACCACTGATACCGGAATGGCCTCCCAATGATGACAGCGTACCGAACAGGTAGTAGATAGAGATACCCCAGGCAATGGTGCCCAGTGGCAGGTAATGTCCGGACAACCGCAGGGTCATGGCACCCAGTAGCAAGGCTACCAGGCCGGTCAGTATCAGGCCTGCCAGCAAGGCCAGCCAGGGCGAACCGGATGCCCATTCAAGCCAGCTCGGTAACTGCTGGGTCGCGGTCAGATAAGCGCTGGTGTAAGAGCCGAGGCCAACAAATGCCGCCTGACCAAAACTGGTCATGCCACCGACACCCGTCAGTAAGACCAGACCTAACACCACCAATGCGTACAGACCGATGTAGTTCATCAGGGTGATTTGATACACCGGCATAATCATGGGAGCAAAGGCGACCAGCAGCAGGAAAACCACCAGAATGCTACGGGATTGGATATTGCTTAATTGGAAATTGAGGGATTTCATTCGTCGTCCTCCACATGATGACTGGTCAGAGAACGCCACAGCAAGAATGGGATAATCAGTGTGAAGACGATAATTTCTTTATAGGCGCTGGCCCAGAACATGGAAAAAGCTTCTACCATTCCGACCGCGACGGCACCAATGGCTGCTACCGGGTAACTCACCAGGCCACCAATAATGGCGCCGACAAAACCTTTCAGGCTGATGATAAAGCCGGAGTCAAAATACAGCGTGGTGATCGGGGCGATCAGAATACCCGATGACACACCAATAAAGGCGGCCAGGGCAAAGGTTGCCTTACCGGCGAAGTCCGGAGAGATACCCATCAGGCGGGCACCCATCCGATTGACTGCGGTGGCTCGTAAGGCCTTGCCATACAGCGTGCGTTCAAACGCAAGGAACAGGGATACGATCAGGATAATGGACACCAGGATTACCCACAGGGTCTGGCTTTTCAGCATCACCGGCCCCAGCGACAGAGCAGTATCTGTGAACGGCTGGGTGCGGGCACCTTCAGGGCCAAACAGCAACAAGCCAACACCCACCATGGCAACGTGTACCGCGATTGAAACAATCAATAACACCAGTGGTTGGGCAGAGGCGATCGGCTGGAAGAAAATCCGATACATTACCGGGCCGATAGGTACCAGCAGCAACATGGTCAGCAAAGCCTGGGCAAACATCGGGATTTGATCCAGTGTCAGGCTGTGCATCAGGATCACCAGGCCAGCGGCGTAACCCAGTTTCAGTCCAATAATTTGTAGTTTGCGTGTATCAAAACCGCGCTCACGCATTGCCCAGGCATCCAGGGCACTATCGAGCAGGGTCAGTCCCAGCAAGACCCACATCAATGCTGTCGGCTCACCGGCTTGAAAAGACGCCATCGTCAGGGCGCCGAACGTGACAAATTCGCCCAGCGGAATCAGCAAAATCCGCGTTACGGTAAATACTAAAATAATAGACAGAGCCAATAACGCATAGATGGCTCCATTGGTTACGCCGTCCTGGCCAAGCAGTACAGCAATTTGAAAATTCATTATTTCCAGTTCCTTAAAGGCAACGGCCCAACAGAAAAAATCACAGCGTTGCCGCAGCATGCTGTCACAGGATTCGGTCGTCGTCGGTACAAGGTTGGGGTCAAGCCACCCGGCAGCAGCTGCCGGGGTCTTCACGGTCAATAGAGAGTTATAGCAGTTTCCAGTCACCGTCCTTGACGGTAATCATCACGCGGCCGCGCTCGTCAAAGCCACTGTGATCTTCAGGCGTCATGTTGTAGACACCTTGAGTACCAGGCATTTCCTTGGTTTTTTCCAGCGCGTCACGCAATCCGGCACGGAATTCCGGAGTACCTGGCTTGCCTTTTTCCAGAGCGGCGGGAATGGCATTTTTCAACAACAGGCCAGCATCATAGACGTTGCCACCAAAGGTAGCAGGAGGGTTGCCATAAATACGGGTATAGGTGTCGACGTAGTGGGTCGCTGTCTCTTTTGCGGCACTGTCTGGCACTTCATCCAGTACCAGCATCATGCTGGCGGCCAGAATGGTTCCTTCCGTTGCCTTGCCGCCCAGGCGCAGGAATGGATCCAGTGCCGCACCGTGAGTCTGGTAGATCTGGCCTTTATAACCTTGATCTTTCAGCGTGGTTTGCGGCATCACAGAAGAGCTGCCAGGGGCGGCAATCAGTACGGCATCCGGGTTGGTCATCAAGACTTTCAGGCTTTGACCCGTCATGGACGTATCCTGGCGCTGGAAACTCTCGGTCGCAACAATCTTGATACCAGCCTTGGAGGCCAGGCCAGACATAACGTTTTCCCAGTTTTCACCGTAAGGATCGGCTGTGCCGATCAGGCCAAGGGTTTTAACCCCTTCCTTTTGCATTTGCTCAATCAGAGCGGCGGCAATCAGATCATCATTCTGAGTGGTTTTGAAAACCCATTTTTTCTGTTCTGTCATTGGCAGCACTACTGCGGCAGTACCGACAGGAGCCAGCATTGGCGTGCCGGATTCGGCAGCAAACTGGATCACGCCCATGGCGGCGGCGGAACCACTTGGCCCAATGATGGCGTCCACTTTTTCTTCATCGATCAGCTTTTTGAAGGCTTTAACGGCTGCTGTTGGATCACTGCTGTCATCGAGAGAAATGTACCGGATTTTTTCACCGCCGGCGGAGTCTGGCAGCAATGCAACGGTGTTCTTTTGTGGAATACCCACCAGCGCGATCGGCCCGGTTGCCGATGTCACTACGCCAATCTTGATATCGGCTTGAGCCGCGTTAAACCCCAGTGTTGCGCCAACCAGCAGTACAGGAAGTAATTTCTTGGACAGCATGATGATCTCCGTTTAGGTGCAAGGCTGTTTTGAATGAGTGGTTACCGTGGTTAACGGAACCTTGTTGCCTTGCAGGCTGAGTAATGAATCGAACCCGTTGGGAACGACTGACTGGAGATAGCCTAGCAGTGACTGTGCCAATTTCGTATCGGCATCATGGCTGGACTGTACGACTGTTCGGTAAATCCAGCCCATTAAACATGGCTCAACGGTGTTGGTTTCGCGTCCTTGAAACGCTCTGGATTCCCCGAAAACACTAGACTTTTCAAGTTTTTTTGGCGGTTTTGGCTTTGTCTTTTTGGATCACAAACAAATTAAAAAATAATCTAATAAATTCTTTTTTTAGCTGCTTTATTAATGGAAATGGAATGTTTGTCGGAGGCTCATTTGTGGGGCCTGAGTGGGAATAAACTACCCATTTATTTTGTATTTCCTTGTAATTTTTATTAAAAAATCCATACAAAACAATAAGTTAGTGATATTTTTTTGACTAATTGAGTATTTTTTGAACAGTGTGAATTTTTGACCCAGATCAGTGCATTATTAAAAAACACGTCCATTTTTGTGCATTGAAATTTAATTGAAATTTCAATTGACAGTGTGTCTGTTTTTGGGCGATTTTAAAAAACGCAACGGGGCACGAGTGTATCTCGGCCAATTTTTACGGATAAACAGTTACGCAGCATGAAGACTCCACCAGGTCTGTTTGCGGCTGTCGAGTCAGGAACTGGCTCAGTCCATTATTAACAGGAGACCAGAGAATCATGGCTGGATATCAGATCGACAAGTCCCTCTGGGGAGGGCCTGCATTCGATGAACTGCTGACCGACATACGCCAGCGCCGCCAGGAATTCGAAGACCAACAGTACGTTTCGCAAGACATTGTTGAGCGTTTTCGCAGTATTGGTGTTTACCGCGCCATGGTGCCGAAAGCCTTGGGTGGTGATGAGCGTAGCCCGACCGAGTTTTTGCAAATGGTTGAAGCCATTGCGGCCGCTGATGGTTCTGCCGGATGGGTGGCCAGCTTTGGTATGAACCCGGCCTACCTGGCGGCATTGCCGGTAGAAACGATCGACAAGGTGTGGGCAGAAGGCCCGGATGTGGTATTTGCAGGTGGTATTTTCCCGACGCAGCCGGCCCAAAAAGTAGAGGGTGGTTACCGGGTCTCTGGTCGCTGGAAGTTTGGCAGTGGCTCCATGGGGGCATCCTTGATCGGTGTTGGTATCCAGCCTGATGCCGGCGAACCGCTGCCACGCATGGCAGTCATGCCAGCCGACCAGGTGACGATTGAACCCAACTGGGATGTTATCGGCATGGTTGGCACCGGCTCCCACGACATGGTCGTCAATGATGTATTTATACCAGAAGAATGGACGTTCGTTCGTGGCGGCAAACCCAATATCGAATCCGATTTCTTTGCATATCCAAGCCTGTCATTTGCCGCCCAGGTTCTGTCTGTCACCACGGCTGGCCTGGCTCGGGAAGCACTTGACGTGGTTCAGGCCATGGCTGCCGGACGTAAATCGGTGACCGGTGCACCGAATCTGGGTGAGCGTGAATATGTCCAGATTGAAGTTGCCAAGGCCGAAGCCAAATTGCGCTCTTCACGAGCCTTTTTCTATGAAGTGACGGAAGACACCTGGGAGACCATCCAGCGGGGTGAAAAGCCGTCCCGTGAACAGGTCAGCCTGATCCGTCTGGCAACCAGTCACCTGACCCATGAATGTGCCGAGGCAGTTCGTATTGCCTATCAGGTGGCAGGCATGACCAGCACCTATACCGATCACCCGTTATCACGCATTTTGCGGGATTCGATGATGGCGACTCAACACGCCTTTATGGGCGCAATTACTTTCCGTAATGCCGGTGCCATTTTCTTCGGACACGACCCGTATCCGGGTTATTTGTAACACCTGTTAGAACATCGTAACCGACTGAATTAACCGCCAGGAGCTACACATTATGAGTGATAAAAAACCCCTCCGCGTACTGTTTTGCATGGGTATCAACCAGAATTTCATGGATGCCCCCAGAGAAGAGCAACTCGATGTTTGGGCTGCCTTTGGTGAAATGTGGAACGGCATTCATGACATGGATGGTGTGACCGTGATCGGCAACATGGACGACGACCAAAGCATGGTTGGCCCATCATCCGGCTACCCATGGACAACCTACCTGATGGCCGATGTGGCTGATTACGACACCGTCGTTGCCTGCTGCAACCTGTTCCGCAGCACCGCTGTTGGCGAGACGCCTTACAAACTGTGGCGTTACGCCAAAGTGGAAGCGCGTACCGGTCGTGAACTGATCGTACAACGCAGCTGAGGTCGCCGGAATGAATGAAATTGACGTGTTGAAAGAGCGTTTGCAGGCACTGGAAAGCGAGCGAGATATCCGGGCTTGCATCAACCGCTATATGGCGCTGTGTGATGAGTTGTCGTTGCAGACCCCAATGGATGAGCTGGGTGACTTGTTCACTGAAGACGCTGTTTGGGAAGGCAAAGGCAAGCGTTACGCCAATAGCTTTGGTGGTTTCCAGGGCCGTGATGCCATCGTAACCATGCTGGGAAGTTACGCTTCCGAGCCGCCGCATTTTGCTCTTAACGTTCATTTCCTGACTTCCGAGCTGATCGTGGTGGAGCGTGATCATGCGCATGCCAGCTGGAACATGCTGCAAACCTCCACTTTTGCCAGCGGCGCATCGCACCTTAACAGTGCCCGCCTGGATGTGCGCTTTAAACAGCAAGAAGGGCGTTGGCGCATCGCCCATTTCCAGACAGAGAATCTGTTCAGCCGACCGGTGGATCATTGGCAAAGCGACGAGCCGCTGCCAGTGCCGGAAAAATAACCCGGCCATGACCGCAGCTATAACGACCACGCAACCGGCAATAGAACCGTGCGCCACACCGGCCAACAACCAGAGATGACGACAATGAGTGAATTGATTGAACTACAAGATATCAGCCTGAAAGCGGCAGATATGGTCGAAGAAGGACGTGTCCACAAGTCACTGTACTCCGACCCGGAAATTTTCGAAGAAGAACTGGATAAAGTGTTTAACAACACCTGGGTGTTTGTTGGCCACGAAAGTGAAGTGCCGGATTCGGGCAGCTTCAAAACCTCGTTTGTTGGTCGTCATCCAGTGATTCTGACCCGCGATCGCAAAGGCAACCTGCACGTGCTGCAAAACCGCTGTCGCCACCGCGGTGCCACTGTGTGTGAAGGCCGCAAAGGCAAAACCAAGGCGTTGACCTGTCCATATCATGGTTGGGGTTATGGCCTGGACGGTTCACTGCGGGCACTGCCAAAACCTGAAGAATACGACGGCGTTTTCGACAAAAAAGACATGTCGCTGGAAAGCCTGCGCTTTGAAACCTATCAGGGCATGGTGTTTGCCACCTTCAAGGACGACATTGAGCCGCTGGTGGATTTCCTTGGTGGCGCCAAAAAATGGATCGACCTGTTTGCCAAACAAGGCGGCGGTTATCCAATGAAAGTCCTGGGAGAACACCGTTTCAACTTCCCGGGTAACTGGAAAATCCAGCTCGAAAATACCACCGATGCGTACCACTTCCCGATTGTACACAAGTCTTTCGTCAGCTCTCTGGACGATGCAACAGCCGATATTTTCGACTTCCTGGATGGTGAGGGTTTTGTGGAAGACCTCGGCCATGGTCACAGCGTGATGGTGATGATCCCTGAACTGGTGGATCTTGAAGCCGACCTGGATCAGCCAATTCCTGCCCGTTTCGAAGCTCTGGCAGCGGAGCTGCGTGAAGAAGGCAAATCCGAAGATGAAGTGAAAAAACTGGTGCGTGCAGCACACGGTACCGGCTTCAACCTCAACCTGTTCCCGAATGTGTCGTGCTCCATGGCGTTTTTCCGCGTCCTGCGTCCTGTCAGTGTGGGCGAGACCGAAATCCAGCACGTTGCACTGGGTGGTGAAGGTGCGCCTCAGGCGTTTAACCGCAAACGCATGCGCTTGCACGAACACTTTCAAGGTCCGATGGGCTTTGGTACGCCAGATGATGGCGAAGCATGGGAGCGGGTACAGAAGGGCTCTCAGTCCGGTAAAGATGGCTGGATTCTGGTGAACCGGGGCATGACCAGGCTGCGGACTTCGGTTGATGGCAACCCACAAGGTGCCGTCTGTTCTGAAACCGGTATGCGTGGTGCGTATCAGCAATACAAGAAAATGATGGCTGCTGGCAGCACAACCAACACTGCGCCGGCAGAGGAGAAGTAAGCGATGAAATCCAATACCGAATTACTCGCCAAAGTCACCGAGTTTATTGGCTACGAAGCCGACCTGCTGGATCACAAAGGCTATCAGGAGTGGTTGTCGCTGTGGACGGACAGCGGTCTGTATATCGTTCCGACCGATCTGAATGAAACCGACTACCTCAACACCCTGAACCTGGCGCTGGACGATGCGGACATGCGCCGTATGCGAGTCGCACGCCTGATTAATGGTGAATCGGTTTCTGCTGATTCCGTGGGTTACACCGTTCGTATGATGTCCCGTATTCGTGTACTGGAAGCCAGCGATGACGTTGTGGTTGCCCGTTGTGCCATGACGCTGAACGAGCTGCGGCACGGCAAGTTGGTGACTTATCCAGCCAATATTGAATACCGCCTGGTTCCGACGGATGAAGGCTTTCTGGTTGATCGGAAAGTGGTGAAATTGCTGCATGCCGACGGCTTCTTGCGCACGGTCAGCTTTATTTTCTAACGACTGTCAGGGCGGCATGCCGCCCTGATTGCGTTTGATGCTGTTAAAGCCGTTAAAAGCCATTTGAAAACCGTGTGACAGTCGCTTGTAAACAAGCAACCAACCGACAGTAACAAGCAGTACCGAGGAGAAATTCATGACCGTATCAACACAGGTAGCACTGGTCACTGGCGCCGCGCAGGGGCTGGGCAACCACATCGCCAGGCGTCTGCATGGCGCGGGTTACAACGTCGTTTTGAGTGATATCAACCTGGATGCCGCTCAAGCCGCCGCCCGCGAACTGGATGCCAGTGGCGATACCGCCATGGCGGTTGTTCTCAATGTGGCCAACAAAGGCGACTTCGAGAGTGCCCTGGCTGCCGTACTGGAGCAATGGGGTGCCTTGCACGTGCTGGTAAACAATGCCGCCGTGACCCGGGCGACGCCGCTGATGGATATCTCTCTCGAAGAATTTAATGAGGTCGTCAATATCAACCTCGGCGGCACCTTTGCCGGTTGTCAGGTGATTGGCGGCTATATGGCCAGCCAGGGTTATGGGCGTGTGATCAATATGTCGTCGCTGGCCGGGCAAAACGGCGGCACCTCAACCGGCGCCCATTATGCCGCGTCCAAGGGCGGCATCCTGACCCTGACCAAGGTGTTTGCCAAAGAACTTGCCGCTGGCGGCGTCACCGTTAATGCCATTGCGCCAGGGCCGATCGATTCACCCATGGTGAAGGCGCTGGTGCCTGCTGAGCGCTTGCCTGGCCTGCTGGCCAATATTCCGGCGGGCAAGCTTGGTGATGCTGACTTTATTGGTGACATGGTCGTGCAGCTGGCACGCCCCGAAGCCTATTTCACCACGGGAACGACCTGGGATGTGAACGGTGGCCTGTTTATGCGGTAGTCGCCAGGCGCTGATTCCGGTCAGCGCCACGGCGCCGCATAAATCCGCACGATCACCCGATTCAGCCCGCCACTTTGTGGCTGCACAGTAGAAGAAACGCCGGTATTGACCGGATGGAGATAGCGTATGACAGACGAACTCTTGACCGTCGTGGTTCGCAAGCGCGAACAACACGCCGCAGGCGTAGTTGCCCTGGAGCTGGTCGACCCGCAAGGCCAGCCATTACCGGCGTTTGAAGCCGGTGCCCATATTGACCTGCACCTGGGTGATAACCTGATTCGTCAGTATTCCCTGTGTAATGACCCGGCCGACAACAGTGCGTATCGCGTTGGTGTCTTGAAAGACCCGAATTCCCGCGGTGGTTCGATCGCCGTTCACGAACGGTTGCTGGAAGGCACCGAGCTGCAAATCAGCGCGCCTCGCAACCTGTTCCCGTTGGCGGCTACCGACGGTCGTTCGATTCTTGTTGGTGGTGGTATCGGTGTAACGCCGATGATCGCCATGGCGTATGCCCTGCACGCCGCAGGCAAGCCGTTTGATTTGTGGTATTGCGGTCGCTCGCGCAGTAGTTGTGCCTTTGTTGATGATCTGCTGAATAGCGTTTTTGCCGATCGGGTGCACCTGCATTTTGACGATGAACACGACGGTGCCGGTGTCGATCTGGATCGGGTGTTTGATGGTGCCGATGACAGTAGCCATATGTACACCTGTGGCCCTGCCGGGTTTATGGAATGGGTGATGGCCAGTGCCGCCAGCAAAGGCTTTGCCGACGAACGCATTCACAAGGAATTTTTCCAGGTCGAGGTTGAAACCGGTGGCAGCAGCTTTGAAGTGTATGCCGAAGCCAGTGACATCACCGTGACTGTTGGCGAAAACCAGAGCATTGCCCAGGCACTGACCGAAGCCGGTCTGAAGGTCAGGGTATCGTGTGAGCAGGGTACCTGTGGCACCTGTTTGTGCGATGTCATCGAAGGCATTCCGGATCACCGCGATGTGTTCCTGACCGACGAAGAAAAAGAGGACAACGACCAGATGCTGCTGTGTTGTTCGCGCGCCAAATCCCCACGTCTAGTACTCGACATCTAACTACCATTAGAGGAGCCATACCATGGTCGATATTCAATTATTCCGCAATGGCATGTCGTTGCTGGGTGGAGCTGTCACCGTCATCACTACCGATGGTGACGCCGGGCGCTTCGGCTTTACCGCCACCGCCGTCAGCAGTGTCACCGACGAGCCACCGACCTTGCTGGTTTGCATGAACCGCAATTCCTACGCTCATGAACATTTCAAAACCAATAAGACGTTGTGCGTCAACGTGCTGACCGGCGAGCACCAGGGGGTTTCCTGGGATTTTGCCAACCGCGAACTGACCAGCGAAGAACGTTTTGCCAAGCACCACTGGAGCTGTCTGAAAACCGGTGCTCCGGCACTGGATGAAGCGCTGGTGAACTTTGATTGCGTGATCCACGAGAGCCATGAAATGGGCTCCCACACCGTATTTTATTGCCGCATTGCTGATGTACGCATCGGTAATGCAGATGACGGTCTGGTGTATTTCAACCGGGCTTACCATTGCTTGAATGACAAATCGGTTGCGTCTTGAGTGTACGTGACCTTGCGATTTTTTGTGCAGTAATCGAGTAACCCATAACAAGAACGCGGCAGGGATTTGACCGCGTCGGCAACAGGGGGGCGACAGAGCGCAAGACGTTCTGTTACCAGGCGAGTAAGGCCGGTTTCTTCACCGCAAGGGAAGGAGTGGCCGGTACAACCACACGCCAGCAGTCACTGGTACTCAATGAAAAGCAGAAGGGAACATATAATGAAACAAAGCAATCTGTGTAAAGCCGGAATCGTACTGTCAGCCGTGACGGGATTGGCTCTGCCAACCACCGCTCTGGCGGATTTTGTTGCGGACAGCACCGTTAAACTGGACCTGAAAAACTTTTATCTGACTCGTAGCTACGATACTGACGCCGACGACGTGGGTAGCTGGTCTCAAAGTGGCGACCTGCAGTTCACCTCCGGTTATACCGACACGACCATTCAGGTGGGTCTGGATGCGTCTTCCCAGTTGGCCTATATCATGAGTGCCGATGGTAACGATGGTTCTGTGCCTATCCACGCTGACGGTGAAGCGCCAGACACTTATGGTCGTACCGGTGCCACGTTCAAGGCCAAATACTCCAAAAGCGAACTGACCATTGGTGATCATCGTCCGCATCTGCCGATCGCCTGGGATGACACCAGCCGTCAGCTGGATACCATCTATGAAGGTGCGATGCTGCAGTCCAGGGAGATTGACGGACTGACGTTGACCGCTGGTCGTTACTGGTCTGTGGTAACCCGTGAATCGTCCGACAAGGAAGGCATGTCCATTTTCTTTGGTAACGATGACGAACGTTCCGATGGCCTGGACTTTTTTGGTGCCAGCTATGACGTTAACAAAGCGTTGAACGTGACCTACTTCCTGGGGACGTTGAACGACTACTACAAGCAACAGTACGCTGGCCTGACCTACAAAACCCGCTTCGGCGATGTGGGTTCGCGCACCGACGTGCGTTTGTTCCGCGTCAGCGATGACGGTGAAGCCCGCAATGGCGAATACGATACCCAGGCATTTGGTGTACGTGAGTCGTTGAGCATGGGTAATCACGCGGTGATGATTAACTATCAGAAGATGAACAACGACAAGTTCTTCCCAACCCTGAATGGTTATATCCCGCAGCCTTATCTGGTGCAGTGGTCAAACCTGGCGTTTGTTCGTCCAGACGAAAAATCCCTTGGTTTGGTGTACATGTATAACGCCAAAGACACCTTGCCAGGCCTGAAAGTGTTCGCCCGTATGATCAAGGGTACGGACATTGATGTGGGCGATTTGACGGATGAAAATGAAACCGAGAAAAACCTGTACGTGACCTACAGCCTGCAGGAAGGTGCATTCAAAGGACTGACGTTTGATGTACGCGGTATCTTTATCGATCGCAGCTTTGCCGCTGGATACGATGAGTATCGGGTAACCACTACCTATACTGTTAACTTCTGAGCCTTGATGCCGGGCTGGCTGTGATTGCCACAGACAGTCCGGCAGTGGCGAACCACTATGGCTATATCAATAACAAGGCGACTGAGCCTGGCTATCACGCTGCTGGGATGTTTGGTGTTGTATGCGACCAGCGTCCGGGCGGCAGTTTCTTCTCATGTCATAACGTTTACGACCGTGACCATGTCCGACCAGCAATTGTTGCGGGGCAAGGGTGGCGAGCAGGCCGGTATCGTCGGTGCTTTAAGACTGCCACCAGGTGACAACAATCCGGTGGTGATCCTGCTGTACGGTGCCAGTGGCTATACCTACGAACTGCAAGACTGGGTTGAGTTACTGAATCAACGGGGTATCGGCACCTTTATGGTCGACAGTACCAACGGCCGGATTGAGTCCACCAGCAGTCTGCGGCGGATGGCACTGATTCGGGATGCCTACGCGGCGCTGGCACAGCTGGCAAAATATCCGGGTATTGACCCCAAACGTATCGGACTGATTGGCTTTACGCAGTCCGGGCAGGCGACCCTGTACGCAGGCATGGAACGGATGCAATCCTTGTACGGACAGGCGGGCTTGTCGTTTGCTGCCATTGCGGCGTTTTATCCTGATTGCAGTTTTCAATATCGTGAAGACGACAAGCTGATACAGGCACCAATCCGGATTTACCACGGTGCCAATGATCAGGTGAATGCGGTCGACCAGTGCCGTGATTACGTCAGTCGCAGCGCCAGTACCGGAGCCAATATCCAGATTACCAGCTATCCGGATGCCGGACATGCGTTCGACCTGGTCCACTCGGAAAAGATTCGTAGTGGCCTGGAACGCTCATTACGGGATTGCACGATTCGGGAGGGCATCAAGGGCATCTTGCTGAATCAGGCAACGGGCCGGATGTTCCGCATGGGCGATGAGTGTGTCCAGCCATCGGGGCCGTGGGTTTATAACCCTGCTGCTGCCAGCGATGTACGGCTGAAGCTTCCGCAATTTTTCACGCAGGTCTTCGATCTTGAAGAGCCGGTGCCTGCAGCACGGGTGGCGACTCACTAGTCGCCTTGGCCAGACCAGACAGGAAGCCGACCATGCGACGGTATTACCGCGGTTATGATCCGCAACGTATTCTCAGTGTGGCCGAAATGGCCTATGTAGCCCGCCATCGGCTGCCTGGTTTTGCCTGGGAATATCTGCAAGGTGGCGCGGAAGACGAAAGCACTTTGCAATGTAACCGGAGTGCTTTTCAGCAGTACCGTTTGCACAGCAAAACATTGGTTCCGAATGACCCGCCCATATTGGCTGGCTCACTGGTTGGCTCGGCCAGCCAGCTGCCGCTGGCCATTGGCCCCAGTGGTTTTAACGGCATGTTGTGGCCCAATGCGGATGTCGAACTGGCGCGTGCAGCCACTGCGCATGGCGTGCCCTTTACGCTCAGTACGGTTGCCAACGCCTCCCTGGAGCAGGTTCGCCAGCAGGTCCCGGATGCCGATCTCTGGTTTCAACTCTATGCCTTGAAAGACCCGTCGCTGGAGCAGGATTTGCTCCAGCGGGCCTTAAAAGCCGGATGCTCAACGCTGGTGGTAACCAGTGATGCCCTGGTGGTTGGTAATCGTGAGTGGGACCGGCGCAATTTTGCTTCGCCACGCCAGCTGACCCTGGCCAACAAGCTGAATGTCTTGACCCGTCCTGGCTGGTTGTGGCGGGTGATGGTGCCCGCAGGCCTGCCGACCATGGGTAATCTGAATGCCTATTTGCCGGATGGTGAGCGCACGGCATTGGGTGCCATGCAGTTTATCGCCGAGCAACTGGATACCCGACTGGACTGGCAGCGGTTGGCGGCGATTCGTGCCAACTGGCCCGGCAAGATGATTCTGAAAGGCGTGCTGCATCCGGACGATGCGCGGATGGCAATCAGTCTCGGTCTGGATGGGGTGGTCGTCAGCAATCATGGTGGCCGCCAGCTTGACGGGGCAAGCAGCAGTCTGGACGCTCTGGCGCGTATTGCGCCGGTTGTTGATGGTCGTATCAGTCTGTTGCTGGACGGTGGGGTACGGCGTGGCACCGATATTATCAAAGCGCTGGCGTTAGGGGCTGAAGGCGTTTTGCTGGCTCGTACCACCTTGTATGGCGTGGCAGCTTATGGGGGTGCCGGGGTGGATCGGGTCTTGACGATTGTTCAGGAAGAACTCGGGCGATCGCTGAACCTGATGGGATGCCGGGGCATTACGTCTCTGGATCGTCGCTGGTTACTGGCACAAGGTGATTCGCAGTAAAGGACAATCTGAGCCATCCGACCCTTGCCGGGCGTAAACATGGCGTCTTGCCATACCGGCAGGGAACGTCTGTGCCAGACTGGAGCCATAATAAAAAAACAGAGAAGCATAGGTTATGACTGCAACAGCAATACTGCTTATTGGTGCCATTTGGTTGGTTTTTTTTATTGGTTTTACCGGCTTTTTCCGGCTGCCTTGTTATCAGGAAGCATCGCGGGATACCCCTGCGTTAATACGCAAGCATTCCCGCTAAAAAAACTCGGGCGCATGGCTGCTGGTGTCCTGAGCGATATTGGCGGCTTGCAGTGACAGTTGCCGATATTCCCGTGGCGAGATGCCGCGTTCCCGCTTGAAAGCACGTGAAAACTGCGACACATCTGAAAACCCCCATTTGAAGGCAATATCCGTGATCGACAGGGCATCGTTGCCAGGCCATTCCAGTTCGGCGCTGCAGCGGTCGAGTCGCAAAGTCAGGATGCGGTGGGCAATACTTTGGCCCTCGGACTCAAACAGCCGGTAGAGAGTGCGGCGGGAAATATGCATTTCATCGGCCAGCCGTTCCGGTGACAAACGATGATCTTGCAGGAGCCGTACAATATGCTGTTCCGCCAGTGCCCGCAAAGATGAAGGGGCTTGTTCGTGCAGGTTTAGTGCCGGTTGCAGCAAGGAGGCCAGCGCCTGTTGTAACGCCATACCTTCGCTGTCTGCTGCACCAAAATGAGTATTTGAGTAACGTAATTGCTGCATCATATTGCGTAACATTTGTGTGCTGATGCCGTTGGAGGACAGCTTGTGAAAGGGCTGTTTGCCCGGTAAAAGGTTCTGCACCAGTGTGCGTGGCAAGTGCACCGACGTTTGCTGGATCAGCCCTTGTGGCAGCATGTTGAAGCGCCAGGAAGAGTCAATCAGAACAATTTCTCCGGGCTTCAGGGCCAGCTCTTCACCGTTGCAGGCGCTGAACCCCATGATGCCCCCGGTCTGCAGGATCAAAAAGCAGTAGCGATCGTCCTGGGTGGCTTTATAGTCGCGTTCAACGCGATGAGCGTTGGTTTCTATATGGGCGACTTCAAGTCCGCCGAGATTGCTTAGTTGGATGCTGCCCAAAAAAGGAATATGGCGCTGGGGGTGGGTCGAAAAATTGCCGCAAATTGCGTGTACAGAAGATTCCCAATGCGCGAGGTCAGATTGTGGATGCATGCAAAATCTCACTTTTTAAAACTTGAATATTCAATTAAAAAAGCAAGAATTGAACCAGTCTGCTCAAAACCCGAGACAGTGGCTACAGGAAATGAAAACAGCGACTTCTGCAGGCAGCTGTCCGGCAAGCCGGGAGGATGGATCAGGGGGCAGATATGGCGCGGAAGGTATGAGCATGGACGGTATGAGCATGGACGGTATGGGCGCGCAGGCCGGTGTTGGTCTCATCTGCGCCTGACAGGGAATCATGGGAGAGACCAACACCGGGATCAGAACTTAATACGCCATAATGACCGATTTGGTTTCTGTGTACTCATCGATAAACGCACTGCCAAATTCACGGCCAATACCGGAGTGTTTGACGCCACCAAAAGGCACCGCAGGGTCCACCATGGTATGCAGATTGACCCAGACAGTGCCGGACTCAATTTGTGGAATCATACGCATGGTGGCCGACAAATTGTTGGTCCACAAGCTGGTGCCGAGGCCGTAAGGGGTATTGTTGATCAGGCTGATCAGTTCATCTTCTTCTTCATACGCCATAAAGCTGAGGATAGGCCCGAAGGTTTCTTCCTGCATCAGGGTGTCGTTGGCGCTATTGACTTGCACGATGGTGGGCTGAACAAAATACCCCTTGCCATTGACCGGCCCTGGTACCGCCTTGCCACCGGTCAGAATGCGGCTTTCCTGGTTGGCGATGTCGAGGTAATGACACACTTTTTCGTATTGTGGCTTGTTGGAAATCGGGCCAAAAACCACTTGTTCATCCAGGGGTGATCCCATCGGTGCCGCACTGAGTGCGCCACCGAGTTTGGCGGTCAGTTCATCCAGTCGCGAGGCGTGGACGTACACACGTTCTGGCGCAGCACAAACCTGACCCTGGTGAATGTAGCCGGTTTGCAGCAAACCACCGACTGCACGGTCGATATCCGCATCTTTTAATAGCGCGGCGGTGTTTTTGCCCCCCAGTTCCAGGGTGCAACGGGTCAGGTCGGCTGCTGCTGTCAGATTCACTTTTTTGCCCGTTGGTACCGAACCGGTAAAGGACACCTTGGCGATATCCGGGTGCTGGATCAGCTGCGCACCAACATCCCCTTTGCCATTAATCACGTTCAGCGTGCCATCCGGCAAGCCCGCTTCTTTGGCCAGTTCGGCCAGACGCAGACAGGTGAGTGGCGTAAATTCACTGGGTTTCAACACCACGGTGCAACCACAGGCCAGCGCCGCGCCGAGTTTCCAGACGGCAATCATCAGCGGGAAGTTCCACGGCACAATGGCGGCTACCACTCCGATGGGTTCGCGTCGGGTAAAGGCGCTGTACTGCTCTCCGGCCATGGACGGGAACGAAGGCTGTAGCGTGTCGCCAGTGATTTTGGTGGTCCAGCCAGCGTAATAACGCAGGAAAATGGCGCTTTGCTGGGCTTCAAACATCCGTGACAGGTTGATTGATTTACCACTGGACAAGGTTTCCAGCTGCGCAATCTGTTCGGCATTGGCTTCGATCAGATCAGCCAGTTTGTTCAATAGCTGGCCGCGAGCGTAGGGATTGAAGTTGGCCCAGGTGCTTTTGAAACAGGCCTTGGCATTGTCGACCGCCTGGTTCAGCTGGTCGGTCGAGGCGCTGGTGACCTGGCCAATAACCTGCTCGGTTGCCGGGTTGGTAATATCAATGACTTCTGTACCGGCGGCAGGCGCCACGGCGCTACCATCGATGAACTGTCCGTGTTGACGTTCCAGAAAGGCGAGGGTTTCTGGCAGCAGTTGAATATCAGACATGGGCGGGTTCCTTTTTTGTACTTGGAGTAGTGAGCTGGCTGGTGGTCGTGGCAAGGATCTGGCCGGGGTTCAGAATCAGATCGGCACCACGTTCACCGATCATCATGGCAACGGCGTTGGTGTTGCCGCTGGGCACTTGCGGGCAAATCGACATATCGATCACACGTAAGTTGGGAACGCCGTGAACACGCAGTTCCAGATCGACAACGGCGTCTTGCGGGTTGGTGCCCAGCTTGCAGGTACCCCCTGGGTGATAGACCGTCTTGATGTTTTTGCGGACAAAGTTTTCAAGCCCCTTGTCGTCGTCAATGGCAATGTTGTCGGGTTCGATCACGCGTTTGATCAGGCGCTTGAGTGCCGGTTGTTCCATGGCTTTTAGTGCGACCTTGACGGCGCGAACCTGGTTTTTCAGATCGTCCGGGTGCGATAACACCTGGGCGTCAATCTCGACCAGATCACTGGGGTTACTGCTGGCAAGGCGTACTTCGCCCCGGGATTTGGAGCGCAGATGACCCACCTTGATAGAGACACCATGGGCTTCGGCTTCTGGTTTTTCTCCGGGTGTGTTATCGAAGTTGTCGAGCAGTGGCAAAAAGTGGAATTGCACATCCGGGCGACCTACGCCTTCGGAGTCGATAAACGCGCCACCTTCCAGAATGTTGGACGTCATCAAGCCAGAGCGGGTCCAGAGCCACTGCAGCATGTGCTTGATGGCAGAAGGCCCCTTGTCTTCTTCATAGATAGAAATCGGATCTTTGGTGGTGGCATTGATCGACATGTGCTGGTGGTCGTGGAAGTTCTTGCCAACCGGCAATTCCACCTCGGTTTTGATACCGACCTTGCTGAGGTTTTCGTTGGGGCCAATGCCAGAGAGCATCAGGATTTTAGGGCTGCCAAACGCACCGGCGCTGATAATCACTTCTTTTTTGGCATTTGCTGTTTGTGCCGCGCCACCCTTGATTGAGTAGGTCACACCGCTGGCGCGGTTGCCAATCACGCTGTTGGTCAGGTTAACCTTGTGGACCAGTGCGTGGGTTTCGACCTTGAGCCGCGGGTTGTCCTTGACGCTTTTCAGGTAGGTTTGTGAGGTGCTTTGGCGCTCGCCATTCTTGATGTTGGTCTGGTAAAAACCGGTGCCTTCCTGGGATGCGCCGTTAAAATCGTTGGTATACGGCAGGCCCATTTGTTCGCAAGCACGGATACAGGCCTGGGTCAGCGGATGACGGTAGCGGTTTTCGCCAATATGCACCGGGCCGGTTTCGCCATGATACCGGTCACCCAGACTTTCGTTGGCTTCGCCTTTGCGGAAGTAGGGCAGTACATCGGTGTAGCCCCAGCCGGTGCAACCCCACTGGGTTGCCCAGTCATCGTAGTCCTGATGCTGGCCGCGAATGTAGATCATGCCATTCACCGAGCTGCCTCCACCCAGTACTTTACCCTGGGCGATTAACATTTGCCGGTTGTCGCAATGCTCTTGCGGCAAGGTCATGTAAGGCCATGATTTTTGCTGGAAAACTTTCACCACAGTGGCTGGGATTTTGTGAAACATGCTGTCGTCTTTTTCACCGGCTTCCAGCAGCAGGACGCTTTGGCCAGCTTCAATCAGTCGGGTGGCCAGTATGCAACCGGCCGATCCGGCTCCGGCGATGATGTAGTCGTATTCAGTAGCAGACATGAGTCCCTCGATCATTTGCTGATGATTCTTATGAAGAGACCGGATGGTTTCTTCATGCTGCATTGATTAAACGCTGTTGGGCTGTTGCGGTTCTTGGCACCCAGTGCCGTGTATGCGCTGGTTTGTGTCATGGCGACGGCATTAACCGGCATTAACCGGCATTGGCTGAGATTGGCGGGAATCGATGTCGCAGGTATTGGGCGTGAGTGGTGTGAGTGGTGTGAGTGGTGTGAGTGGCGTAGCAGGTATTTAGCGTACTTGGTTTGAACGTCGTTATTGTGGAAGGCGCTATGACCAGGGTCGGGACGTGTTTGGCCTGCTGTTCCGGCGCTCTGAAATTCCACGCCACCGTGTATGATGGCGGGCAATGCGATATATCAGTTCTGGAGTAAGACAATGGACGCAAGTTTCTGGCATGCAAAATGGGAGCGCGGCGAAATTGGTTTCCACCAAAATGAGACCAACCCGGTGCTGGTCAAATACTACGAGCGGTTGGCACTAAAGGAAGGGCAGCGGGTATTTCTGCCTTTGTGTGGCAAAACACTGGATATTGGCTGGCTGCTGGGGCAGGGCGTGCAGGTTGCCGGTGCCGAGTTAAACGAAAGCGCGATTCAGGCCTTGTTTGCAGAGCTGGGAGTGACGCCAGAGATTCGTCAGATCGGGCCTTTGTTACAGTATCAGGCCGATGGCCTGGATATTTTTGTGGGGGATATCTTTGACCTCAGTGCCGACGTACTGGGTGAGGTGGATGCCATCTATGACCGCGCAGCACTGGTGGCGTTACCGCCGGCGTTGCGCCAGCGTTACAGTGAGCACCTGCGTCAGTTGACGGATACGGCCAGGCAGTTACTGGTGAGCTACGAATACGATCAGGAAAAAAGAAAAGGCCCGCCATTCTCTGTGCCTCGTGCAGAACTGCATCAGCATTACGACCAGGATTATCGACTGCTGTTGCTGGAAACCGAAGAGATTGACGGCGTTATGAAAAACCGGCTGAGTGCAACAGAGTCTGTGTGGATATTACAGCCCCTGTCTTGATCCGCGGTGTTCTGACCACTGGCTATAAACTGGCACTGGCTACATTACATGGAGAGTGCAGAGGGTGGGCTAGGCTCAGGCAGGGGAGTCGGATAACAGGTCATAGACAACCCCAAAATCCGGCAAGTTTTCCAGCTTGAGCGGGCGTATTGCGCCCATCCAGATAGCCCTGTCCCGGTGATCGATCAGGTCTTGTCCGGTAATCGGGTGAATAAACACCGTCAGGCCCTGGCGGTTCAGGCTCAAAAAGCCAAGGACATCGGCAATCAGATCATGGCCAAAAGCCAGCTGGCAGCTCCAGTCCGGGTGTGGGCCAACGGCTTTTTCATGCATGCGACCCTGCTGGATACCCGGCAATGCTTCCGTCAGAGCCTGGCACAGCTCGCGGGCTTGCCCTTGGGTTGCGGCATCAAAATAGACATGGGCATGCCAGCCCTTGATATGGCGAGTATCGATCCAGTGAGTCACGTCGAATTCCTGTTGTACAGCCCGGACAACGGGCATTAAGAAAAGACACCTTGGGCAAGTGCAGCCGGGTGCCGTGTTGGTTTATGGCGGTAAAGGTTGATATTGTAGCGCTTTTTGGTCGGGTCAAACGATGGTCAGTCTTGGCTGGTCTCGTGAGCGGAGTAGCCTGAAACCTTACCGCACCGGCTTTGCCACCGATTATCTGACACAGGGCGCCATCGCGTTTATGAAAACCCAATTACGAAAACTGTTTGCCCCGCTTCTGAATCTGTTTGAAAAAGGAACCGGTGAATACGCTTATAAACCTTCCTTTCGTAAAATTCTGCTGGCTGTTGGCTGCCTGTTTCTGGTGATTTCCAGCGGTTCGTTATACGTTGCCATCAGGGCGGCAATCTGGGGTGGCTTGTTGCCAGGAATCGTTTTTTTCACCGTTAGCATTGTGTGCCTGATTGTCGGCTTTTTGGGCAGTGACCGGGCAGTGGCGCAGATCTGGAAGAGTAAATAAGGCGGCTTGGGTAAATGTAAATTGCCCTGAAGGGGACATATATTTAATCCTGCACGGCTCTGAGCGAGTGTTGCCGTTGTTCAGGGCAAGGCGACGAATGCAGCGAAATGACAATACACCGGTGGTCAGCTGGGTGGGGTCAGGAGACATGAGGTTCTGCTGAAAATAAATCAGCCCCTCAGATGAGGGGCTGATTGTCGGGTTGCATTATTTGCCGGTGGGCTGATCTCAGCCTGCCATTTCTCCCCGCAGTTTTTCGCCCAGGTTCTTAGGCATCAGCGAGAAATACAGCAGCGGGATCACGATCAGCGTCAACAGGGTAGAGACCATGATGCCGAAGATCAGTGAGATCGCCAGGCCGTTAAAGATCGGGTCATCCAGAATAAAGAATGCCCCGATCATGGCTGCGACAGCGGTCAGTACAATCGGCCGGGAGCGCACGGCTGCAGCAGTCACAACGGCTTCTTCAAAGCGCATTCCTTCTTCTAGTTGCTGATTGATAAAGTCGACCAGCAAGATGGAGTTCCGCACGATAATCCCTGCCAGGGCGATCATGCCGATCATGGAGGTGGCGGTGAACTGGGCACCAAACAGGGCGTGACCCGGCATAACACCAATCACTGTCAGTGGAATCGGAGCCATAATAATCAACGGCACCAGGTAGCTGCGGAACTGACCGACCACCAGCAGGTAAATCAGGATCATGCCGACACCATAGGCAATCCCCATATCGCGGAAGGTTTCGTAAGTGATTTGCCACTCGCCGTCCCATTTCATGCTGATATCGTCAGTCAGCGGTGGTTGCTGAATAAACCATTGTTGCCAGTTGAGTCCGGCGTCTTCCATGCCAAACGAGATACCAAACAGGCCGTACAGCGGGCTGTCGAGTTCTCCGGCCATATCCGCAGTGACAAAAACGACCGGTTGCAGGTTTTTATGGTAGATGGTTTTGTCGGCGATGGTTTTACGAATGCTGACCAGGTCAGCCAGTGAAACCAGGCTGCCATCGGCGGCTTTCACTTTCATCACCAACAGCTGGTTCAGGCCCACCTTGTCGCCTTCGTTCAGTTCAAGACGAATGGGGAGCGGGTATTTGCTGTTGGCACTGGAGAGATCTCCTTCTTCAGTGTGGGTGTGTAAATAGCTGACATCCTCGCCACCCAATGCGGTGTTGATGGCCTGGACGATGCTGGCTTGTGCGACTCCCAGCATGGCGGCGCGCTGGCGATCGATACGAATGATCCACTGTTGTTGGTCGGCTTCAATGTAGTCATCAACATCGACGATATCGGCCGTGGTTTCAAACTGGCCACGCAAGGCCTTGGCGGCTTCGATCTGGCGGCTGTATTCCGGGCCATAGACTTCCGCCACAATCGGTGCCATCACGGGTGGGCCAGGTGGTACTTCGATGATTTTGACGTTGGCGTTCAGGCGCTCGCCAATGACTTGCAGCGGTTCTCGTACGGACAGGGCAATGTCATGGCTTTTACGGTCACGATGGTGCTTGTCGACCAGGTTGACCTGGATATCGCCCTGGTTAGGCAAGCTGCGCAAGTAATACTGGCGTATCAGTCCGTTGAAGTTAATGGGGGCTGCGGTACCGGCATACAGTTGTACATCGCGGATTTCTTCTACGGTCATTAATTCATCGGCGAGGGCATCGAGAACCATCAGGGTTTCTTCAACCGGGGTACCTTCAGGCATATCAACGACAACCTGGAATTCTGACTTGTTGTCGAATGGCAGCATTTTCAAGACCACCAGTTCTGTGGCGGGCAAGGCAACGGCGACAACAATCAGGCCAGTAATCCCCACAAATAACAGAATACGTTTTTTGACTGCGCCAGCGCCTTGCAGGAAGGGTGACATCAGGGCATGGAAAAACCGCTGCAGCTTTGAATCGGCAGGGGCTTCATCAGCCGATGTGCTGTCGGGTAAGTGGCGCTTGAGCAGTTTGTAGGATAACCAGGGTGTAACCACAAACGCCACCACCAGGGAAATCAGCATACCGGTTGAGGCGTTGATCGGGATTGGGCTCATATAAGGCCCCATCAGGCCGGTCACAAACGCCATGGGCATAAGAGCCGCGATCACAGTAAAGGTGGCGAGAATGGTTGGCCCACCAACTTCGTCGACCGCAATCGGGATTACGTCCAGCAGTTTTTTGCCGCCCAGATGCAGGTGTCGATGGATGTTTTCGACCACCACTATGGCGTCGTCCACCAGAATACCGATGGAGAAAATCAGCGCGAACAGGGATACCCGGTTGAGCGTAAAGCCCCATACCCAGCTGGCAAACAGCGTGATGGCCAGAGTGATAAAAATAGCACCACCAACAATGATGGCCTCGCGCCAGCCCATGGTTGCCAATACCAGAACCACCACGGCAGTGGTTGCAAACAGGAGTTTGGCGATCAGCTTGTCGGATTTGTCTTTGGCTGTGATGCCGTAGTCACGGGTGATATCGGCGTTGATATTGTCGGGAATAACGCGCTGTTTGAGGTCGATCAGGCGTTGTTCGACGGATTGGGTGATGTCGACCGCATTGGTGCCGGGCTGTTTGGCAATCGCAATGGTAACGGCTACCTGACTGTGAGTGTTGCCGAGGTCGCGATGCATGACAAATTGTTCCGGAACGTCGGCACCCTGGTGAATGTCGGCGATATCGGCGAGATAGACCAGCCCGGTCTCGGTTTTGCCAACAACCAACTGTCCGAGGTCGGTGCTGTGCTGCAAAAATGCTCCGGCCTGGATTTGAATCACTTCGTTGTTTTGTACCAGAGGCAGGCGTTGACCACCGGCATTGGCGCTCATCAGGGTATTACGAACGTCGTCAAAGGCGAGGTTGTAGCCATTCATGCGAGCAGGGTCCAGCTTGACCAGCACCACATCGGAGTGGCCGCCGATGCTGTAGATGTCACGGGTGCCCGGGATGCGCTTGAGTTCGGTTTCCAGGGTATGGGCGATCTTGGTTAACTCGGCAGCAGAGACCAGAGGGTCGTCAGAAGATAAGGTGATTGCCATGATCGGGACATCATCAATCCCCATCGGTTTGATAATGGGTTGGCTGATTCCCAGGTTTTGCGGAAACCAGTCATTGTTGCTGTGGACTTTGTTATAGAGGTTGATGATGGCCGTTTCTCGCGGAACACCAACCTTGAAGGCAACGGTCAGTATGGCCTGGCCTGGTTGGCTGATGGAGAAAATATCATCGACATCCTGAATCTCAGACAAGACTTGCTCAGCAGGGATGGCGACGAGTTGCTCGACTTCGCGGGCACTGGCACCCGGGTAGCTGATAAAAACGTTGGCGAAGGTAACGTCGATTTGCGGCTCTTCTTCTTTCGGGGTGATCATCACCGCAAAAAAACCGAGCAGCAGGCCAACCAGTGCCAGCAATGGCGTAATGGCTGAATTCTGGAAAGCGTGGGCGGTTTTACCGGAAATTCCCAATGGAGTGGTGTCTGCAGACATGGTCATTATTCTCCAGCGTGGTTGGAGGAGGCTTCAGCCTGTTGGGCAATCATTGCCAGCGCTGCGTAGCCATCAATGGCAATGGTGTCACCGGCACTGAGTCCTGCCAGAACTTCAGTCTCACCGTTGCTGTTGTTGCCCAGCCGTACCTGACGCATGGACAGTTGCTGGTCCTTCATAACGTACACCGAGGTGACTTCGGAATGCCTGACGACGGCATCTTGTGGAATCATCAGGCCTTCTCGTTCTCCCACTGGCACTCTCACTTGTGCCCACATTCCGGGGTACCGGCTGGCGGCGCCTTCTGAAGGGAGTTCGGCCCGTAGACGCAGACTGTGATGCTGGTCATCGGCGTAGGGGTAAAGGGTGATTTTGTCGGCGTTGATATGGATCTGCTGATCATCGACCAGAACCTCAACACTGCTTTCGGCTTGACGGCTACGGAAATAACGGGCGATACGCTGGGGTAAATTGGTGACCGCTCGCAGTGGTTGTAATGCCAGGCCAGTCATCATGGGTTGCCCGGGGCTGACCAGCTCACCCACTTGTACCATACGGGCTTTGACGATGCCGGAGTAGGGGGCGGTAACACGGGTGTAGGACAATTGGGTGCGGGCCTGACGGACATTGGCGTTGGCTGCTGCAACTGCCGCCGCGGCGCTTTTGGCCTGGGCGGAGGCGCTGTCGTACTGGCCTTGGGAAATGGACCGTTGCTTCAGTAGTTGCTGGTTACGTTTGAGTAGGATCTGGGCGTCTTCATTCTGGGCTTCTGCCTTTGCCAGTTCAGCCTGGGCTTGGGCGAGCTGGGCTTTTTGCTGGGTGTTGTCGATTTCGATAAGCAACGCCCCTTTTTTGACCTGGTCGTTTACATCCACATGGACGGCCAGAATCGAGCCGCTGGTTTGTGCGGAAATGGTACTTTCGTTAACCGCTTCCAACGAGGCTTCAAAATCGTAAAACACCGGGATGCGGCTGGTTTGTAACGTACGTGTCTCCAGCGCATGGGTCGGCAGGGTGAGCAGGATAGACAGGCCAAGGCTCAACATCAAACGAGAAGGCAGCATAAGGAGCATCCTTTATTTACTGGCTGGGTTTACTGGCAGGACTCACAGACTGGTGTGAATTCCAGATTATTTATATTCCTGTATTAGAATATACTAATATATGAAATGCAATAACCAGACGCGACCGGATGAGCTTCATTTTATTGCTCTCCTGGCTTCTGTGCGAGAAAGTCCTGACTGCTGCCTGGGTGACAGCGGTCTGGGCGGCAGGCTATAGCCTTTATAGTAAATATTGATTTAACAGAGGTTGAGCTATCGTTATAAGCTATGAGAATACTTACCCACTATGGCCTAGCCCTGAATCGCACTCCAGAGAGTAAATCAGAGTGGCGGTCATGCCCCTTACTGCGGAGAAGCTGTTTATGAAACGTGTCACTATTTTTGGTCGAGAAGGTTGTGGCTACTGTCGGCGTGCCAAAGAATTGTGTGAAATCAAAGAGCTGGACTTTAAATACATTGATATCAATGTTGAAGGTATCAGCAAGGCTGACCTGGAAAAGACCGTTGGCAAACCGGTGGATACCGTGCCCCAAATCTTTATCGGCACTGAACACGTCGGCGGCTATACTGAATTTGCGGCCTTGATCAACGCCAAGTAAATGGTAAGTCGATAGATTGCGGGTATCATGCCCCCTGAGTTCTGGCACCCTGGAACACCACAAAAAAGCCTGGTCTGGATGACCGGGCTTTTTTGTGGCCGGAATACTTCAAGGCAGAGCCACATGCGCGATGTGAAGCCATCAGGATCCGGCAGCAGTCACCATAAATCACCGTATTGGTCGCGCTGACACAGGTATAACCGGACATCCAGTTCGAGCTGGAAATAGTCTGGCTCCATATGCTGGCAAAGTTGGTAGAACGCCTTGTTGTGGGCTTTTTCGCGCAGGTGAGCCAGTTCATGGACGATGATCATGCGCAGAAAGGCTTCAGGGGTGTTGCGAAACAGGGTCGAAATACGGATTTCGTGCTTGGCCTTCAGCTTGCCGCCCTGTACCCGGCTGACAAAGGTATGTAGCCCCAGAGCGTGTTCCACTACGTGGATCTTGTCGTCGTAAATCACCTTGCTGATCGGGGGTGATTTACGCATATAGCGGTGCTTGAGATCCTGCGCGTAGTCATACAGTAATCCGGCCGACGCCAGGGTGTGTGCCTGAGGGTAACGGTGTTTGAGCAAGTCGCCCAGTTTGTTTGCCTGCAGCAGCTGGCTGGCCTGGTGCTGCAGATCGGCCGAGTAGGCCGACAGATAACGTAACGAGTGGGAGGTCATAAAGCAGCAGCCAGGGTCGGTGAGAGAGTAAGTCGAGGCGGGATTGTAACAGAGAGACCAAGGTGGTTGAAAAACCGTCAGGCTAGCGACATGATGCTGAAATAAATTCATCTTTCAGGATTGTTCATGCGTCGCCTGCCTCCCTTGAATGCCTTGCGTGTCTTTGAAGCATCGGCCCGAAAATCCAGCTTCGTTGCTGCCTCCGATGAGTTGGCTGTGACGGCTTCGGCGGTCAGCCATCAAATCAAGACACTTGAAGAATATCTGGGAGTACAGCTGTTCAGTCGCAACAAGCGCAAGGTGGCACTGACCTCCGCTGGAGAGCAGTATCTGAATGGCATCAAACACGCGCTGGATGAAATCGAGGTTGCTACCCAGCGGCTGACCAATGGCCACGAAAGCAATGTGGTGCAGATCAGTGTGGCGCCCAATTTTCTGACGCGCTGGCTGATGCCGCATATGTCGCAGTTTCAGGAGTTGTACCCGGATATTGAGTTGCAAATCAACGCCTCGCAGGGGCTGATTGATTTTAATCGTGTCAGTACGGATATCGCCATTTATTACGGTAATGGCGAGTGGGACGATATTGAAACCCATTTTCTCTGCAAGGTCATGCTGGTGCCGGTGTGTAGCCCGGCGCTGCTGTCCGGCAAATACCCGTTGGAAAAACCCAGTGACTTGCGTCGTCATACGCTGATTTACGTCAGCAAGCGCAAGTGGGAATGGGAAAACTGGATGCATCAGGCCGGGGTCGACAACCTGGTGCCGAAGGGCAGCTTGCAGCTGTCGAGCAGTCAGCTGGCGACGGCAGCGGCGCAGGAGAACCTGGGCGTGGCCTTGGCCGACAGTACGCTGACTTCCCGTGAAATTGCCTCTGGCCGCTTGATGATTCCGTTTAATATCCAGCTGGATACCAATAAGGCATTTTACTTGGTGTACCGCAAAAACCGGCCCTTGACCACCGGGATGAAGGCTTTCAAGGAGTGGATGATGAGTGCCATGGCAGAGTCCGGTGACTCGGTTTCAACGGGGTTCTGATCGATAATGACGACGGACGGCCCGGGTACGCATTAATCGGCAATGTGGCTCGCTGGAGTGCATTGTGTTGGCCATATGATGCGAAGTTCGACTGCCGCCACGGTGCTGCCTATTCAAGATCTTGTTTTAAGATCTTGTTGTTAAACACCTGGCTGTCAGCCTTCAACCCATTATACCCATGACTGCGAATATGCCCTCGGAGCGCTTCGCCACGTATACTGGCCCATCTTTTTATCTGCGGTCGGCCATTGACGGCTGGGCGTAACGGTTTTTGTTGCGGAAATTCAGGATTCTATGTCTTCAGCGTTATCAGTATCGTCAAACCAGGTTGTGCAGTTTTTTTTCAAGGACGGGGCCACCACCGCCATGTGTCGCTGGCTGGACTTCCGTTTGTTCGTGGCGCAAAAAACACTGTCATTAACAGCGTCCGACACCGCCAGTGGTGATGCCAGCAATACCCTGTCGCCAGTGGATTATTTGCGCCGTTGGGAACAACAAGCCTTGCAGCAGGGCAGCGACGACGGGCTGACAACCCCCGCCCGCTGGGTGTTGTTGCTGTTGGGGCTGGTTATTGCGGTGATCGGTTTTGCCAGTATGGCGGGGGTGTTGAACTACGCCAGCCAGCAGCCGGTGAATATCTGGGTGCCTCTGCTGCTGTTCGCTTTCTTGCCCTTGCTGTTTACCCTGAGCAGCGCCTATATGACGGTGTTGGCACCAGCGCGTGAACCCGCTCGCCTGGCCAGTGCCCATCCCTTGTTGCTGGCGTTGGCCAACAAGCTGCGGCTGACGCATTTTTTGCCGTATCAGAAGGTGTTGTTCCCCTGGATGCTTTGGCAAACCCAATGGCTGGGGTTGGTTTTTTCAGTCGCTGCCTTGCTGGCCTTTTTTGCACTGGCGACCTTTCAGGATTATCAATTTGGCTGGTCGTCGACACTGATCAGTGACAATCGCACCATGGTACACATGATGGCGGTTGTCAGCTGGCCCTGGCACTGGCTGGTGGCATCACCGGGTCTTGAACTGATCAGTCAGAGTCGTTTCAGTGCCCTGGATGTGATGGGGTCCGGTGCCGGTATGGGAAGCCGCCAGAGTGGCTGGTGGCCAACACTGGTGATGGCGATCATGGTGTACGGTGTCTTGCCTCGGGTTGCGCTGGCGCTGTTGTTACGCTGGCGTTTTATCCGGCAGCTGCGCTGGAGCATTGCCAATAGCGCCGATATTGAGCAATTTATACTGGCACAGCAGCATCGGCAAAGCCACGAACCCCTGGTATCAGACGCAGCATTGGTGCTGCCAGACGAGATTGATATCAGCACTACGCCAGCCGATCTGATCAGTTGGCAGCAGCCAGATACCGACTGGCCGGTGGTCAAAAACCTGGGCAGTGGTGATTGGCTGGAAGACGAACAGTGGCTGGCCTCTGCCGACAGCAAGCGGTCGCGTCCGGTACTGCTGGTGGTGGATCCGGCGCAAACACCCACCGGTGAACTGGCAGACTGTATCGAGTTATTGCAGCACAACAATACCCAGGTTGTGCTGGTGCTGGTGTCCTCTGATGTCGAGGATGAGCGCTACCAGACCCTGCTTAAATCCTGGCAGTATTTTGCCAGCCGTCACCAGATTCCGTTAAAAAAGGGGTATTAGCATGACGATGCCAGGATTTGCGGTCGTTGGTCATCCGAACAAGGGTAAATCAAGCATTGTCGCGACCTTGACGCGTCAGGATGCAATCCGGATATCGGAAATTTCCGGTACCACGACAACAGCACAAGCGTTTGAGTTGTGTGTTGATGGTGTCAGTCATTATCGGCTGATTGATACGCCGGGGTTTCAGCGCCCACGACAAGTATTGTCCTGGTTGCAGCAACGGGCTCCCAATGCCGCTGAACGCAAACAGACGGTACAGGATTTTGTGACCGAACAACGGCATGCAGCGAGCAGCCGGTTTCAGGATGAAATCGAGCTGCTGCAGCCTATTCTGGATGGTGCCGGTATTATCTATGTGGTTGATGGATCCTTGCCTTACAGCCCGGAATTTGAAGCCGAAATGACCATTTTGCAGTGGACCGGGCAGCCTCGCATGGCACTGATCAATCCGATTGGCGGTGCTGCACATGTGGAAGAATGGCAAAACGCCCTGAGCCAGTATTTCAGTGTGGTGCGGGTGTTTGATCCCATGACCGCGGATCGCCAAAAGCAGTTTGCGGTGCTGTCGGCCTTTGCTGAATTACACGAACCCTGGCGACCTGCAATCGAAGCCACCATGGCGGCACTGACGCGTTATTTTGACCGTCTGGCCAGTCAGGGAGCGATGATTGTGGCTGAGCATATGGTGCAGATAATCAGTCATGTCAGTGATGTTCGGGTCCCGGCCGATTTTGCCAAATCTGCCTTGGAGACCCAGTTGAAAAGCCAGTATCAGCGCCACTTGCGCGATATGGAATTCAGTATGCAGCGCCAGTTACAGTCCTTGTTTGCCCATTCCAATATGCGAGTGCAAGCGCAGTTGTTAAGCGCTGATTACCCGGATCTGTTTGATAACAGTCACTGGTATCTTTACGGTCTGGATCGACAGAAAATCGTTGCGCTGGCGGCCTCTGCCGGAGCGGCGGCGGGTGCGGTGCTGGATGCCGGGGTGGGTGGCAGTTCGTTGATGGCCGGAGCACTGGCGGGCGGACTGTTGTCCGGGCTGGCCTCATTGGCAGCAACCTGGAAACCGGAAAAACTGAACATCAAAGGTGTGCCGGTTGCGGGCAAAACCCTGACCGCCGGGCCAGTGCGGGATCTGACGTTTGTGTTTGTCTTGCTGGGGCGGGCGGTGGATTTTCTGGAGCTGATGCTGCGACGGACCCATGCTGACCGTACCGTGGCAGAGCTGGCCTCGACCGGGTTGACTGAGCGCCTGGAGCGGTTGCCGAAACTGGAGCAGGTGCAGCTTACCCGCAGCTTGCAAAAAGCCGCCAAGGGGCTGAACGATAAAGAGCTGGTGCAACTGCGTGACTGGGTTTTGCAGCTGAGCCAACCGGTGCCGGGGGACAGTCCGACTGGCAAACCCGGTTAATCGGAACAGGCTTCTGAGCGCATATCAGCGATATATCCGCTGTGCCCATTCGGTCAGGCCGGAGACTACGCTGCCAAAATGATCACCGTCCAGCAGTGGAATATCCCCCAGGGTGCGCGCCACCGCCTGACGAATGATTGGTGAGCGGGCACTGCCACCGGTGATAAATACCTGGTCTGGCTGCACACCGGCCTGGGCGACGGCTTCAGCCATCAGTTCACTGATACGTTGCAGCGGGCGCTGGATCGCATTTTCCAGTCCGCTTCTGGAGACCTGGGTGTCCAGCCCGGCTTCGACAAAATCCAGCGCTACGAGGGTGCTGTCGGTATCGGACAGGGCAATCTTGGCGTTTTCAGCACAGCGTACCAGCTGCTGGTTCTGCTTGTTGGTTTGCAAATGTAACAGACGGCTGATCAGCTCTGGTTGCAGGCAGTCCCGTTGCAGTTGCTGCAAGTGGAGGGTGGTTTCCAGGCTGCTGAAGCGCGACAACGCACCGACATCATTGGTACAGACGGCATCGAGAAAGGTTTTGGTGGGCATGGGTTTGCCGCTTTTAAGGCTGGCGTTCATGCCAAACAGCGGCATCAGCTGTCTGCCCGCCAGCGTGATATCGAGATCATTTCCCCCGATGCGTTCACCAGTGTGGCCCAGAAAGTCGGCGCTGCGGTCGTCGCGGTCGCGGTGATCCGGGCCCATCCTCACCATGGCGCAGTCACTGGTACCACCACCGATATCCACCACCAACACCGTCTGGTTGCCGGTGAGGTGACGCTCAAAGCTTAGCCCGGCGGCAATCGGCTCATAAAGAAACTCGACGGACTGAAAGCCGCTGCGTTTGGCCGCAATACTGAGGATATCCAGTGCCTGGCGGTTGCTGTGTTCGGCATTGACGCCCTGGAAGTTGACCGGTCGCCCGATTACCGTATGAGTCAGGGTCTGGCCAAGGGATAACTCGGCCCGCTGCTTCACCGTTTGCATCATGGCGGTCACGATGTCTTCAAAAAAATGCACAAACTCCGGTCGCAGGCCGCTGGCACCCAGGTAGGATTTGGGCGATTTGACGAAGTAGCCTTCTTCCGGATCGGCAAAATAGTGTGCAAAGGCTTGCTGGCCGACCTGCATAACGGCATCAGTGTCTTCGGAGGCTGGCCCCAGGTCCAGCTCACGCCGCGCCCGCTGGGCCAGTTGTAATGGCCCCCGCCGGGTTTTGATGAAATCATCCCGTTGCGGTCCTTCGGTCATGGCCAGTCCGACCTGCTCACAGATCAATTCCCGGCCGAGGGTGTACAGCGCCGACGGCATAAAGCATTGGTCGCCATCAACGGCCAGCAGTTGCACGGCATCCTGTGATTTGACGCCCATGGCGCAGTTGGAAGTACCGTAGTCGAAGCCGCAAATCATGGAATTCCTCGTGAGCCGGACAGCGAAAAGCCGCGCACATTAGCACAGCGGTTTGCGGGGTCAAGCAGGGAGGGGTAAGAAAACAATGGCGAACAGATACCCTGCTTAAGGAGGTCAAGACTCCATACAAAGCAGTATGTTTGACCGGCGTATGACTGCGCATGCTATGACAGGCCAATAACAAAAAACGTAGGCCTATATTTATGAATAAAACACTTTCTACCCTGGTGATCTGTGGTTCAGCATTAACCGCATCTTGTGCTCATATGGACAGCATGGACGGACAGGCGTCGGTGACTGAATCCGTCAAGGTGAATGCCCCTGCGGCAGAAGTCTGGGCATTGGTGGGGGAGTTTAATGATTTGAACCGCTGGCATCCGGCGGTAAAACTCAGCAAGCAGGTATCGGATCGACGTTATCTGACCTTGCAGGACGGTGCGGAAATTGTTGAAGAAGAGACCAGTCGCGACAACAGCGGCATGAATTACAGCTATCGTATCCTCTCCGGGCCATTACCGGTCGAAGCGTATAACGCGACCATCAGTGTCACGTCGATGGGTGACAGTCAGTCGAAAGTCACCTGGCAATCGACCTTTGATGCCAAGGGTATGTCCCGACCGGAAGCTGAAGCCGTGATCAGTGGCGTTTATCGGGGTGGGCTGGATCAGCTACAACGGATGTATTAACAAAGAGATTCATGGTTTTTTCTTGTTCTCAGGAAATCAGGGCAAGAGCCGGGGTGATACACCGGCTCTTTGTCAGCTGTCTGTGTTTATTCTATTCGTCTTGTTCTTGTGTTATCTCCCGTCAGTACCCTCCCACCAGTACTGAAGATAACGGCTAACGGCGCGTTGTATTTTGCCAGCGCATTTGCCGCCAGATTGTCTGTTGTTCTGCGTTGAGAAAACTCCAGGCAATAAAACGACTGCTTTTTTGACCTTGCGTCATGGTAATTGTTTGCTGCTGCACCACACCGATCTCTCGCAAGACCTTTTTCAGCGCCGGTAGCGCTGCCTGTCGTGATACCAGTGACGTAAACCAGTACACCTGGCTGGCGTACTGTTGGCTTTCCCGCATCATCTGACTGATAAAGTGGACTTCGCCACCTTCACACCATAATTCATTATTTTGACCACCGAAGTTGAGCGGCTGGTTTTTGGGAGTGGACTCTGAGCTGTGGCTTTCTTGAGGGGTGTCCCATTTGCCCAGGTTTTTCCACTTACGCTGGTTGCCACGCGACATCTGCTCTGGCGACTCATGGAACGGCGGGTTACACAGGGTCAGGTCGAGAAATTCATTGTGCTGTAGCACGTGAGTGAAATAACAGTCCTTGTCGGGTTGCTGGCGCAGGCTAATGGCGGCCTGTTGTAACGGGTTGGCGGTCAGCACACGTTCGGCGGATGCCAGGGAGACCGGGTCGATATCTGCGGCAATAAAGCGCCAGCCATATTCGCTCTGGCCGATCAGCGGATAAATACAGTTGGCACCACAGCCAATGTCCATGGCCTGAATACGCTTGCCCGCCGGTATTTTGCCACCATTGGCGGCTGCCAACAGGTCGGCCAGATTATGGATATAGTCTGCGCGTCCAGGGATGGGAGGGCAGAGGTAGCCGTCGGGAATATCCCAGTCATTGATTTGGTACCAGTTTTGTAACAAGGCCCGGTTTAATGCCTTGATGGCCACCGGGTCGGTAAAGTCGATGGAATGATTGCCACTTGGGGTGAGCCGAATAAAAGCGGCTAACTCAGGGCTGGTGGCCGTCAGTGCGTCAAAGTCATAACGCTGCTGGTGGCGATTGCGCGGATGTAATACCGCTGCCTTGTTTGCCGCTGGGGTGGCAGATGGTTTGTGGCTGGATGAGCGGGGAAACGACTTTCGGGACATGATGACTCTGGTGGTGGGGTGGTTGAGACGGTGGCTGATCGTATGAATGCAGTGTCCGGAATCAGTAACCGGGCTGTGGCCACTGCAAGGCAAAACGAAAGGTCGCCTGCAGTATAAAGATCATTGGTGGCAGGGAACACTCAATTATTCCCCATTGGGTATTGCGGAGTTTTTATAAAAAAAGAAAATAGATCCAAGGGTGTTGGTTGTAAAAATTCAAATATTTAATCATATTGTCATCTTTGTTTTGATATTACATTTCTGATTTTTTAGATTGTCCGATTGTCGATAATTAAAAAACCAAGGTTTTATAATTTTTATATAACTAATTGGTTATATTTTGTGTGATGTGATTTATGTCATTATTTTTTTTCATATTTCACGGCTACAATCACCGGCCTGTTGGTTGAGACCGTTTGGTCTGAATTCTATACGTGCTTATTTGAATGCAGATGTTTGGCGTTGAAGTAGCCATTGTATTTCTGCGATTAAAGGAGATGGTCGTGAGTTATTTTGTCTGGAATGCTTCGTATGATATTGGTGTTGACATTATTGATAGTCAGCATAGACGTATCGCAGACTATGTGAATGATTTGCACCATGCGATCGAGCATAATGACGTTAGTGAAGTCTATAGCGTGATGGATCGGTTGAAAGATTATACCGTTGATCACTTCAGCTTTGAGGAGCAGTTGATGGCGCGGGCAGGCTACCCGTTGCTGGATGATCACTTACTGATACATGAGAAGTTTTGTGAACATATGGAGTTGCTGAGAGAGCAGCTCCATGGTGGTACAGACCCGATGAATGTCGCCCGGAAAATGCGTACAGGTCTGATGCGCTGGTTGCTGCAGCACATCAAGGAAGAAGACCAGAACTATGCGTCTCTGGTGCGTAAGGCATTACGCAAGGAAAGCAGTTGGGTCAGCGCAACGCTGAAGCGAGTGTTTGGTTCCGTGGATCATCATGCTTGATGCAGAATAAAAAAATACGATATTTAAAAGTATGAGCGACAATAAAATGTGATCTGGTTATCAAAATAAAAAAATCAAGCGATGGCTTTATTGACAGCTATAAAAACAAGGTGGCTTTGAATGGTTGTTTGTGGCTGGGTGCATTTTTTTGAATGACATATTGCGCCACCAAGTGGTGCAATATGTCGTGGGTGTCATTTAAAAATTATTTCGCTGACTTTTTTCTGGCTGTGCTTGCCGCTGTTTCTTTCTATTACCTATGGTAAGTAACTTGTTTCCAATGGTTACATGATTGTTTTATTTCCTGAATAATACGGTTTTTTATTGGTCAGTGGTTGCTGGAAAAGTCAATATTGACAATTGTAACCGTCAAAACTGTCGATATCCTTCTTCCATTAATACTTGTTGCACCGTTGGGCGTTGCGTCATTGCCTGGTAATGAATTTGGCAGGCACTGGGTAATGTCATACCCAGGCGGTTGGCCCAGAACTCGTTATAAAACAGCGCGGCATCCACAATTGACAACTGCTCATACAGTAATGCACCGGGAGATGCTTCCAGCCATTGGGCAACCTGGTGGAAGCCTTTTTGTACCAGAGTCCGGCCCTGGCGCTCGATGGCATCACGATCATCCGCATGCAGCAGGTAGCGCTCGGGAGTAAAAATACGGGTAAAACCGTGTCCATGCAGGGTGCCGACCAGATAATTGAGCCGGTCGAGGGCAACAGCCTGGGCCGTCGGATCGCTTGGTAACAAGGCTTTTTTCGGCCAGCGCTGGGCCAGCCACCAGGCAATGGCAACAAAATCGGTCAACGCCGTGCCGTCATCAAGCACCAGGGTGGGAATGGTGCCCTTCGGGTTGATAGCCAGGTACTCCGGCTTTTGTCCATCGCCCGCGGGCAGGTTCAGAACAGTGGCACTGAATACCTGTTCCAGTTCTTCCAGCAGAATATGAATACCTGTCGAGCAGGAGCCGGGGGTCATATAAAACGTCATCATCAGGCGTTACCTCATTGGCAGGGAAGACGCTGATATTGCAAATACACAACCAATCTGTACGTGATGGCATTTTCTGCTCTGGACCCGGTGGGTGCTCTTGCCGGTTGGTCTGGCTGGTCGATTGGGGGCTGGCTGGCGCTGTCGCAAAGCCGACAAGCCGGGAACAGCGACCGGTTTTGTCACGTTTCTTCCGGGGGATGTAACGACCCGGAGCGCAAGGAATCCATGTGGTGATGGCATTTACAGGGAGCTGCTTGGCCAGTCGTCGGTAGGAATGGAGATTGCACTCTGACCAGCTTACATTTATCGCGGGTTGGTATTGTTTATGACGGATTCTTCGACTTCTACAGCGTTCCTGTCACCGGAATCTGCCCCTCAGGATCTTGAACTGCAGCTGGATTGGTCTGCTTACCGTGATGCGGGGATGGGGGACGCGTATGCCGATATTCCCAAATACGGCGGCCATTACGCCAAGGCCATTGCCGCGTGTATCAATAGTCGCCAGTGCGAAGCCGCTGGCAAGCAGGTGATGTGCCCCAGTTATCGGGTCAGCGGTGATCCGAATCTGGCCACCGGTGGCCGGGTGCGTCTGCTCAAGGCGGCCTTGTCGACGCGCCAGGATTCAGCGCCGTTGCTGGACCCGGAATTGCAGCAGGCGATGGATCTGTGTGTCAGTTGCAAGGGCTGCAAGCGCGAGTGTGAAAGCAGTGTCGATATGCCGCTGATCAAGGCTGAATATCTGGCACAAAAATATGCCCTTCAGCCTCGCAGTTGGCGTTCCCGGCTGATGGCTTCATTGCCGCAATGGCAGCATCAGCATCCCTGGCTGGATACCTTGATACAGCTGCGTAACCGCAGTGGCTGGCTGCGTCGGATGGTGGACCCTGTGATGGGGCTGAACCCGGCGGTGAAGCTGCCGGTCCGTTCCCCCAAGCGGCTTGAGGCGCTGACCAGTCCGGCGGTTGCTGGCAACCTTAATGGCCATAAAGTTGCGATGTTTGTGGATACCTTTACGCGTTATTACGAGCCGCATATTGTTGAGGCCGCCATTACGGTGCTGGAGGCGGGTGGATATCAGGTGCGGTTGCTGCAGCCGGATGCTCATGCCAGTGGTTCCAGCCAGGATGCACGACCATATTGTTGTGGTCGTACCTGGTTGGCACAGGGCATGATTGATCAGGCCCGGACGGAGGCCAGTCGGCTGATTCAGGCTATATTGCCGCTGGTTGAGCAGGGTTACAGTATTGTGGGGCTGGAAGCCTCTTGTGTGCTGGGCTTGCGCGATGACGCCCAGGCATTGGGGCTGGGGGAGGCCGCGGTTACAGCAGCCAAACACAGTCTGTTGTTTGAGGAGTTTATTGCGCGTGAGAGCAAGTCCGGGCGCTTGAATCTGCCATTGTCGAGTCCGGTTTCTGGCACGCTGGTACATGGTCACTGCCATCAGAAAGCCGTTGGGGCGATGAAGTCCGTGCGGCGGGTGCTGAAGCTGATTCCGGAGCATTCGTTTGATTTCATCGAATCCAGCTGCTGCGGCATGGCTGGCAGTTTTGGGCTGGAAGCCGAGCATGCGCAGCACAGCCTGGCCATGGCACAGCAAGGCTTGCTGCCCGCGCTGAGTAACCGGGGCGACCGGCAGGTCCTGGCGAATGGATTTTCCTGTCGTCAGCAAATACGCCAGCACAGCGATGCCCGGCCCATGCATCTGGCGGAGCTGCTGGCGGATTGTCTGGTGGAGACGGCTGGCGGTGAATAAAGCCGGCTTCGGGTAATATCGATGTCAGGTCAATGTCAGGTCGATGGCGGCGTAACCCAGCGAAACGTCAGGTTGATACGGGGCTGTTGTACGCCGGGTTCGGCGATCACTGCGTGCTCCCAGTATTGCTGACATTGCGGTTGCATCAGCCAAAGATCACCGCCGTGCATCGGAACCGCTCGTTGCTGTTCTGGTGCGGCTTTAGGGCGCAAGCGGAATATCCGTGTAGCGCCCACCGACAGGGAAGCAATCACTGGTGCTGGTCCCAGCTCCGGTTCATCATCGGCATGCCAGCCAACAGAGTCTGACCCTGAACGATACAGGGTTGCCAGTACCGAGTTAAAACGCTGCCGGGTCTGGGTTTCCACTTGCTGGCGCAGGTGCTGCAAAGGTTCTGGCCACGGTTGGGTGGGTAATAAATTATCAGAATAGCGATAACAAATACCCTCATCGGCAAACCAGGCCTGTCGTCGCGGGATCGGGAAGCGCCGCCCAAATGCTTCGTAGCCGTCATCACTCCAGGCAATATTGTTGAGAAGCCAGCCTTGCCAGGCATCGGCTTCTGCTGGTGTCATCAGGGAGCCAATGTAATGTAGTCCAGCGTCGGTGAGGCTTTCAGCAGTGTTGGATGATGGTGTTTTGGTAACATGGCTCACGACGGCGTTTCTCATTGTACGGTTTGTGGTGTGGTGTGGTGTGGTGTGCGGTCTTGGTATTTGTTGCTGCAGCATCAGTGCCATTCTTGATCCCGGTTGGATTTCACCTTGCTGTTATTGCTGCTCGTTGTAACCTGATCGCCTGATCGTGTTCTTTGGTTATTATCAATCACGTTTTTTCTGCTTAATCTGTCGGATTCTGGATGTCTTCCCCTTTGTGCTTCCTTACTTGTTTGCGGCGCTGGCTGAATACTGGCGCCGGTACTCCCCCGTTAGCGGGCTGGCTGTTGTTATTGGCGTTGGTACTGGTGTTGACCAACGCGCTGTTGATCGATTTTCCAGCCTGGGTGGCTGGTGTACCGCTGTGGGTCGCAACGGCCTTGTTGATCCCTCAGATAAAAGCGTCCCAACGCCGACAGATTGGCGGGCTGATGCTGGTGGGTGTTGCCGGGCTGGTCTTTGCTGCCTGGCAGGGTTCCTCTGCCTCGTATTGGCTCAAGGCGGTTGAGGGTAATCAGATGCTGCTGGCGATGATCATTGGCGTCAGTTTTTTACGGCTGGTGGCGTTGGCGGGAATGAGTGCCACAGAACGGTTGCCACAAGGCGTCCAGGCGCTGCAAAAAACCTTGTTCAGTACTCATCTGATTGCATCGGTATTGAATATCTCTGCCGCGCTGATTGTTGGTGACCGTCTGGCCCATGCTCGTCAGCATCAGCCCTTGCAACCCGAACAGGGCATGGTGCTGTTGCGAGCCTTTTCGGCCTGCGCTTTTTGGTCACCTTTCTTTGCAGCGATGGGATTGACGTTGCTGAGCGCTCCGGGGGCGCAATTAATAACACTGGTGCTGTTTGGTTTGCCGTTGGCATTGGTGGCGCTGCTGTTTTCTGCCTGGGAGATTCGCCGTAACCCGGCAGCAGAAAACGCCATAGGCTACCCTTTGCGCTGGTCGTCGCTCTGGATGCCGTTGGTGTTGGCGGTACTGGTGATCGTCAGCCACTGGATCTGGCCAGAACTGGCGGTACTGACGCTTGTTACCCTGATTGCCATTGTATTCTCGTTGATCTGGCTGCTGCTGACGCGAGGCGGAAAAGGTGCCAAAGACATTGTGCAACATATCCGGGTGGGACTGCCTGGCATGTGCAGTGAAATTGCCTTGTTTCTCGGGGCGGCAGTCCTGGCGGCGGGGGTGTCAGCCAGTATGAATGCCTTGGATATATCCGTTGCTCCCGATCAGTTTGGTGCTTTAGAAGCCTGTGTCACCCTATTGGTGCTGGTTGTCGCCGCGATTGCGGGGATGCATCCAGTGACCAGTGTTGTGCTGGCGGGCAGTTTGTTGGCGGGTAGCGTGGATGACCCGAACCTGCTCGGTTTGACCTTTTTGATGGGGTGGGCCATTGGCGTAGGGATTTCGCCACTGTCGGGTATTCAACTGAGTTTGCAGGCGCGTTTTGGTATGAGCGCCCGTGCCATGATGTGGGCCAATCGTTATTACGCGTTGCTGATGTTGCCGCTGTGCTGCGCAACCTTGTATGGGTATGGGTATCTGATAACTCTATAAGGTTGTTAAGCGGTGATCTGATTGCTTGGAAAGCTGACTGGCAGCGTAAAAGGGTGGCAATTGCCCTGAAGGTTGAGGGAATTGCCAGTGCCTGGGATTGTATCAATCATGCAAAAAAGCGTTTCACCATACGGCCGACAAACCCGCCTTCAAGTGATTTGCGGACGTAAGGGACATAATCCTTATCGTCGCGCTGGATATGATTGGTGAGCCACAAACCGATGTCTGAGCGGACTTC
>NZ_JAUORS010000020.1:0-67778 GCF_030548165.1 Oceanobacter sp. 5_MG-2023 | reverse complement strand
TCGCTGCATTCGTCGCCTTGCCCTGAACAACGGCAACACTCGCGCAGAGCCGTGCAGGATTAAATCGATGTCCCCTGGAGTATGTCCGGCAGTATTGAATGGCAAGGGCTGGTGAATCGGGGCAGAGTCGTGAACTCAGCCAAACGAATGTGCCAGCAGAGGAAGCACCGGGTCGGAAGTAGCATGTTCCTGCCCTTTGCGGTTAAGTAAACTCATGCGCTATGGAAAGAATATCCTGAGTGGTGTGGAGGCAGGAAGGTGGAAACGATGCTGGCATTACAACCCAAACAGTACGATGGCATAAAAACAGCCTGTTCAGCCAGCCAGGATCCAGAGGTTGCCGCGCAAGAGTTATTGCAGGAACTGGCGGGTATCGAGCTGAGTCAGGTGGTGTTTTTCTGCTCCAACGATTTTGACTTTGAAGCCCTGGCCAAGGCGCTGGGCGATTGTTTTTCCGGTGTTAACCTGGTGGGCTGTACCACCGCCGGAGAAATCTCGCCGCTGGGGTATTGCAGCGGCAGTATTACCGCGATTGGATTTCCGGCTTCATCGTTTGCGATCCAGTCGGCCCTGATGTCCGATCTGGCACGCTTCAGCTTTGCTGATGCCCAGGGGCTGATTCACCAGATGCTCGACCACTGCCGTGAGCAGCAGGTTGCGCCCATCAAGGGCAATACCTTTGCCCTGACCTTGCTGGACGGGCTGTCGGTAGAAGAAGAGCGCTTGCTGCGTTTGCTGAACGCACACCTCGGCAGTATTCCCTTGCTGGGAGGGTCGGCGGCCGATGATATGTGCCATAACAAAACCCATGTGTATTATGACGGCCGTTTCCATACCAACGCCGCCATTCTGTTACTGGTGAATACCGCCTTTGATTTTGAGGCCTTCAGTATTCATCATCTGCTGCCGACCGATGACAAGCTGGTGGTGACCAATGCCGATCCACTGGAACGGCGGGTATTTGAGATCAACGCCGAACCCGCTGCCCTGGAATACGCCCGGGTATTGAATATTCCGCTGGAGACTTTGAATCCGCAAATATTTGCCCTGAACCCCTTGTCGGTAAAAATCGGTGAGCGCTATTACCCCCGCGCCATTCAGAAAGTGAACCCGGACAACAGCCTGTCTTTTTATTGTGCGGTGGATACTGGCATTGTACTGACGTGTTCACGGTCAGATGACATGCTGGCGCAGCTGGATGGTTTATTCGACGACATCAGCCAGCGCATCGGCACGCCGCAGTTGATCCTGGGCTATGATTGTATTTTTCGGCGGCTGGAGCTGCAGCATCTTGGCTTGCTTGAGACCGCGTCCACCATGTTTGCGCACCATAAGGTGATTGGTTTTAACACCTATGGGGAACAGTTTAACGGCATGCATTTGAACCAGACGTTCACCGGTGTGGCACTGGGAGGAAATGACTATTGAGTGCAGAGGTCGATGAACTCAAGCGGCGCCTGGCCGAACTTGAAGACAAAAACCAGCGGCTGGAAAAAATCAATCAGGCGCTGATGCACCGGGTTGAAGCCGGGCCGGAAAATTCTGACGGTGCCTACGATAACTTCAAGCATTCGGTCTATCTGGCGGAGCAGGTACGTGAACGTACCGAGGCGCTGAATGAAGCGATGCACAGCCTTAAAAGTACCAACGTCGAGCTGGTACGGGCCAATGCCGCCGCCACCAATGCCCACGATCTGTTACGACAAGCGATTGAAAGCATTTCCGATGCCTTTGTGCTGTACGATGCCGACCGCAAGCTGGTGCTGGCTAACTCCCGTTTCAACCAGTTCTGGCAATGCTCCGGTATTGAAATTTCCCCCGGTATGGAACAGCAGCAGATCCATAAACTGTCGCAGCACTACCGCTTGATTGACCGTTATTATGGTGAAGCGGTCAGCACCGGTTATGGTGCCTTGCCGGGGGATGGCAAGGTCTTCCATATGCGTAGCGGTGCCTGGGTGCATGTCAGTGAACGGCCGACACGGGATGGCGGTCTGGTGGTGTTGTACAAGGACATCAGCGCGCTGATCGAAAATGAACGGGCGTTGCGCGAACGGGCGTTGGCGACCAAGTCCCGTACCCTGCAAAATACCCTCGATAACCTTTCGCAGGGGGTGGTGCTGGTCAATCAGGCCCAGCACCTGGAAACCTGGAATCACCGCTTTGCCGAACTGACCGGGTTAAGCAAGGCGGTGCTGGAGTCCGGCTTCAGTTTCTCTGGCATGATGCAGCTGACCGAAGTGGATGACCTCAACCCCTTGTCAAAAGACGGGCAGGGCAGGCCTTGCCTGCAGCTGGAGCAGGTGTTGTCGGATGGCCGGGTGCTGGAAATCCGTACCCATCCGATGCCCGATGGTGAGTTCGTCAATACCTATACCGATATCACCGAACGCAGCCGGGCGGTAAGAGCCTTGGCCGAGAGTGAACAACGTATCCGGGTCATCACCGATACCGTGCCGGCGCTGATTGGGTATGTCGACAAGAACCTCAGTATTATGTTTTCCAACCGTGCCTATGAAACCTGGTACGGTTATGAGCGCGAAGATATCCTCGGCCGCCGCATGGAAGAGATTATCCAGCCGGAGCAGATGCGGCGCTTGCGGCCTTATATCGAACGGGCGCTCAGTGGGCGCAGTGTGAATTTTGAAATCACCGATCCCGCTCCGGATGGTGAAATCCGCCATGTGGTCAAAAACTATGTGCCGGAAATCGACAGTCAGGGAGAGGTGCAGGGGTTTTATGTGCTGATTCAGGATATTACTGAAATCCGCCGGACTTCCGAGGCACTGACCCAGGCCTATCAACATCTGGAGCAACGGGTCGAAGACCGCACCAAGGAGCTGACGGAGCTGAATGGCCAGCTGCTGCAGGAGATCGAAGAGCGGGTGCAAATGGAGCATCGCTTGCGGGATGCCAAGCAGGAAGCCGAAAAAGCCAACCACAGCAAAACCAAATTCCTTGCCGCGGCCAGCCATGACCTGTTGCAGCCGATGAATGCTGCGCGGCTGTTTTGTGCTTCCTTGATGGAACACAATCTGGATGAGCGTACCCGGCAACTGGTGTTTTCGCTGAATTATTCACTCGAAGATGTCGAAAGTCTGCTGGCGGCGCTGGTGGATATTTCCAAGCTGGATGCCGGGGTCGTCAAACCCGATATTACGGCTTTCAGTGCCGGGGACCTGTTGGGGAATCTGGCCAATGAATATCGTACGCTGGCAGCGGATTCCGGGCTGGCGTTTGAGTTTGTCGCCACTTCGGCGGTGATCCTGACCGACTCACAGTTGTTAGCCCGTATTCTGCGTAACTTCCTGACCAATTCCGTGCGTTATACCCGTGAGGGCAAGATTTCTCTCGGCTGTCGCCGTCGTCCACAAGGGCTGGAAATACAGGTCTGGGATTCCGGTGTGGGGATTGCCGAAGACAAGCTGGAGGAGATATTCCTTGAGTTTAATCGCGGCAGCCAGAAAGACACGGCGCGGGACAAGGGGTTGGGTTTGGGGTTGGCGATCGTGGATAAAATGTCCGGTATTCTGGGGCATCCGATCAAGGTGCAGTCCCGACTTGGCTTTGGCTCCTGTTTTTCGGTATTGGTGCCTTATGGTCGCCGCCAGCTGTCCCGCAAGGCAACCACACCGGGATTGGCCTTGTTGGGCAATCAGCAATTTCGGGGACGCCGGGCGCTGGTGATTGATAATGAAGCGTCGATCTGTCAGGCCATGGCGGTGTTGCTCAGTGGCTGGGGTTTTGAGGTGATCACCGCGCGTAGTTACGAAGAACTGTTGGTGCAACAACCAGAGCTGGATGCCGGTATTGATTTGATTCTCGCCGATTATCATCTCGACAATGGCGTCACCGGGCTGGATGTGGTTCGGCAGATGCGTACCGATCTGGGGCTGGATGCGCCGGTGCTGATGATTACGGCCAATTACACTAATGTGCTGAAACAGGAAGTGCGGGAGCTGGGCTATCGTTTGATGAACAAGCCGGTACGCCCGGCGAAACTCAAAGCCATGATCCATCATATGATTCATCAGGCCATTGTGGTGTAAATTACGGATTCCAGCTTCCAGCCGGTTTCTGGATCAGAACAGCGGCCAACCTCGTCTCTTGTTATAACGGGGTATCGTAACGAATGGCGGTGATTTCCCATTCCCGGGTTGCTTCTTCTGTTTTGATGAACACATCATCACCGACGGACTTCCCCAGACACGCTCTGACAACCGGCGCATTAACAGAGGCATAATGCTTTTTGCCGTAGATTTCATCCGGGCCAACGATACGGAAAAGCAAGGTGTTATCCTCTTCGTCCATCAGGGTAACCCAGGCACCAAAATAGGCCTTGCCTTCCTGGCTGGGGTGGTATTCGCTGACCCGTACAGCGTCCAGCCGTTTTCTGAGATAGCGCACCCGGCGGTCAATCTCTCGCAGCCGTTTTTTGTTGTACTGATAGTCGGCATTTTCAGAACGGTCGCCCAGACTCGCTGCCCAGGTCACTTTTTTGGTGACTTCCGGGCGTTCAGTTCGCCAGAGATAATCCAGCTCCTGCTCCAGCTCTGCATACCCCTCAGGGGTGATGATATTGGTATCCATGGTTCTCCCTTGAAGGTTGGGTGCACTGTCTGGTGAGGAGCTGCCCAGGGGCCGGGACGCGCCTTTAATCGATGGTGACGATATCGAGCCGGGTGGCCAGGTGCGTCTGGTCTTGTTGTTGTTGCAAATTGACAAAATCAAACAGATTGAGATCGCCGAGCTGGGAGGGGGCGATATTGCAGATGGCAGCAAAGATATTCTCGCTGCGGCCTGGTTGTATCCTTTCCCATTCGGTCAGCATATTCTTGATGTTCTGGCGCTGCATGTTGTCCTGGGAGCCACACAGGTTACAAGGGATGATTGGGAACTCCATGGCGGTTGAATAAGCCTGGATGTCTTTTTCCTTGCAGTAGGCCAGCGGGCGGATCAGAACGTGCTTTTTATCGTCGCTGAGCAGCTTGGGTGGCATGGCTTTGAGTTTGCCGCCGTAAAACATGTTCAGGAATAAGGTTTCAATGATGTCGTCGCGATGATGGCCCAGGGCGATTTTATTGGCACCAATTTTTTCAGCAAAGCCGTAGAGGGTGCCGCGACGCAGGCGGGAGCACAGGCCGCAGGTGGTTTTTCCTTCCGGCACCAGATCCATGACCACGCTGTACGTGTCTTTTTCAACAATATGGTAGGGAATATCCAGCTTGCCCAGATACTCGGGTAACACGTGTTCGGGGAAGCCAGGCTGTTTCTGGTCCATATTGACGGCAATCAGCTCAAAGTTGACCGGGGCGCTTTTTTTCAGGCTGATCAGGATATCGAGCATGGTGTAGGAGTCTTTGCCGCCCGACAGGCATACCATGATCCGGTCACCCTCTTCGATCATGCAATAGTCTTCAATCGCCTTGCCAACGTTTCGGCGCAAACGTTTATGAAGTTTGTTGAATTCGGTGCGTGCTTTGCGATCAATGACATCGGCGGTCATGCTGGAAAACTCCTGAGCATTCTGGGGCGGAACACTGGCTAAAAATCAGGCGGCGAATTCTAGCGAATAGATTGGCTGGCGTCAGTAACTGTTGCCAGCCAATAACAACGCGGTGGCCGGTTAGCGGGTTCAGGGATGAAACTGGGCACAGAAACAAGGATATAAGGGGTTTTTGCCGTTACCGCTGAGAAGGGTAACGGCACGCTGTGCGGGATTATTCCGCTGGCGTTTTCTCGTCACATTCAATTTGTGGGTTCAGTCCGGCCATTTCATACAGGCTGTTCATGTCCAGAACGATGATTTCCTTGCTCTGGGTTTCGATCAGGGCATTTTTCTGGAAACGGGTGAATACCCGACTGATGGTTTCTACCGCGAGGCCAAGGTAGTTGCTGATGTCGACCCGCGACATGGGCAGGCGGAAGTGGGTGGCACTGAAACCGCGTCGAGCGTAACGGTTGGAGATATCCAGCAAAAACGAGGCTACACGTTCTTCGGCGTTCTTTTTGCTCAACAGCAACATCATGTTCTGGTCGTGACGAATTTCGTTGCCCATGGTGCGCATCAACTGTTTGCGCAGGTCGGGGAGTTCGTCGGTCAGGTTTTCCAGCTGATGAACCGGAATTTCACAGACGGTGGTGGTTTCCAGCGCTTTGGCGGTGAGAGGGTAATCACCGGCATCGTAACCGGCCAGACCAATCAGTTCGCTGGCGAGATGAAAGCCAGTGATCTGTTCTTCGCCATTACTGGCCAGGGTGTAGGTTTTCAGGGCACCGGTACGTACCGCAAACACGGACTGGAATTCATCCCCTTGCTGGAATAACAGCTGGCCTTTTTGAATGGGTCGGCCACGGCGAATGATATCGTCCAGTCGCTCCATATCTGTGTCACTGAGCGAGAGTGGCAGACACAGTGCGTTCAGGGAGCAAGTCTGGCAGTGGGGTTGATTACCGCGCAAGGGAGGGTGCGCAGGCTGTGCAGCTTGGTTTGTTTTCATTGAGCTCACCGTGTCGGGTTTTCCGTTATGTAGGGAAGAACCGTGTTCCATTAATTTTCGTATGGTCTTAGCTCGACGAGTGGCTGTCAAGACATTGGTCAAGGTATTGAGTCAAGGTATTGTCAACGGATGATCAGTCGCTGATCAATAACGACCCTGGCTACTATAACCAGATGGCTGCTGCAGTCCAAACGCCGTAACCAATCAGTAACAGTCCGGCAATGATACGGCTAAGGCTGTGACTGAGTAATCGGCTCAGGCTGGTGGCGGCGAGGCCACTGGCGAACAGGGCAGGCAGTGTGCCAAGGCCAAAGCAGAACATGGTCAGTGCCCCTTTGAGGGGATCACCATTGGCGGCGACCCAGCTCAAAGTGCTGTATACCAGTCCGCAAGGGAGCCAGCCCCATAGCAGTCCAAGGCGAAAGCGACTGCTGATCGAATATTGTGTCATCAAGGGGCGGGTAGCAGGCTGCAGCCTTTGCCATAGATATTGGCCAACTTGTTCGATACGGGTGAGCCAGCTTGCCCAGCGGGCAACGTAGAGCCCCATCAGCACCAGCAGTATGGCGGCCAGTGTACGTAATGCCAGCATCAGTACATCATTCAGTTGTTGTAGCCATAAGCCAAGCAGCGAGACGAGCAGGCCGGCAAAGGCGTAACTGGTGATACGACCGCTGTTAAAAGCCAGTGCTGTCAGTAGCGGTTGTTGTTGTGAGCGGGTGCCAATGGCGGCGGCAATGCCGCCACACATTACCAGGCAGTGACTGGAGCCAAACAGGCCCAGCAACAGGGCGGTTAACAGGGAGAGTGGTTCAATCACAATGGGTTTTTATCGGTTGCCGTGGTATGGGGTGCTGGTGTTGTGTCGGTTGCTGTGGGATGGGTGCTTGCGGGATCGTCATCGTCATCAAAGAGAATTCTGTGAGCCGGAGATTCCATATCATCAAACTGGCCGCTGCGCACTGCCCAGAAAAAAATCAGCGTGGCAATGCTGATCAGGACGATCGAAAGTGGAACAAGTATGTAGATAATATCCATGTTATGTCCATCAAACCAAGCGAGTGGAAGCCATTATAATCTGGCCTTGTGGCTGAGTGTGCTAATTGTGACCGGATACATCCGGTTTGGTCGTCCGGGATAGTCGCAGCGCATTACTGACCACCAAAAGCGAACTGAATGACATGCCAATGGCTGCGGCCCAGGGAGGAATATAGCCTGCCGCTGCCACTGGCAAGGCCAGCAGATTATACAGCAGCGCCCAAGCGATATTCTGGTAGATCACCTGGCGGGTACGGCTGGCGGTGTCCAGAGCCTGTAATACACAGTCCAGGCGGCCGCTGGTGACCAGGGCATCGGCGCTGGTTTTGGCCAGGTCTGTGGCGTCACTGACGGCAATGGCAATGTCGGCCCCAGCCAGTACCGGGACATCGTTGATGCCATCGCCAATCATTAATACACGTTCTCCCTGCTGTTGCCACAGGCGCACCTGTTGTAGCTTCTGTTCGGGTGACAAGCCGATCTGGACGTCGTCAATACCCAGCTGTGTTGCCAGTTGTTGACCTGAGGCGCCGGGGTCGCCGGTGAGCAAGGCTGTTTTGATTTTGCGTTGGCGCAGGCCCTGGGTCAGGCTGGTGGCAGATTTTCGGATGCTGTCCCCGAGCCGGATCCAGGCTGCAGCCTGATCGTCGACACTGAGCAGCAGCCATTGCCCTTCCTGATGGTTCAACTGACTGGTATCCAGCGAGGAGTGGTCAGGCAAGGCAAAGTCGGGGCGGCCAAAGCGGACGGCATATGACTGTTCTGCTGTTGGCTGCCATTGCCCCTGAATGCCAGCCCCGGTGTGTTGCTGGACCTCGGTGACGGTGTCGGGACGAATCCGGCGAAAAGCGCGAGCAATCGGGTGACTGCTGGATTTTTCCAGTCCGGCGGTAATGGCGAGTACCTGGTCGCTGTCCAGTTCCCCCGCCAGAACGACGTCTTCAATGGTGAGCTTGCCTTGGGTGAGGGTGCCGGTTTTATCGAATACTACCCGGTCGATGGTCGGGAGGGATTCCAGTACGTGGCCTTTGCTGATGAGTAATCCGGCCTCTCGTAGCGCGCCGGTGGCCGCTGTCAGCGCCGTTGGTGTTGCCAGCGACAAGGCGCAAGGGCAGGTGACGACCAGTACCGACAAGGCGATAAAAAAGGCGTGATCGTTACCCTGTTGCCACCAAAACAGAAAAACAGCCGACGAAATCAGCAAGACGGCGGCAACAAAACGACTGGCAATCCGATCGGCGATCAGGGCTATTCGGGGTTTTTCCTGCTGTGCCCGATCCATCAGGCGAACAATGGTCGACAGCTGGGCTTCCGCTCCAGTGGCTGTGACCTGCATGATAATCGGGCTTTCGATATTGATGGTGCCGCCAATCAGGTGATCCTGATTACGTTTGGTGACGGGCAGGTATTCGCCCGTCAGGGCAGCTTCGTCGACGGAGCTGCGACCCTGGATCACAATGCCGTCGGCAGGAATGGCATGACCGGGCTTGATCAGCAGCAAATCTCCCAGTCTGACTTCTTCGCTGGCAATAACCGTTTCGGTGGCATTTGGGGTGTCGTCACTGAGTTTCAGAGCGACGTTGGGCAGCAGCGTCAGCAGGTTGTTACCGGATTTTCCCATGCGATGACGGGCGCGCATTTCCAGAAAGCGGCCCAGCAGCAAAAAGAAGGTGAACATGCAGACCGAGTCAAAATAGACCTCTTTGCCCTGGTTGAACGTGCTCCAGATGCTGGCACAAAATGCCAGGGCAATCGCGAGGGAAACCGGTACATCCATGGTCAGGTGGCGGGTTTTGAGGTCCCGGATTGAGGCTTCAAAAAAAGGCCAGGCTGCGTACAGCACCACAGGTAATGTTAGTAACATGGAGGCCAGGCGCATAAAAAATTCGTATTGCGGCACCATGCCCACATACAGGGGGACGGCCAGCATCATTACCTGCATCATGCCGATGCCAGCAACCGCCAGACGGCGGATGCTGCGCTTGCCTTCGATATGACGTTGCTGTTCGGCAGCGGTTGCAGAAAAAGGGGAGGCGCGGTAACCAAGGCGGTAAATTTGTTCGATCAGACTGGAAACCGGTATTTTCTCTGGTTCCCAGCGTACCACCAGGCGGTGGTTGGACAGATTGAGGACGGCCTGGTCAACGCCGGGTAGCGCATTCAGACGGTGTTCGATTAACCAGGCACAGGCTGCACAACTGATACCATCGATCACCAGGGTGGCTTCTGCCATACCATTGTCCAGCCGGGCAACAAAACGTTGCTGCATGGCCTCGCTGTCGTATAGCGCCAGTGATTCCCGTGCTTGCAGTTCATGGTCGTCCAGTTCGGCGGGAGACAGTTCTGGCAGCGCGGTGCGGTGCTTGTAATAGTCTTTCAGGCCGCTGGCGACAATGGTTTCGGCAATGGCCTTGCAGCCCGGGCAACACATGGGCTGTGATTGACCATCAATCAGGGCTGACCAGCGTTTTTCGTCAGACGGGCTGACGTTTTCACCACAGTGAAAGCACCGGGTGTTATTGGCATGCTCTGTCATTGGGCGTTCAGTTGTACGACCTTGCTGTATTCCAGCTGTTCTGTGGAGCGTATCCGCCAGCCCTGATCCGGGCTTTGTAACCAGACATAACGCCGGGATGGCAGTTGTATATCGGCGGCGGCAATATAAAGCCCGGGCTCTGTGCGCTGCAGAATGATTTCAAGGTCCCGCTCTTGCAGGGTTGGGTGGATCAGTTCCAGCAATAAGGTATCTGGCTCCTGCTCCAGCTGGCCGTCGAGAACCAGGCGGGCTTCATGATTGGCAAACACCAGACTGCTACGGATCTGCAGACGGCTGGCCTGATGGTCCATTTCGACATTTTCGGTATAGCTGACACCGTCTTTATAGTAGCTGTCGCTTACCAGTGAATCCTTGCTGCTGACCGCCAGGGTAATCATGACAACACCCCAGCAAACGGTAACGGCAGGAATTCCGGCAACCAGCCACATCAATGGCTCTTTGTACCAGGGTTGGGCTGGCTGGGTATCTGATTTCATAGTGCTCTCTGGGTCTGGACTGCTGGCAGGGTCTGTTTGGGTATGGTATTGCTTTTGAGTTCCACTGCCCGAAAAAAAAGCCGCCCAAGTGTAACCACTTGGACGGCGACTCTCTAGCAACTTTGTCATTCCCGTTGTCCGATCAATGGCAGAATTGGATGCAGTTGATCTAACAACAGGCTTTTGGAGTGACATTGCTGCGCCAGAATGGATTTTCTGGCGCAAGCCGATAGTCGCCTGATGGCTGACTAGGTTCTTGGTGCGATAAAGCGGCTTTCTTCACGGGCGACTTCTTCGCCGCTTTGTTGGTCTACCACAATAAACTCAATATTGGTTTTACTGGATGGTAATTTGGCGATTGCCGGGTCAATTTCAAGGTTGACGGAGATCTCGCGCAATTCGTTAACCCGAATGTTGTAGGTGTCCGGAGCATCCATGGTGGCGTTTGGCAGCCCTTCAACCTTGAGGAGATAGGTACGTGGTTGCTGCGACATATTCATCATTTTCAGGGTGTAGCTATTGGTGACGGTATCGTTCGGTGTAACGCGGTACAAGCTGCCGCGATCCCGGGCAATATCCAGTTCAAACGGCACCCGACTGGCAATGGCATAGACAAAGGCTCCCATCATCACCAACAACATAAAGGCATAACCCAGCAGTCTGGGGCGCATAAGGTGCGTTTTTTGGCCTTCCAGCTCATTTTCGGTGGTATAGCGTATCAACCCCTTGGGTTTGTTCAGCTTGTCCATAATGGAGTCGCAGGCGTCGATACAGAGCGCACAGCCAATACACTGGTATTGCAGACCATCACGAATATCAATGCCGGTAGGGCAGACCTGAACACAGAGGGAGCAGTCGACACAATCGCCCAGCTGGCTGGTGTCGGTCTCTTGCTTGGCTTTTTTGGTGCGTTTGCCCCGTGGCTCGCCACGGTTCAGGTCGTAGGATACGGCGAGAGTATCGGCATCGTACATAACAGACTGGAAACGAGCGTAAGGACACATGTAGATACACACTTGTTCACGCATCCAGCCAGCATTAATGTAGGTAGCCAGGGTGAAAAATGCGATCCAGAATATTTCCCAGCCATTGAGGTCGGCTGACAACATATCCGGTATCAATTCACGGATAGGAGAGAAGTAGCCAACAAAGGTGACCCCGGTAGCCAGTGCAACAAAGAGCCAGAGGGTGTGCTTGAGTGCTTTTTTACGCATTGTGCTGGGGGACATATTGCCCTTGTCCATCTTGATACGCTGGTTACGGCTGCCTTCAACCCGTTCTTCTATCCACATGAACAGGAACGACCAGGCTGACTGGGGGCAGGTGTAGCCACACCAGACCCTTCCTGCCAGGTTGGTGATGGTAAAGAGGCCAAAGGCTGCAATGATCAGTGCGAAGGACAACAGAATAAAATCCTGGGGCCAGAAGGTAACACCAAAGATATTGAATTGGCGTGCGGGCAAGTCGAAATAGACGGCCTGGCGACCGCCCCAGTTAATCCATACGGTGCCGTAGTATCCTAGCATTAATGCCCATAGGCTGTAGGTTCTCAGTTTCTGGAAAAAACCGATAATTTCCCGGACATATATTTTTTCACGCTTGGCGTACATGCTCTCGGTTTTCGGCGTGACGTCTTTGACAGGGATGTTACTCATGGCAGCTAATCACCTTGGTTGCTTGTGTTGGCTGGCGTAGCAGGTGGCGCCTCAAACGGGCACCTTCGGGAGCGTCAGCAAATCTATATAATGGTGTGATTATATAGTTCGTATACGGTTGATATATCTAAAAAAAGCGGCCAATGGCCGCTTTTTTCCTGTTCATTGTCACAACTCAACATCGTGTTGGTGTGAGAGGCTGGTTGCGACAATCATGAATCACTGGTGAGACAGTGAATACACGTAGGTAGCCAGCAGATGAATTTTGGCATCTGCATTGTCACCAAGGATTTCCTTGTGAGCTGGCATATTACCGTTACGACCATGACGCAAAGTCATTTCAATCTGTTTACTGGAACCACCATATAACCAGATTTCGTCGGTCAGGTTTGGCGCACCCATCATCTGGTTACCTTTACCATCAGCGCCGTGACAAATGGCACAGTTTTGCATGAACTTGGGCGCTGCTGCTTCCACCAGCGTTTCATCATGCTTCAGGCCGGACAGGCTACGTACATAGCTGACCATTTCGGTAACCCCTTCCTCGCCCAGAATCGCGATCCAGGCAGGCATGGCACCCTGGCGACCATTGGTAATGGTCTGGGTGATTTGTGCTGGAGCTCCACCGTACAACCAGTCATTGTCGGTCAGGTTGGGGAAGCCCAGTGCACCTTTGGCACCACTGCCGTGACAGACCGAGCAGTTGCTTTTGAACAGGCGTTGACCAGTTTGCAATGCATCATCGTTATGGATCAGTTCCTCAATCGGGGTCGATGAGTACTGGGCATAAAGAGGTGCAATTTCTTTCTCAAACGCCTGGACTTCGGCTTTCCACTGGTTTTCCTGGCTCCAGGCCACTTCTTGCCCGTCAACAGTAACGGTGAGGAAGCCCTTGTAGTTACCCAGGCCAAAAGAAGCCAGGTAGCCGAGACCAAAAATAATGGTGCCCCAGAACATGAACACCCACCAGCGAGGCAGAGGGTTATCAATTTCTTCAATGCCGTCGTAGCTATGACCGGTGGTCTGGTCGGTTTCTTCTTTGCGCATGCCGCGACTGGTGTACGTGATCAGCACACCACAGCTAATAATGGATCCCAATATGATGACGGAAATCCATACTTGCCAGAAAGTACTTAACATAATTACTTGCTCCGATCTTTATCGCCGTGCATGGGAAGGCCGTCGTCATCCTCAAGAAATGGAATATCTCCATCTTCTTCAAAACGTTTCCTCCGGCTGGAGCCATAGGCCCACCAGAAGATTGCCAGCATTGCAACCAGAGCAAAGATCGAACCTAGCCCGCGCACGTCGTTAATATCCATGGGATTACCGTTTAGTGATCACTGTGCCCAGCTGTTGCAGGTACGCAACCAGGGCTTCGATTTCAGGTTTGCCATTAACTGCCGCTTTAGCACCTTCGATGTCTTCATCTGTGTATGGCACGCCGACCATTCGCAGGGCTTTCATCTTTTTCGGTGTATCACGGCCATCAACCTTGTCTTCAAACAACCAGGGATAAGACGGCATGATGGACTCAGGTACAACGTCACGGGGGTTATACAAGTGAGCGCGGTGCCACTCGTTGGAATAACGTCCGCCAACACGAGCCAGGTCTGGACCAGTACGTTTGGAACCCCACAGGAACGGATGCTCATACACGGATTCGCCGGCCACAGAGTAAGGACCATAACGCTCGGTTTCAGCACGGAATGGACGAACCATCTGGGTGTGACATACATGGCAACCTTCACGGATGTAGATGTCGCGACCTTCCAGCTGCAGCGCATTTAATGGTTTCAGGCCTTCAACCGGTGTGTTGGTGTCTTTGGCGAAGAAGAGAGGAACAATTTCAACCAATCCACCCCAGCTAAGAGCGATGACGATCAGTATTACCATTAACGGCATACTTTGTTCGATAGTGTCGTGCTTAATCATCTGAATAACTCCTTACGCCTGAGCGATTGCCGTGGCGGCAATGTCTTTCTTGGCTGCACGAACCGTCATGTAGACGTTGTAAGCCATGATCAGCATGCCTGTCAGGAACAGGGCACCACCGATAACACGACCAACGTATCCAGGGTGTGACGCCGAGACGGACTCAACAAAGCTGAATGTCAGGGTACCGTCGGCGTTGACTGCACGCCACATCAGGCCTTGCATGATGCCGTTTACCCACATTGCAACAATGTAGAAAACCGTACCGATGGTCGCGAGCCAGAAGTGAGCATTGATCAGGGCAATGGAGTACATGTCACCTGCCTTGCGACCGAACATGATCGGAATCAGGTGGTACATGGCACCGATAGAAACCATGGCAACCCAACCGAGAGCACCGGAGTGCACGTGACCAATGGTCCAGTCGGTATTGTGGGACAGGGCGTTAACTGTTTTGATCGCCATCATCGGGCCTTCGAAGGTCGACATGCCGTAGAACGACAGGGAAACCACCAGGAAGCGCAGGATGGGGTCAGTACGCAGTTTGTGCCAGGCACCTGACAGCGTCATCATGCCGTTGATCATGCCGCCCCAGCTAGGAGCCAGCAGAATCAGGGACATGACCATGCCGGAGGTTTGTGCCCAGTCTGGCAGGGCAGAGTAGTGCAGGTGGTGAGCACCGGCCCATACGTAGATAGAAATCAGTGCCCAGAAATGCACGATGGACAGACGGTAGGAATATACCGGGCGGCCAGCCTGTTTGGGAACGAAGTAGTACATGATGCCGAGGAAGCCAGCAGTCAGGAAGAAACCTACCGCGTTGTGACCCCACCACCACTGCACCATGGCGTCAACGGTACCGGCGTAGAGAGAGTAGGACTTGGTCAGTGTGACTGGCACCGCCAGGTTGTTACCAATATACAGAATCGCAATCATGATCATGAAAGCCGCAAAGAACCAGTTGGCAACATAGATATGCTTTTCCTTGCGGATAGCCAGTGTGCCGAGGAAGTTCACCACGTAAGCAACCCAGACAATCGCTACCAGAATATCGATAGGCCATTCCAGCTCAGCGTATTCCTTGGTGGATGTCAGGCCCATCGGCAAGGTGATGGCAGCCAGTACAATGACGGTATTCCATCCCCAGAAGGTGAAGCTGGCCAGAGTGTCCGAAAACAACCGGGTACGACAGGTACGTTGCACAATGAAGTAAGACGTAGCGAAGAGGGCGCTACCGCCAAAGGCAAAAATAACCGCGTTGGTGTGTAATGGGCGTAAACGTCCAAAAGACAGCCATGGGGTATCGAAGTTAAGTGCGGGCCAAGCCAGCTGGGCAGCGATGAATACACCGGCTGTCATGCCAACTATGCCCCAGACAACCGTCATGATGGCAAATTGTCTTACCACCTTGTAGTTGTATTCGGGATGGTCGATTGCTGTGCTCATGATTGGATTCCAATAACAGCGTGGGATTGAGGGTTCTAAATTTTGGCGACACATTATCGGGTGGTTATTGCCGCTTTGCAATAAACGTCCGGCAACTGTCTGATATTTCAGGGATATAACATTCGCAGAATGTACCCTGATTGCCCATTGTAATTGAGAATTAATATCATTAAATGATATGGCCTGCTCGACTGTTATTCGGGCTGTTATCCGTTATAAATACCGGTAATACGGCGTTTATGGCGGTGTCGGTTATGATAAGGCGGGTGTCTTTCCTGATCTTGACTTAACGCAATGAAGCCAAAAACGATCACCAACGAGTAGCGGAAAATGGAACTTGAGACCAAAGTGGTAACACTAAATGACCGCTAAAAATTATGGCAAAACAGTAAAAAAACCGTCTGATCCGGTTGTTGTACTGGTTCATGGGGCGGGTGCAGGCCTTGATTCCGGTTTTTTGGTCGAGGCAAAAGCGGGTTTTGAAGCCCGGGGACTGACCGTTATCGGTGTTGAATTTGATTATATGATCCAGGCTCGGGCTGCGGGCAAGCGTCGTCCCCCGCCAGCAGTGGCCGGTCTGGTTGTGGAGTTGCGTGAGGTCGTTGAGGCGCTTGGGAAGCCAGTGGTGATTGTTGGTAAATCGATGGGCGGGCGTATTGCTTCCATGTTGGCGGCGTCTGATGGTATGCCAGCCAATGTATTGGCCGTCAGTGTACTGGGTTATCCCTTTCATCCAACAGGTAAACCGCACCAGCTCAGGGTCCAGCATTTTGAACAGATCCAGGTGCCCTTGATGATTTTCCAGGGCAGTCGGGATCCGTTTGGCCGAGCGGCGGAAATCCAGCCATTATTCGCTGCATCATCCTGGCCGGGCACTGTTGAGCTGCACTGGCTGGAGAGTGGGGATCATGATTTCCAGCCGACCAGGCGTTCGGGAAAAAGCCGCGAGGATTTGCTGGATGAAGCGCTGGACGCCACCGTGACATGGATGCAGCAGCGGCTTGCTGAACGCCTTGGGAGATAGCTCAGGCAGTCAGAATGCTGAACCGTTCTTCGCGCATCAGGATCGGCTGGATCGCAGCGATGACTCTTTTGCGTTCACTGGATATGGCCCAGGCTTCCCAGTCTCTCAGGCTTTTCCAGTTGGTAATAATAATGCGATGACGGCTATCCTTGGCGTCTTTGTAAGAGGCCCCGGAGACATAGCCCGGAGCTTCAAGGATGGCTTGCAGCGTTTGTTTGATGGCATCTTCATAGGTCGATTCCATATCGTCCGCGATACGACGATCGATAATAACCTTGATCATGTGGTGCTGTTCCTGAATCGGTTGGTTTTGCAGACACTAGTGCGATGGTGGTTACAAAGCAAGTCCGGACGCAGACTCTTTGGTTGGGTGGCTGCAGGGAATCGGGCTAGCCAAGCAGGTCATGCAGTGCATTGACTGCGGTGGATGTTTCTTGCAATACCATACCGAGATTGGCCGAAGGCGTTGTTGATACCGCCAGTACGGCGTTGAGGCCGATATGGGTCAATAGCATGACTCCCTGGCTGCCCATGACCATCACCTGATTCAGCTCGCCAATATCAACCTCCTGGGAGGCGCGTTCCGCCAATACCAGCAAGGAGGCGCTCATGGCAGCAAATATATCGCTGTCAATGCCCTTTCCCAGCGCTGAAGAAATGATCAGGCCATCGGTTGTCATGGCTGCGGTAGCCAATATGGCTCCCTCAGAGTTGGTAATCATGTCGCTTAAAACAGTAAAAATCTGTTTCGCTTCAGGATGAGGTGCTGCATCGTTCATTATTTAACTTCCTTCTGGGATCGGCGTCGTTTATCAGGGCTGAGTACCCGGCAAGGTTGGTCTTTCATTTACTTGAGGCCCAGTTCCAGAATCGAGAGCATGCTCATCAGCATGACTTCGACGTCTTCTGATTTACGGGCATCGACTTCATAGACGGGCGCATTGATGCCCATTTCCTGCAGTTTGTTGATGTAGGCTGACAGCGGTGGTGTGGCAGAAATATCCATACGGGTAATGCCGACTACCAGCGCGTTGTTATCGATGAATTTACGGAATGCATCGATATAAACCACCATGTCATCGATCGGGTTTTCTGACACGTTATCGATCAGTAATACCAGCCCCAGACCACCGACGGTCAGGACGTCCCACATAAAACTGAAACGTGTCTGGCCGGGAGTACCAAACAAGTGGACTTTTTCCCCACCAGGCAGATTGATAAGACCATAATCCATTGCCACCGTGGTGGTGTCTTTGCGTAATGCAACGTCATCGCTGGCCTTGGCTTCGGTTTTAACAACCGGTACATCGCTAATGGCGGCAATTGCGGTGGTTTTCCCCGCGCCTACTTGCCCGCCAAAGATAATCTTGTAGTCCATTTTTTTCTGTGGCCTGAGTATGTGAATCGGTCCGATAGTCTACTGATCATTTTCTTTCAGCAATGAGGTTTTTGCCGCAAATTTGTCAGATTTTGCCTGGCTGCTGGAGAATTCAGGGGCGGTTGCTCGCCAACCTTCCCCTGATCCAGGGCTTCTGTCCCGGGCAGAAAACCGTCACTGACGCCCGAAGGGGTCAGAGAGAGACAGGTTTGTCCCACCCGGAGATATAAATTTCCTCATCGCTGATGGTCAGGTCGTCCGGGCCTAACACCTGTTCACCGAAGTGATAACGTGGCCGGGTTTTACCTGCGATCGCATCCTTATCGTATTGGTACGCCGTTTCTACCACTAGTTCGTTACGATGCCAATAGCGGTTGATCTCGTTTGTGCTGTAGCGCTGTTCTATTAATTGCCGGGTATGGGCTGGGGATATAATCATGGCGGATGCATTGTTGCCACCAAAGCCCTTGGCATTGATAAAGGCCACTGGGAGTTCTGCCGGGTCAACCGGCTTGTCTTGCAAGACAAACTCGAGCTGCTGTTGGTGTACGTCGTCGGCAATGGTGTGTACGGTTTTGATGCCGGGAATCACGCCTTCGGACCAGGTACCCAGCGTTGCGGTGAGCTGATCTGCTGAGGCTGCAGCGAGGGAGTGGCCCACGTATGCCTTGACGGCTGTGATTGGCCAGTTTTCCAGTTTGAAGGCCCCGGCAAGCTGCTGGTAAATATGGGATTCCGTCACCCGGTTCTGCGGTGTGCTGCTGCCATGGGCATGGACAAAGCTGCCGTTGCGCAAGATATCATCACCGAGCAGGCGGCGGGCATTGGCGACGACTTTACCCATGGTCAGGTAGTTACCGATGCCCGGGTTGGAAATGGATTTTTTATAACCATCGGCATTGATCTGTACGTCACCGATGCTGCCATGGATATTCAGCCCCAGTTCCAGCGCCAATTTATCATCGGTCAGAATAAAAAACTGTGCCGATTCAGCCAGGGTAAAGCCACAGTTTTCACCAAATGGACGGCTGGCGCGGCGGAAGTCAGCGTCTTCGGTGTCTGCGACCTTGTCGAGATCCCGTAATTTGTGTTCGGACGCCAATGCCGTCATGGCGTTGTAGCCTTCGACGATTTCAGGCATCAGGGGGGCTTCTGAATTACCGACAATCACAATACGGCGCTTGCCGCTTTCGATATCGTCTTTGGCAAGGCGCAGGTTGTACAGGAAGGTGGCGCAAGCGGCGGTCATGCAGCCAGTGGTGCCCACGTTGCCAAGGACATAGGCGTTAATAAAGTCGGCGGGCATCTGGCTCATGCTCATGGCGCATTGCTTGGATGACGTGCGCTTGCCCAGTAATGCCGCTTGCATCATGCCGCCGTTGCCGGTCGCATCAGGCTGGCCCATGGAAGAACCGGCGTAAACAGCAATCTCATCAGGGCCTACCTGTTGGCACAGGGTTTCCCATTCAATGCCCAGCGATCCCAGTGCATCGGATGCGCCATAGACCGCCATTTGCAAGCCCCGGGGGTGGTGTAATGAGCGGTACAGAGTGGCCGGGTCAAAACCCAGTGGCAGTTGCCCGGCACTTTGTACCGGTAAGCGTTTGTGCGTCAGACGCCAGCAGGGGTTGCCTTCTTCATCTTTAAATGGTTTGTGGAAGGGCACGGCCTTGGCATCCCATGACACGTTGTCCCATTCGCGAACCAGTGTGCCGTTCAGAATAGTGTGCTCATCGCTGGTGGCCATCAGGCTGGCGAGGCTGGTGAGGGTTTGTTCGCGTTTGGCCCCTGTCAATGATTCAAAGATCATACGACGGAATGCGTGGTGGCCTGAACTGCGGCCTGCGGCGTTGATGCCGCCAAAGCCGGTGATGACTGCCAGATTTTTCATAGTTGAGACCCCTGGAAAATTTTCCCTATCTTAAGGGGATAGAAATTCGATCAAGTAGATTAATATAGACAAAAGATAAAACAATAATGCCATTTTCAATGATATGGGGGAGACACTTTGTTGCAACATGTGACGGTACTGCTGGTTGATCAGATGTTGGCCTCCAGTATTGCCATTCCGATTGAGATGCTGGAGGCCGTACGCGCCCGTTTGCAGGTCGCTCGTCAGGGTAATGTCAGCTTCCATATTGAGACCGGAGTTGCCAGGCCGGGCGATGTGGTGAGTCTGGGAGGACTCAAGCTTTGCCCGGACCGGGCGCTGGCGGATATTGAATCAACCAGTCTGGTGGTGGTGCCCGCCCTGTGGCGCAATCCGCGACGTGTCTTGCAGACACACGGCAGTGTGATTCGCTGGATTGCTGAGCAATACCGACAGGGGGCCAGTGTGATTTCCGTTGGCACCGGGGTTTGTCTGCTGGCTGCCAGTGGCATCCTTGATGGCAAGCCAGCCACCACCCATTGGCATTATCAGGATCGTTTTGCGGCTGATTACCCAGACGTTTTGTTGCAACGACAGCATTTGTTGACTCAGGCCGGGCGTATTTATTGCGCTGCCAGCGTTAACTCCGGGGCAGACATGGTGATTCATTTTATCGGTCAGACCTGGGGGCGGGATATGGCGTTACAGATTGAGCAGCAGTTTTCACCGGAGGTACGGCAGCCGTTTGAAAACCGGGTGTACTCTGACGGGGAAGACTCCCATCATGCTGATGAAAGTATTGCGCTGGTTCAGGGCTGGATGCGTCAGTACTTGCGGGAACCTTTTTCATTGGCCCAGCTCGCAGACAAGGCCGGTTTGAGTGAACGGCAATTCATGCGCCGCTTCAAACAGGTCGTGGGGGTGACACCGCTGGTGTACCAGCAAGCCATTCGCTGCCAGGCGGCGAGGGAATTGTTGCAGCACAGCAATTTATCGGTAGCGGATATCGCCCAGGAGTTGGGATTTGGTGACAGCAGTTACTTTATCAGGATCTTTCGTCGCCTGCAGGGACAAACACCCGGCGAGTTCCGTAAAAAAGTGCGCGGTAAATTATTTACCAGTAGTTAGTTGAAACGTGCCTGAAATATTATTCTGAAATCGATTCTGGTATCAAAATCACCTATAGTTTTGGGTGATTATCGTCATTTTCCATGCTTATAGTTCAGTGATCATGGGCTATTTAGAGCTGTATTTTGTTTTTTGATGTCGACTTATCCAGGATTGAAATAAACAACCCTTTTTGTAAAAAAATTACGAGAAGGCGTTGTTTTCTTGTTTGTGACACGGCAGACTGTCGCCCGTCACTTGGGATTGGTACTCTAGACTGACTGGGTATTACGACCAGAGACCAAGAATTTTCAGCCTGTAAAACAGCGTCCGTTGTCGTCACTTGCCCATACGTTCAAATACGTATAAAGAGACAGTAGACAAGACCAGATTTTAGGGGCTGCCAGGCTCACAAGGCCGTCACCCGCGCCTGATCCGGGCGCATGAATAAGAAGATGGGAGTTCCGTATGACACAAGATGTCGATATCTACGAAACACAAGAATGGCTCGACTCACTCCACGCTACCATTCGCCATGCTGGCCCCGAGCGCGCGGCTTTCCTGCTGAAGGCCATGTTTGACCACGCTTTGGCGAAAGGTGTCACCTTGCCAGCAGCGATCACCACACCGTATCGCAACACCATTCCGGTTGATAAAGAACGCCGTATGCCGGGCGACCTGTTTATGGAACGCCGCATCCGTTCGCTGGTTCGCTGGAATGCCCTGGCCATGGTAATGCGTGCCAACGACAACGATGAAGGCCTCGGTGGTCATATTGCCTCGTTCTCCTCAGCTGCCACCTTGTATGACATCGGTTTCAACTATTTCTTCCGTGGCAACGATGACGGCCATCTGGGTGATCTGATCTACTTCCAGGGTCACTCATCCCCTGGTATTTACGCCCGTTCCTACCTGGAAGGGCGTCTGGATGAACAACAGCTGGATAACTTCCGCCGCGAAGTCGACGGTGAAGGCCTGTCCTCCTATCCACACCCCTGGCTGATGCCGGATTACTGGCAGTTCCCGACGGTTTCCATGGGTCTTGGCCCGATTCAGGCGATTTATCAGGCGCACGTCATGCGTTACCTGTCTGCCCGTGATCTGGTTTCCCGTGGTGATCGTAAGGTATGGGCATTCCTGGGGGATGGCGAGTGTGACGAGCCGGAAACACTGGGTGCGATCTCACTGGCGGGCCGTGAACAACTGGAAAACCTGGTATTCGTGATCAACTGTAACCTGCAGCGCCTGGATGGACCGGTGCGCGGTAACGGTAAAATCATGCAAGAGCTGGAAGGCGTTTTCCGTGGCGCTGGCTGGAATACCATCAAGGTGGTGTGGGGACGTCATTGGGACGTTCTGCTGGAAAAAGACAAGACTGGCCTGCTGCAAAAACGCATGGATGAAGTCTGTGACGGCGAATTGCAGAATTATAAAGCCAACGGCGGCGCTTATACCCGCAAGCATTTCTTTGGCAAATATCCTGAGCTGCTGGAACTGGTTTCGGACATGTCTGATGAAGACATATTCAAGCTGAACCGTGGTGGACATGATCCGTTCAAGGTGTATGCCGCTTACGCAGAAGCCATGGCCAACAAAGGATCACCGACGGTGATTCTGGCTCAAACCGTCAAGGGTTATGGTTTGGGGGATGCCGGCGAAGCCGCCAACCCGACGCACTCAGTGAAGAAACTCGATAAGGACTCGCTGAAGCAATTCCGTGATCGTTTCGGTATTCCGTTGTCTGATGATGAGCTGACCAAGGTACCTTATTACCGTCCAGCACCAGACAGCCCTGAAATGAAATACATGAAAGAACGTCGCGACAAGCTCAACGGTGTTGTACCGTCACGCCGCGTCGATTTTGATGCTTTGAAAGTACCACCGCTGGAAGCCTTCAAGGGTCAGCTGACTGGCTCTGGTGAACGTGAACAATCGTCCACCATGGCGTTTGTGCGGGTACTGTCGCAGCTGGTGAAAGACAAGGAAGTCGGCAAGCGTATCGTACCGATTGTGCCGGATGAAGCGCGTACCTTTGGTATGGAAGGCATGTTCCGCCAGCTGGGTATTTACTCCTCAGCCGGGCAGAAATACACGCCTCACGATTCCAACCAGATCATGTACTACAAAGAAGACAAGAAAGGCCAGATCATGGAGGAAGGCATCAACGAAGCCGGTGCCATGTCTGCCTGGGTCGCGCTGGCAACTGCGTACAGCAACAGCAACTGCGCCATGGTGCCGTTCTACGTGTTCTACTCCATGTTCGGCTTCCAGCGTATTGGGGATCTGGCCTGGTTGGCGGGCGATATCCAGGCTCGTGGTTTCCTGATTGGTGCCACCGCTGGTCGTACCACGCTGAACGGTGAAGGTCTGCAGCACCAGGATGGTCACAGCCATCTGATGGCCCATACCATTCCCAACTGCAAATCCTATGATCCTACCTACAGCTTTGAAATGGCCGTTATTATCCAGGACGGCATGAAACGCATGTACGAAGACAAGGAAAACTGCTTCTACTACATCACCGCCATGAACGAAAACTACGTTCATCCGGCAATGCCTGTTGGTGCCGAGGAAGGCATTATCAAAGGCATGTACAAGCTGAAAGAAGGTAAAAAATCCGACGCTGCCCGGGTTCAGCTGATGGGGTCCGGTACCATCTTGCGTGAAGTGGAAGCCGCGGCTGACATTCTGCGTGAAGACTTTGGTGTTGAATCCGATATCTGGAGTGTGACCAGTGTGAACGAGCTGACCCGTGATGGTCAGGCCTGTGAACGCTACAACATGATCAACTCCGAGAAAGAAGCACGGGTACCTTACATTACCCAACAGCTGGCTGAGACAGATGGCCCGGTTATTCTTGCCACGGATTACATCAAGACCTATGGCGAGCAATTGCGCGGATACATACCCACAAGCTACAAAGTACTGGGAACCGATGGTTTCGGTCGCTCTGACACCCGTAAGAAACTGCGTCACTTCTTTGAAGTGGACCGTAGCTTCGTTGTTCTGGCAGCACTGACAGAATTGGCAAAACAAGGCAAGTTTGATGCTGCCGAGTTGCCAAAAGTCCGCGCCAAGATGGGTATTGATGAAAACAAAGCTGACCCAACCACGGTTTAACAGGAGGCTGACACATGAGCAAAGTGACTGTAGCAGTACCTGATATCGGTGGTGCTGAAAACGTAGATGTTATTGAAATTTCCGTAGCGATTGGTGATACCGTCACCGTCGACCAGGATCTGATCGTACTGGAAACCGACAAAGCGTCAATGGAAGTGCCTTGTCCACAAGCGGGCACCGTGGTTGAACTGTTGGTGAGCGTTGGTGACAAGATCAATGAAGGCGACGCGATTCTGGTACTGGAAACCGCGGCTGTGGAAAGCGCGCCCGCTGAAGCCCCGGCAGCTCCTGCCGCCATTGCTGAGCCAGCAGCGGCACCTGCTGCTGTCTCCACAGCGGCAGCAAGCACTGCCAGTCAGCGGATTGAATTGACCATCCCTGACCTCGGTGGTGCTGATGAAGTAACCCTGATTGAACTGTGTGTTGAGCCGGATACTGAGGTGGCGGCTGAGGACTCGCTGCTGGTGCTGGAAACCGACAAGGCGTCCATGGACGTACCGGCTCCGGAAGCGGGCAAGATTATTGAGTTCAAGGTCTCGGTAGATGACAAGGTCAAGGAAGGGGACGTGTACGCCGTGATGGAAGTCGCGGGTGCTGCTGCCCCGGCATCCACCGCCGTAGCTGAGCCTGCTGCCAGTGCGCCAGTCGCTGCTGTTGCACCGGTCGCAGCGCCTGCGGCACCAGCCGCTGAAATAGAACTGGCCTTGCCGGATCTGGGTGGCGCTGACGGTGTAACCGTGATCGAACTGTGTGTCGCTCCGGGTACCGCAGTGAGTGCAGAAGATTCACTGATTGTGCTGGAAACCGACAAGGCGTCCATGGATGTACCGGCTCCGGAAGATGGCATTCTGGTCGGCTTCAAGGTGAAAGAAGGCGATACCGTCAGTGAAGGCGATCTGTATGCTGTCTTCAAACCTGCGGCGGCCTCTGAGGCTGTGACTCCGGCTGCTGTGGCACCGGCTCCAGCAGCACCGGCCCCTGTGACTGCGGCACCTGTTGCGCCAGTGGCTGCTCCAGCAGTGTCACCGGTTTCGGAAAACGGTGCGGTTGCGGTTGAGGAAGAGACAGTCTCCAACGACATTTACGCTGGTCCTTCGTCCCGTCGCCTGGCGCGCCAGTTGGGTGTTGATCTGACCAAGGTGAAAGGCACCGGTATTCGTGGCCGTATCACCAAGGACGATATCCGCAGCTACGTCAAGAACGCCTTGCAGCGTACGGAACAGGCACCAGCTGCCAAAGCGGTGACTGGTGGCGCGGGTATCCCTGCGATCCCGGCGGTTGATTTCAGCCAGTTTGGCGATATCGACATGGTCAAGTTGAGCAAGATCAAGAAGGTGACGGCGGCCAATATGTCGCGTGCCTGGTTGAACGTACCGCACGTAACCCAGTTTGATGAAGCCGATATCACCGACCTGGAAGCATTCCGCAAGTCGATGAAAGCGGAAGCCGAGAAGGCCGGTATCAAACTGACGCCGATGCCATTCCTGATCAAGGCCGTGGCAATGGCATTACGGGCAGAGCCAAGCTTTAACGTATCATTGCATCATGACGGTGAGCACATGGTTCACAAGAACTATGTACACATTGGTATTGCCTGCGATACCCCGAATGGTCTGATGGTACCGGTACTGCGTGATGCCGATAAAAAAGGCATCTACCAGATTGCCAAAGAAGCCAACGAACTGATCAAGGCTGCTCGGGATGGCAAGTTGAAACCTCGCGATATGCAAGGTGGCTGCTTCACTATCTCCAGTCTGGGTGCCATGGGTGGAACAGCCTTCACTCCGATTGTGAATGCACCGGAAGTAGCGATTCTTGGGGTTTCCAAGGCGCAGATGAAACCGGTCTGGAACGGCCAGGAATTTGTGCCACGTAATATGCTGCCGCTGGCGGTGTCGTACGATCACCGTGCCATTAACGGTGCGGACTGTGGTCGTTTCTTCACCACTCTGGTGGCAATGATTGCGGATATCCGTCGGGTTCTGCTGTAAATTCTTCACCTCGCGTGTGAAGTGGAAGCAAGCCGGTCCTTGGCCGGTTTGTTTCGAAGAGCCAATCATTTGGGGGTTGGCTCTGTCAGGTTCCAGCGGTGTTACGCTTGCTGTGGACTGTCTGTTTACCGGCCACCTGGCCGGTTTTTTTATGCCTTTCTTATCGTAATGAGCCATTCAGATGCTGGCCGTTTTCCACTATTTGTTTCATTTCCTGACATCGGATGACAACTGGATTGGTAAAATAAAGGCTCATTGACAGCGTATTGGAGAAAGCTTCTGATGAAGGATGTGACGGTTATTATGCTGGTGTTGTGCGCTACAGGTAGTGTGGCGTTTGCTGATGAGGGAACATATGGCAATCAAAGCCGCCAGCAGAAACGTTTTGCTGCCCTTGATACTGATTCAGATGGCGTTATTTCCAAAGCGGAGGCCGAAGAGGCTCCTCGCCTGGCCAAGAATTTTGATGAAATGGATAAAGATGGCGATGGCTTCCTGACATTAGAGGAAATCAAAGCCGGCTTTTCGCTGCTGCGGAAAAGCTGATCGTAGTGGAGAAGTGCTTTTAAAGCAGTGTTCTGAGGAGTTGTTGCCAGATCACTGCTATAGCCCGCCTTTAACCCGCCTTTAACCCGCCTTTGTGGCTGGGCTACCCGAACCAGGAATTCTGGTGTCTATATTCTGCAGATGCTGTCTCAGATCATAATCAATGCCAATGACGCTAGATGACAATTCTTTCTGATGAAAGGCTGTATCGTCATCGTGCATCCCCTTGTCTGGCCAATAAACACCAGCCTGTTACCTTTCATGCCCTGTTCTGGAGTGGTGGAGGGCTTCCTGTTCCAAACATCCCGTCTATTATCATTTGCCATTGCGTAATAAACCCGACAGTCAAGAGAAGACAGGGTAAAACCCCTGGCGCGTTGGGATCTCTTAATAGCTCACAATAGTGCCGTGATAGCCTTGTTGTTGGGAATGGCTGCAAATTGTGTTTAGTGCGCTAGTCTTAACGGGTAGGATAGACTGGTTTCGTTATTTCCCGGAGCGCCATGCGCAAGTATCTTCTTCTCCCTGTTTCGCTATTAATCGGCTTGGGTCTGGTCTTTCTGTATATGGACCGGTTACTTATCGCAGAGCAACAGGCATCCGAGACCATTATAGCCAAGACTCGTGTCAGCGAGGTAAGCAGCCGATTATCTGCGGTGGTTAACCAGCATTTACAACTGGCTTACGGGCTAATGGCTTTTGTGCATGTGCGGCCGAATTTTACCGAACGCGAGTTTGAGATTTTTGCGCTCAACAGCCAACGGGCGGCTGACAGTGTGATGAGTTTGCAGTTGGCACCCAATGGTGTCATTACTTACATGACCAATAAAAACGACCACGGCAAGGCGCTGGGTTACGACCTGATGAAAGATCCGATCCGTAGCCCGCTGATCAAACAGGGCATCAATGAGCGTCGTTATATTATTGCCGGGCCATCTCCCTTGTTAACCGGAAGAAAGGCAATTATTGCCCGTATGCCGATTTTTTTATCCGACGGTAGCGACGATTCTTTCTGGGGCTTCTCGACGATTCTGCTTGATATTGATCAGCTGCTGCTGGATGCCGGTTTATCGAAGCAGGAATACTGGCTGGATTTTGCCGTGCGCGGCAAGGATGGATTGGGAGCTGACGGCGATGTCTTTTTTGGCGACCCTGATGTTTTTGAGCGTGATCCGGTACTGGCGACGGTGTTATTGCCAGGCGGTTCCTGGCAAATCGGTGCCAGCCGGGCCGAGGGCTACCACCACTTGCCGATGCAACGAATCATCTTGTGGCTGGTGTTTTTCCTTGTTGCACCCTTTTTAAGTTGGCTGCTCTGGGATTTGATGCACAAGCCCGAGGAGCTCAAGCGTGAAGTGGCGGTCGCCACTGCGGAATTACAAGAAGCGTGTGCTCAGGGTGAAGTGGCCTTGTCGGAAGCCGAAGTCGCCAACCAGGCCAAGTCTGAATTTCTGGCCAATATGAGCCATGAGCTACGCACCCCGTTAAATGCCATTCTTGGTTTCACCACACTGATCGATGCGTGTACCAACGATTCCGATGTGCATCGTTACGCTAACCAGACGCTGACCTCATCGCGGCATTTATTGGCGTTGGTTAATGATATTCTCGATTTTTCCAGAATCCAGGCCGTGGGTGTCGAAATAGAATCGAAACCCTTTCTGTTGCGGCCGATGATGGATTCCGTGCTGGGGAGTCTGAAAGCGCTGGTGAGCGAGAAGCCGGTCAGAGTGTTGTTGAGTATCGATGAAGGCGTGCCGGAGCAAGTTTGTGGGGATGAACTGAGGCTGACCCAGGTATTGATGAATTTTGCCAGTAACGCCGCAAAATTTACCGCTACCGGGACGATAACACTGGCAGTGCAATTGATCCGCTGTAGCGCCGACGAAGTGCGCCTCCGGCTTTTGGTGACGGATACCGGACGTGGTATCCCGGCGGATAAGCTGGCCCTTATTTTTGAGCAGTTCCAGCAAGTGGATGGCTCAGACACGCGCCATTATGGAGGCACTGGTTTGGGCCTGAGTATTACCCGGGCGCTGGTTGAAGCCATGCACGGTGAATTGCTGGTGAGTAGTGATGAAGGGAAAGGCAGTGAGTTTGGGGTGTCGCTGACACTGGCCTTGCCGAGTGAACCCGCAGAGTCATCAGCGTCGGCTGCACCGGGGTTGTCCAATGCCCAGGTCCGTCACGAAGAAGATGAAGGCCCGGCGGTACCGGAGCATTTGCTGCTGCACGGGATTCACGTTCTGGTGGTTGATGACAACGTGGTCAATCGCAAGCTGGCCTGCGAAATGTTACGTCGCCGCGGTGCGTCGATGACGTGTGCCAGCGATGGGCAGGAAGCCATTGATATGCTGCTGGATGGTTCAGATGCTATCGATGTGGTGCTAATGGATATTCAAATGCCAGTGTTGGGGGGCTTGGAAGCGACCCGGTTATTGCGTGAGAAATACCAGGTCCGGACACCCGTGATTGGCTTGTCGGCCAATGCCTCGGCACAGGATGAACGTATCAGTCTGGATGCCGGGATGGACGCTTACTTGAGCAAGCCATTCAAGCTGCCAGAGCTGGTGGCGCGGATACTGGCGTTGGTGAAACCTGTCTGACTATCCGAGCCGGGCTGTATTGCGGTTAACGAATCATGGAAAAACGCCGCAGCGAGCGTTGGGCATGGCTTTCAAAACGACTGCTTTGCTGCAACGCCTCTTCCACAAATACCAGGTGGCTATTGACCGCCTGACGGGCGCAATCTTCATTGCGGTTAATCACCGCATCTTTCAGGGCCTCGTGCTGCAAACGAATGGCATCGCGGCGGCCTTCCTCGGTATACAAGTAGGTCAGGTTGGCAGCAATGGTCTGTTTGAACAGGCTGAGTAATGCCCGCATCGAATGTAGTAGCACCGCATTATGTGATGCTTCGGCAATGGATAAATGAAAACGCCAGTCGAGCTCCGCTTCGGCTTTGGCTCCCAGGCGGGCATTATGACCATCGAGCCATTCCTGATAGCGGCGGTTGATAATCGCGTGATCCGACTCCGTGGCTCGCAGCGCGGCGTAATGGGCGGCGACTTCTTCCAGGGCGTGACGATATTCGAGCAGGTCGTAATTGAATTCCGGGTGGCTCTGGAACAGCTCCAGCAAGGGGTCGGACAGCGACCGGCCGATACTATCGGCCACATAGGTACCGCCACCCTGGCGACGAGTAACCAGCCCCTTGGTATCCAGTTTGTTGAGAGCTTCTCGCACAGAAGGGCGGGAAACCTCAAAACGGGCAGCCAGCTCCCGCTCTGTCGGCATCTTTTTCCCTGGCTCCAGACTGCCTTCAATAATCATGCCTTCGAGTTCGGCAGCAATCATATCGGAAATTTTCTGGCTTTTGATACGGCTCGGGGTCATCAGGACTCCTGTTGGAATTCGGGCCAATCGATGGATGAGGCGCATTCCGGGCACTCCTTGGCCAGCTCATACATTGACCAGCCCAAGTGATATGCGGTAACTTACGCAATAACATTTGGGTAATTGGTAAGACCAATTTAACCAAGAACAATAAAAACTGCAAGACACCTGTACAAATACCTTTGTACAAACCGCTACCGTGGAGTCGTTATGACCATTACTTCTTCACCCATACAGAGAACCTGCCCGGCCAAGCCGACGCAGGTTTATTTGATGGGTACCTGCCTCGTTGACAGCTTTTTTCCGCACGCCGGAATGGATGCCATTACGGTGCTGCGCCAACTGGGCGTTGAGGTCGTTTTTCCTCAAGGCCAAACCTGCTGCGGCCAGCCCGCCTGGAATTCGGGCTACGAAGACGAAGCCCGTGCCGTGGCTCGTCAACAACTGGCGGCGTTTGAGGCCGATATCCCGGTGGTGGTGATGATGGGGTCCTGTGCGGGTATGGTGCACCTGGAATATCCAGACCTGTTTGCCGGACACCCTGAAGAAGCCCAGGCCAGGGCGCTGGCTGCCCGAACGTATGAGTTCAGTGAATTTATGATCAATGTCCTGGGGCTGGATAACGAGATCCTGAGCATCGCCCAACCGCCTTCAGCCGACCAGCCGACCCGGACAGTGGCCTTGCATACCTCCTGTTCTTCGCGCCGCGGAATGGGGGTTGCGGCACAACATATGGCGCTGGCCACCTGCCTGCCCGGAGTGACCGTGGTGGAGCCAGAGCGGGTGACGGAATGCTGTGGTTTTGGTGGTACCTTTGCCGTTAAGCAGGCCGATATTTCGGCCGCCATGGCGGAAGACAAAGCGCTGGCCATGGACGCCACCGGCGCGGATGTGATTACCAGTGCCGACTGTGGTTGCATGATGAATATCGGCGGCACACTGGACCGACTGGCAGAGCAGGGGAAAGCCCGCTCAATACCCACACAACATCTGGCGACGCTGGTAAAAGAAGCCCTGACCGGTTACGCCGCTGCAACCAGTGGAGACCCGTCATGAGTACACCCACTTCAACCCCATCGTTTATTGAACTGACAACGATCGTTGACCAGGAAGATCACGACTTTGCCGATATGCAGTCCCGGCACTTCAAGGCGCGGGCAAAAATGTCGCTGGAAAACGATACCTTGCGGGCCAGTTTCCGGGGCGCCAGCGATTTTCTGATGGGAAAACGCAAAAGCGTCTTCCCGGACGATCAGGAACTGGAAGCACTGCGAGACCGTGGTGAAGCCGCACGTCAACGCAGTCTGGCCAACTTGCCCGACTTGCTGGAGCAGCTGGAAACCAACCTGGTGGCCAATGGTATCCAGGTGCACTGGGCCGAGACTGCGGACGAAGCCAACCGTATTATTCACGGCATCCTGGACGCCAATCAGGCGCGTACCGTGGTAAAAGGCAAATCGATGGTCAGTGAAGAAATTGAACTGAACCATTACCTCGAAGCCCGCGGTATTGAATGTCTGGAAAGTGATATGGGCGAGTATCTGGTGCAGCTGGCCCATGAAGCACCGTCCCATATCGTGATGCCAGTGATTCACAAAAACAAACAGCAAATTGCCCGCTTGATGCACACCCGAGCCACCACACCCGATGGCGAGGCAGTGCCATACAGTGAAGACGTGGATGATCTGATCGGTAATGCCAGGGCCATTCTGCGGCAGAAATTCCAGCGGGCTGATGCCGGGATTTCCGGCGTCAATATGGCCATCGCAGAAACCGGCACCCTGCTGCTGGTTGAAAACGAAGGCAACGGCCGTATGTGTACCACCGCACCGCCGTTACATATTGCCGTGACCGGTATCGAAAAAGTGGTGCAGGGGCTGAGTGATGTCCCCGAACTGCTGACACTGTTACCCCGTTCCGCCACTGGCCAGCTGATTACCACCTACGTCAATATGATTTCCGGCCCTCGTCAAAAGGGTGAGCTGGATGGCCCGGAACAGGTGCATCTGGTACTGGTGGATAACGGCCGTTCGAAAATGTTTAACCACCCGAATTTGCAACCAACGTTACAGTGTATTCGTTGTGGTGCCTGTATGAACCATTGTCCGGTGTATGCCCGCGTCGGTGGCCATGCCTATGGCTCGACATACCCGGGGCCGATTGGTCAGGTGGTCACGCCACAGCTGGGTTCTGCCGGAGGCCTGGCCGCCAATGGCGATATGATCAATGCCTGCTCGCTGAACGGTGCCTGTGGTGAAGCCTGTCCGGTGCGTATTCCGTTGCCGGACCTGATTCGTAACTTGCGTGCTGAAGCGGTTGCTCCGGTAGCCACCCAGCAAAATGGTCAACCCCATGTTAATGGGACCGGCAGTCAGCGTTCACTGGGCGAAAGCCTGATCTGGCAAGGCTGGAGTCTGGTACACAAGGTGCCGTTTTTATACCGCAGCAGCACCCGGGTAATGACCCGTGGCCGTGGCCTGATGCCCGGTAAGCTGGCTCCCTGGACCAATACCCGGTCGATGCCCAAACCGGCCGCCCGGAGTTTGCACGAGTTGGCCCGAGCGGCCGACATTCCATCGGTAGTTACTTCAGAGGAGCAACACTGATGTCTTCCAGAAATACCATTCTTGCCCGCCTGCGTCAGGGTCAGGCCAATCAGGCAAGCGCTGCCAGTCGCACCGATTTACCACCCATGCCACGGCTGGACAAAGCAGCATGGCGCAGCCGTTTTATTGAACTGCTGGAAAGTAATCACGCCGATGTGGTGCCCTGTAGCGAAGACGACTGGCAGCAACAGCTGGCCGAGGTACTGCAACAGCAGCAGGTGACATCCTTGTGTCTGGGCAACAGCCCGGCCAATCGTGAACTGGCAGACGAGTTGACAAGCCGTGTTGCAACGCTGTTTGTGCAATTGTTTGACGACGCGGTTGCTGCTCCTGCCGACAGCGGCATGCGCCAGCAGCTGTTTGAACAGCTGGATGCCGGATTCAGTCGCGCCAGCGCCGCCCTGGCAGAAACCGGTTCACTGGTGCTGGCGACTGGCCCGGAAGAACCACGGACCGTCTCGCTGGTGCCACCATTAAGTCTTGTACTGGTACGGCAGAGTACTCTGGTGGCCAATTTTTCTGCATTGATCGAACAGCCACGCTGGCAAGGGAAACTGCCGACCAATTGGTTGCTGATATCAGGGCCAAGCAAAACGGCGGATATCCAGCAAACACTGGCCTATGGCGCTCATGGCCCAAAACAACTGGTGGTCTTGCTGCTGGATGACAGTACCGGCGCCTGAGCGGTTTTTCCTCTTGAATTTGATGTGGCTGGTGCCCGTGCGCCAGCTCGAAGGACACTTTATGAAACCCGAATACAGTCTGTTTCTGAGCGATCTGGCTCACATTATCAATGTTGAACGGATCGTCACCGATCCGTTACGTACGTTGGCACTGGGTACTGACGCCAGTTTTTATCGCCTGATACCGCAGGCCGTGGTAATGGTCGAAACCGAGCAGGAAGTCATCGACCTGTTGTTGCTGGCCGGGAAACACAAGGTGCATGTGACCTTCCGGGCGGCGGGTACCAGTTTGTCTGGTCAGGCCGTTACTGACGGTATTCTGGTACGCCTGGCCCCCACCTGGAACGGCATGGAAGTACTGGAAGAAGGGGGCAAGTTGCGGGTACAGCCCGGAGTGATCGGTGCCCATGCCAACCGTAAGTTGGCCCCGTTCCAGCGTAAGATTGGCCCTGATCCTGCCTCCATCAATGCCTGTAAAATCGGCGGTATTGTGGCCAACAACGCATCCGGTATGTGTTGTGGCACGGCGCAGAATACCTATCAAACCATTGAATCCATGCGCCTGGTCCTGGCTGATGGCACGGTGCTGGATACCGCGGACCCGGAGTCTCGCACGGCTTTTATGGCCAACAAGCCCGAGCTGATCGAAGCACTGGTATCGCTGCATCAACAGGTGAGCAGTAACGCTGAGTTAAAAGCCCGTATTCAAAAGAAATTTTCGATCAAGAACACCACCGGCTACAGCCTGAATGCCCTGGTTGATTACCACGATCCCATCGATATCCTGATGCATCTGATGGTGGGGTCGGAAGGGACGCTTGGTTTTGTTTCGGAAGTGGTTTATCGCACCGTGGAAGAACACGCGCACAAAGCCTCCGCCTTGCTGATGTTTGCCGATATCGAAAAAACCAGCCATGCGGTGACGGCGTTGGCTACCAGCCCAGTGGCTGCCGTCGAATTGATTGACCGGGCCGGGTTACGCTCCGTACAGGACAAACCCGGCATGCCGGACTATATGGCTTCCCTGAGTGATGACGTTGCCGCACTGCTGGTCGAAGTACGTGCCACCACCGAACATGAGCTGGAGCATAAGCTGGCCGATGTGCTGGCCGCGTTGTCCGACTTCGATACCCTGCACGGTAAAGCCTTTACCACCGACCCGGCCACGTGTCAGCTGTACTGGAATATCCGTAAAGGCATGTTCCCGGCGGTGGGTGCCATGCGTGAAAAAGGCACCACGGTGATTATTGAGGATGTCGCCTTTCCGGTTGAATCCCTGGCTCCGGCGGTACTGGAACTGCAGAGCCTGTTCAAGAAATACCACTACGATGAAGCCATTATTTTTGGTCACGCCCTGGCGGGTAACCTGCACTTTGTTTTTACCCAGAACTTTACCGATCCGGCAGAAATCCAGCGTTATGCGGACTTTATGGATGAAGTGTGCGTGCTGGTGGTCGGGCGTTACGATGGCTCGCTCAAAGCCGAGCACGGCACCGGGCGGAATATGGCCCCGTTTGTGGAGCTGGAGTGGGGGGCACAAGCGTATGACCTGATGTGGCAAATCAAACACGCCCTGGACCCGGACATGCGCTTGAATCCAGGGGTAATCCTGACCCGCAACCTGCGTGCCCATATTGAAGACCTGAAACCGATCCCGGAAGCCCATGACCTGATCGACAAATGCATCGAATGTGGTTTCTGTGAGCCGGTGTGCCCATCCAAAAACCTGACCCTGACCCCACGGCAGCGTATTGTGGTGATGCGCGAGCTGAGCCGTCTGGATCGTGCCGGGCATGATATCAGCAGCGATCCCCGTTTCCGCGAAGTGCAGGCAGAGTACCAGTATCAAGGTATAGATACCTGTGCCGCCGATGGCCTGTGCAGTCTGGCCTGCCCGGTAGATATCAATACCGGTGACCTGAGTCGCTATTTGCGCAGTGAACGGAATCAGCGTTATCAAGGTCGGGCCAACTGGGTGGCCGGGCATTTTGACACCATCGCCAATACCACCCGTACTGGCCTCAAACTGGTGGATATTACCCGTGGTGTGATCGGCGACAAGGCACTGGCGAGCGTCAGCAAGGTGGCCTCTGCTGTGAGCATGAAAGCCTTGCCGCTATGGCACGATGCCATGCCACAAGCCAGCCACAGTGCCAAACCCATTGCACCGGCAGTGGCAGATGCCGACCTGGTGTATTTCCCCAGTTGCGCCAGCCGGAATATGGGCCCGGCGAAGCAGGATCAGGACCAGCGCAGCTTGCAGCAAGTCACGTTGGCGCTGGCAGCAAAGGCAGGCGTGACCCTGACCCAGTTGCCAGACCAGCAATCATTCTGTTGTGGCATGCCGCTGGAAAGCAAAGGCATGTTCGAGCAGGCCGATGCCATGCGTGATCAGCTGAATCAGGCCTTATTGACCATCAGCGACAACGGCCGTATACCGGTACTGATCGATACCAGCCCTTGTGTTTTCCGTATGAGTCAGCAGCTTGATGAACGTATCCAGTTACTGGACCCGGTAAACTTTGCCAATCAGTACCTGGTGCCGCAGCTGGACATTGAACCGGTAGACGACGCCGTGGCAGTACACGTGACCTGTTCCACCACCAAGCAAGGCCTGGGTAACGAGCTGATCGCTCTGGCCAGACATTGCTCAACCCAAGTCGTGGTACCGGAAGATATTACCTGCTGTGGTTTTGCCGGCGACAAGGGCTTTATGATGCCGGAACTGAATGCCTCGGCGCTGGCTCCGCTCAAGAGGCAGGTGAAAGACTGCAAAGAAGGGGTGTCTACCAGTCGTACCTGTGAAATTGGTCTGGCCCGGCATGGCGAGATTCCTTATCACTCGCTGTTCTATTTGCTCGACCGGGTCAGCAGCGCCAAAGCAGCGGTTGCGTCCTAGCGGATGTGAGGCGGATGTAATCGTTGCTGGCCACTCCTGCTTCAGCGGAATTTTCCTGTCAAGAAACTCCGCTGGGGCACTTATTCGATATGTTTGAGTTCTGGTTAAAAAATGTTCAGAATTTCTGTAAATATCGGACATTCTCGCCATAGATGCTGTATTGTGGCGACCAATGTACGTCATGCAGCAGGAGGATATTATGAGTAAATTAACAGGCTATGGTCAGGGTGTTGTAAACGACCTGTCCAGCCGCTATGGACTGTCCAGTGACGCGGTTATTTGCATGATTCAGGCTGTTATCAATGGTAACGGCACCATGGCTCAATTCAACTGTCCGGAATTGGGCGGTGGCGGCCAGTGGATGAGTGGTGGCATGACCATGGTGGGCGATATGTTCAACAATGGCCTGAAAAACACCGTCAATAATCTGTGTAGTGAAATTGCCTCGATTCTGGGTAATGGCCAGATGATCTTTGAACAGCCGGCAGCGGGCCAAGGTGGTTTCCAGTCTGGAAACTGGTGGCCGTCTGAACTGGGTAACCCGTCGTCATCCGGTTCACAAAACAATATCCGTTATGCGATTTTCCCCCATTGTCAGCGTCTGGCACTCGACTCCAATGGTCAGGTGAGTGTTTACGATACCCAACAGCACCAGATCGGTGGTGTCAGCCAGCAGCAGGGTGGTGGTAATTCACTGACCTTCAGCAGCCAGTTCGGTACCGTGTATCTGACCAGCTTGCCGATTGTGTCGGGTCATAACCCGTTTATCAGTCAAGCGCCAGAGCCGGCACAGCCAGCACCCCAGCCAGTACAAAATACTCAACCGCCAGCACAGCACAATAACCAGAATACCAACACTGGTAACCGGGATGATGTGTTTGCGGCACTGGAAAAACTGGCCAGCCTGAGAGATATGGGAATTCTGTCGGAACAGGAATTTTCCAATAAAAAATCCGAGTTGTTGCAACGTCTGTAGTGCGTCTGTAGTACGTTTGTGGCCAGAGGGCAGTCGTATTGCTGGCTAACCCGGCGGGCGGGCATTTTTATCACTGGTGATAACAATGCCCGCTGCCTTGGGGTTCATCGTCACGGTGCGTACTGCCCGCACGGATACGACAATGCTGTCTTATCCTTCCCAATGTGAAAAAGCCAACACCTTTCTGACAGAAATTCTATTACTATCGGTAGCCTGAATAATACGGGAGCCATCATGAACCTTGTCTGGATTGCGCTGTTGTTGTCGTGCCTGATAGGGTCACAGGCTGTGGCCGAAGTCTATCAATGGGTCGACAGCGATGGCCGTCGCCACTTCTCCGATCGTGCACCGTCCGGGCGTAATACCCATAACCCGGCTGAGCAATCGCTTTCCCGGTCATCTTCCCAGGCTACGTCCATAGGGGTCTCTGCACTTGAAGGTATTTCCAGTCGTGACTACCAGCATTTACGCAAGCTGCTGCGGGCGCGTCAGTTCGGGATTCTGAATACCCGGCTGGAAAAATACCATCAGATTCTGGCGGAGGATATCAGCACGGAATCCCAAGTCCGGGCAATCTACCAGGTGTTTGATATGGGCAAGCCGGGGCTGGAACACTATTTTAACGACTGGGTACGTACCTACCCGAATCTGGAATTTCCTTATCTCGCCCGTGCTACTTACCTGACCGGATTGGGCTGGGACAGCTACGAGCAAAACCGGACACATCGCTCCGATGAACAGGCCGAGGCTATCCGGAAGTATTTTTATGCGTCGTTGACGGATATCGATGCTGCCTTGCGGGTGAACCCGCGTTCGGGTCTGGCCTATAGCCTGTTGATTGGTGCAGCGGTAGCGCTGGGAGATGACGAGCAGCATCAGCTTTACTTGCAGCGGGCAGCAGAGGAAATACCGGCATCCCTGTTGGTTGCCAGTACCGAATTGGGGTTCATGACTCCGCGTTGGGGTGGTTCCAAGGCCAGAATGCGGGCCTATGCCAACCGTGTGATCGTGCATCAGAGCAGTAACCCGGCACTGTCGGTATTACCCGGTTATGTGGAGGCACTGCTGGCGGAAGCCCAGCTTGGACGTCAGCAGTATGCTGCTGCCGAAGCCGGTTTTACTCGTGCCCTGAAATACGGACACGTCGCCAGTTTTTATCGCCATCGGGCGGAAGCCCGTATGGCCATGAAACGTTATTCTGCTGCTCTGGATGACTTTGCCCAGGCATTACGCCTGGAGTCTGCGGATGCCGACAGTTATTTGGGGCGAGCACAAATTTATGGCAGCTTGCGGCAATACCGCAATGCCGCCGCGGAGCTGGCTTATGCCACTGAAATTGATCCGGAATCGCCGGGGATACACAGGTACCGCACGCAGTTGCTGACCAGCCTGACCGGGTTGGGGATTCGTGCCCGCACGCGGGGACAGTTGGAGGAGTCGCTGGACTTTCTTGGCAAGGCATTGATGCTTGATCCGGCCGATGCGGTGGCCAGCTATCAACGAGCCGTCACCTGGATGGAGATGGGCAAGATGGCCAACTCGGAAAGTGACGCCAGTGTGGCTTTGGCAGCAGACAGTGCCCGCCCCGAATGGTTTGTGCTGATGGATAACTTACTGGCCCGCCGCCAGCGCTGGCAAGATATGATCGAACTCTGGGATGATTATATCGACCGGTTCGGGGAGACGCAGGATGCCCTGCTGGCCCGGGCCAACGCTTATGTTGGCAAGCAGGAATACCAGTCAGCCATGGCCGATGCCAACCGGGCCGCGGTGCTGGGCGCGCCAGCGGCGGCTGGCATGATCAGCAAGGTAGAGTCGTTACTGGCAACACATTGACGGAAAGTGTTCAGGAAGATTGGCTCTGGCGCCGGGCCAGGGCTGCTTTGGTCAGGGCTGTTGCCTCGGCGCTGAGTGGATCTTCCGGCCAGGGGTGCTTGGGGTAGCGGCCACGCATTTCCTTACGTACCTCGGCATAGCCATGACGCCAGAAGTGAGGTAAGTCCTGGGTCACTTGTAATGGTTTCCGGCCCGGTGACAACAAATGGATCTTTAACGCCATTTGGCCGTTTAACACCGCGGGTTGCTGCGGATAACCAAACATTTCCTGTAACTTGACTGCCAATACCGGCGGTGTCTCAGTGTAATCAATACGAATACGGGAGCCGCTGGCCACCCGCCAGTGTGTCGGAGCCAGCTGTTCCAGCTGCTGCTGTTGCGGCCAGTCGAGCAGGCTGGTCAGCAAGGTCACCAAATTCAGCTGCTGTAGCTGCCGTTCATGGCGGCAGTTATCCAGAAACGGTAACAACCAGTCATCCAGGCGCGCCAGTAAACCCTGGTCGGACACATCCGGCCAATCTCCCGCAGCGGAACCCTGTTTCTGGGAGTGGCTGGAGGAATGGCCGCTATGGTACTGGTGTAACAACTGCAAGCGCTGACGTAATTGCACCGCGTCGTCTGTCCAGTTGAGATTGGCCAACCGCTGCTGTACCCGGCTGTCGGAATTGACCGATGGACAAAAATAATCCCGCCAGGCCTGACGCCATTGCTCAGGGCCCAGTGTCTCCAGGGTGCGCCGCCGCCAGATCAGTTCACCGATCTTGTGTTGCTCTTCTGCCAGCAAACGGCCCTGGGATTGCCATTGCACCACGGTGTGGTGCGACAGCCAGTGAGGGTGGTCGCTCAGCAGGTCTGCCAATTCGGCCTCATCAATGGCAATGGCGAGGCGTATCCGGTGGCTGCTGGCACCGGACAGATCAAGAATCACCAGCCAGGGGCAACCGGCCAGATCCGAGTCTGGCGATAGTTCGGCACCCGTGCCGTTGGCCATCAGATAGCGTAATGCCTTGTTGTTGTTGGCTTTGCTGGAGTGGCCGGTCGATTGATTACGACAGCGGGCGAGGCGCTCCGGGAATGCCAGTAATGCCCAGCGTGCCAGACTGGCCTGATGACTGGCGCTTGCTGTGGCGGTGGTAATTGTGGTGGCGGCAGTAGTTGCGGTGGCGGTAGTCTGGCCAGACAAGCCCCGGAGCCAGCGCTGGGCCAGCGGGGCCACGCGTTGCTGCCACAAGGAAGTTGAGCGGCTGGCATGCCATAGCCGTTCAACATCATCACTGCGGCGTTGTTTGTGCGGCCATTCTTGCAGCAGGGCGATTAACTCGGCCGCGTCGCGAGCTTGTCCTTGTTTATGGGCCGTTATCAGTGCCGATGCCCAGCGCGGTTCGATACCGACACGGGCACACTGGTGTCCGTGTTCCGTCAGTCTCTGGCTATCGATACTGGCCAGGTACCCCAGGCGACACAACAGCGCCCGAGCCTGATTCAGCGCGGCAAGCGGCGGAGGGTCAAGCCAGAGCAAGTCGTCAGCGTCGGCTCCCCATAACAACAGCTCCAGCAGCAGTGGTGCCAGATCGGCGGTTAATAGCTCGGCTTCAATATGGCGTGGCCGCCGTGAGTGGGTACTTTCCGGCCACAGCCGGTAGCAGTAACCGGCTTGCTGTCGCCCGGCACGGCCCATTCGTTGGGTGGCTGAAGCCTGGCTGATATCGCGCGTGGTGAGCTCACTGAGACCATTGGCCGGACTGAATACCATGCGCCGTTCAAGACCGCTGTCGATCACGCCGGTGACGCCATTCAGGGTCAGAGAGCTCTCGGCGATATTGGTCGCCAATAATATTTTACGTTGACCCTCTGGCACATCCGCCAGAGCCCGCTTTTGTTCCTGTTCGCTGAGCTGGCCATGAAGTGGCAGGATATGAAGGTGGTTATCTGGCAGGTCATGTCGCTTCAGCTCATCATGCAGCCGCCGGATATCCGCCACACCGGGCAAAAACACCAATAGATGGCCATGGCTGTGCTGTAAGGCTTCATGAATAACCCGGCTGGCGTGATGACTGAGGTATTCGTTGGCTGACGCAGCTGGCCGGTAGGCCAGCGTGACAGGAAACCCCTGGCCCGGGCAATGAAGCAGGGGAGCCTGCAGTTGCCGGGACAAGGCATCGGTATCCAGCGTGGCTGACATTACCAGCAACTTGAGATCCGGGCGTAACAGCTGCTGGCATTGATGCGCCAGTGCCAATGCCAGGTCACTGTTCAGGTGACGTTCGTGGAATTCATCAAAAATAACCAGACCAACGCCGGTCAGCTCGGGGTCATCCTGCAGCATTCGGGTGAGAATGCCCTCTGTTACAATCACAATACGGGTACGAGCAGATTCCTTGTTGTCGAGCCGTACCCGGTAACCGACCCGCTCACCGACAGCCTCGCCCAGTTGACGGGCCATAAAGACGGCGGCGTTACGGGCTGCCAGTCGCCGCGGTTCGAGCATGATGATCTGTTGCCCGGCCAGCCAGGGCGCATCCATCAGCGCCAGCGGCACACGAGTGGTCTTACCCGCACCGGGTTCGGCAGTCAGCAGCAGGGCGGGGTGGTCGGCCAGTTGTGCAGAGATATTGGCGAGCTGGGTATCAACAGGAAAGGCAGGACGGCAAGGATTCATTGGTATAATTACGAGTCTATAGCTAGCATTCAAGTATATACCGGTCAGGAGGTAAGCCGTTATGGCAAGTGAGACTGTGGTTGATTTTGCTGCTGCCAGTGAAAAGCACCGCCATCAACGTGATCACCGCGACAAGGAAGCCAGGGTTGAAGCGATTCGGGAACGCTTTGAACAGGCGTTACCGACTCGTAAAACACCGGTCAAGGACTATTTACGTAAAAAGCGCGCCAAGAAAAAGCGCTGACCCCATCACATGATTTACTGATTTGATTGCCAGGAGAGACCTTTGAGTTCGTCAGACACTACCCCACATTTACCGATTCAGCATCAACTGGACACCCGCGGCCTGTTTTGCCCGGAGCCGGTGATGATGTTGCATAACCTGATGAACGATGCTGCCCTGGGGGACTGTATCGAAATATTGGCAACCGACCCCTCGACGCAGCGGGATTTCACCCGTTTTTGCGGGTTTCTGGAGCAGGAGATGTTGCTGCAAGAAGACCTTGACGGGGTGTACCGTTTTATTATTCGCAAGGTCTCTGATACCGCCTGATCAGCTTCTGGTTATATTGAGCGATTGGACGTACTGGACGTACATGGCTGGTGCCGGTGCCTGTGCCGGTGCGCCGTTCCGGGCTGGCCCCGGAATCCACGCGAATTAATCAAGCCGCTGGCGTCGGTGCCGCCAACCTCAAAATACCTGCATACGCCTCTCTTGTGACGATAGCGCCAATTAGCCACGCAATTGGCGCTGATAATCATTTTCCCTCTTGCTTATCCAGCTAATACTAACTGACAGGTGTGACAAAAAGCGTAGCCAACAACACGCTTGCAACGGCTCTGAGGCCCCTGATTTGAGGCTTGATTGATGAGTCTGGAGACTATAAGTGTTGGCTCATATGGAACTATCCCTGTTTTGAGGGGTGTTTTTATACCCTGCCAGCGGTCAGGCAGGTTGATGATTGGGGCTAATATGGCAATCCAGGCAGTAGAGAGTAATAAGTTGACTTGAATCAATGGTTTGGCGTCTTGATGCGTGCTAAAGGCTTCATTTTGAGCCAAAAAAGGCTCTTTTGGGTGGATTCAAGGTTTTTGTCTCAAGGGATATGTCTTTGTGGCGGGGGAGTTCGGCGGTCTGTGAGCGCTGAAACAGCGTCATTTTGGGGCTGGGAGCAGCTGAATATTGGCGTCAATAGCCCTGTCTACAGCGAAGTCCATAATTATAAAAGCACTACATTTGCCTAATCGCAATTTCCAGATTCCTGGTCTATTCTACGCGGCACCATCCACTTGCTTTAACCAACCGTATTTTATTTTGCGTAGCAACTATGTTGCTGGAGAAATCATGACCGCGACACCGAAAGATAAAGATAATAGTCCACCAGGTGCAGGGCAGAAAACAGATACTCAAGCCGTTTCTGGTAGCTATCAAGAGCTGCACAAACCCAGCTCTGAGTTTAATAGCCGAGAAGAGTACCTTGAGCATGAGTTGCAAATCATGCAGCCCAAACGCTGGCGTCCAAACTTGCCTTTCCGGGATTATCGTTTCGAGTTTGAAGATACGATCCCGGCCATGGCCGCGACCATTGGTAAAGTGGTTATGGTTGCCGCGATTGCCGCCACGTTTGCTGGCCCGTTAGGGTTGGGTGAATCGTTTATTCTAGAGAATGTTCGTTACGAGCTTCTTATTGTTTCTGTTTTTATTTTATTGTTCTCCGGCTTTATTTTACCGACCGCCAACCTGGCCGGTACCCATGGCCCCTTGATTCCGTTAATCCCTATTGTTGTGGCAGCAGGGGGGCACCCGATGGCTTTCGGGCTATTGATTGGTGCCTTTGGTCTGATCCTCGCCATCAGTAAAGGGGGGAGCCTGATGGCACGGCTGACCAGTAAGGGCGTGTGTGGTGGCCTGCTGTTGTATCTGGGTTTTATCGGCACTATCTCGCAGGTGAAAAAACTGTTTGCCTGGGCGGAAGCCATTGATATGACGCATATCGCCTTTATTGTGATTCTGGCGACTATTTTGCTGTATGCCTTGTTGGAACACTTCCAGAAACGCTGGTTGGCGGTACCGCTGAGCTGCTTCCTGGGTGGTGGTGCAGCATTTGCTCTGGGCGCACCATTTGAATTTCATACCGCGCCTGGTCTGCCACATATGGACCCGATGTACTGGTGGGGTGAAAGTACTGGCTGGATGCTGGGTTTGCCAACCGTGGAAAGCTTTATTGTGGTCTTGCCGTTTGCCATTCTGGCGGTTGCCATGTGGTCTCCTGACTTCCTGGGGCATCAGGTCTTCCAGAAAATCAGCTACCCGCAACGTACTGAAAAAGTGCAGATGAACATTGATGACACCATGATGAGCGCATCTGCCCGACAAACCTTCGGCTCCCTGTTGGGTGGTGCCAACTTTGCTTCTTCGTGGGGTACTTATATTGTGCCTGCGGCGATTGCCAAGCGTCCGATTCCTGCTGGCGCCATTTTAACGGCCCTGTTCTGTATCATTGCTGGAATCTGGGGTTATCCGATGGACCTGGCGATCTGGCAGCCGGTGCTGTGTGTGGCCTTGATTGTGGGTGTCTTTATTCCACTGCTGGAAGCCGGTATGGAAATGACCCGTGAAGGTAAAACCACCCAGTCCGCTGCGATCGTGGTTTTTGCTTCATCACTGGTGAACCCTGCCTTTGGCTGGTCTTTGACCATGCTGCTCGATAACCTGGGCTTGATCGGTTGTAAGGAACGTAGCTCGGAATTAAGCCATATGAGCCGCTGGATCATCCCGTTGATCATGTTTGTACTGCTGACCAGTGTGATGGCAATGGTAGGTATGCTGCCTGGTATCCCGGCCTTGATGTCAGACTTCCAGCACTAATGGCATGACGACATAGTCCGTCTATGACTCAATGACGGACGAATAAAGCGGCAAGTGCATCAGGATGCCTTGCCGCTTTGCTGTTTTCAGGGGGTTATGATTCTGATATCGGCCGCAAGCGGATCAGTTTGCCGTTATCGTCGTCAGTGATCAGATACAACCAACCATCCGGCCCTTGTGTGACGTCGCGAATACGTTGGTCAAGGCCAGGAATATCCAGACGCTCTTCTGCGATTACCTGTTTGCCGTCCAGCTCCAGCCGGACCAGTTGACGAAATTTCAGCGAGCCAATAAAGACATCTCCCTGCCAGTCAGGAAAAACCTCACCGCTATAAAATGCCATGCCGGAAGGTGCGATTGAAGGCACCCAGTAGTACAGCGGCTGTTCCATCCCTTCCTTATGGGTACCTTCACCAATACTGCCGCCAACGTATTCCTTGCCGTAAGTAATAACAGGCCAGCCATAATTACGGCCTGGCATGATCAGGTTGAGTTCGTCGCCGCCTTTGGGGCCGTGTTCATGTATCCATAATTCGCCGCTGTTGGGGTTAATCGCCGCACCTTGCGGATTACGATGGCCATAACTCCAGATCTCGGCCCTGACACCGGCTTGATCAACAAAAGGGTTGTCTGCTGGTGTTGTACCGTCGGCATTCAGGCGAATGATTTTACCGAGGTGGTTGTCCAGGTTCTGCGCTTCATCCCGGGGGAAATAGCGTTCCCCCAATGTAATATACAAATAACCCTGTGGATCGAAGGTCAGCCGTGAACCGAAGTGGGAGCGGGATACATACTTGGGTGCTTGCCGGAACAGCACTGTCTGCTGCGTCAGGTGATAACGATGATGGCCATCATCAACCAGGGTGGCGCGCATCACCGCGGTCGAGTTGGTCATCAGGTTGCCCGGCTCGGCGTAGCTGAAATAGACCTGGCCATCGTGCCAGGCAACATCGAGTAATCCGCCCTGTCCCCCGGTCGATACTTCCGGGACACCGGCAATGGCCGGGCTGAGCAAATACTGTGGCTGGCCATCCTGAATCGTATGGCGGGCGATACGTAGCTGGCCCGAACGTTCACTGATCAGGAGCGTATTGGCATCGATAAAATCCATTGCCCAAGGGTGGTTCAGGCCTGAGATTATTACCTCGGGGATAAAACTTCCTTGCTGGGAATGGATAACCGCCAATGGCGAGGGGGTGAAGGATTGTGGGGCCGGGAGTGGGTCTGCAGCGAGTGCTGAGTTGGCGCAACCGCTGATCAGTAGCAGTCGCAGGGTTGCTGTCAGCAGACCGGGAAAAATACCGGATTGGCCAGGGATTAGAGTCGTTGTGCTGCGGCGTATTGGGGAAGCGGCCATGCAGTACTCTCCGGGTGGTGTATTGGAGTGGTGCTGTGATTATGTTTTCAGCAGAACAGCCTGAACAGTAGCGGATGGCGCTGAACAAAGTAAGGGGACAAAGCGGTTGGTGGCAATCGTGGCAGGGCAGCCGAGGGAGAGGGGATAACTATCAAGGCAAGGCCAACGCCTCATCGTACACCAGCGCGAGTGGCGCTCAAGCCACTGACTCTGAAGTACGATGAAAGTTGCCGGGAGCCAGCCAACTAGCCAATACTGGCTTTCAGTGCCTGGATAAAGCGCTGTTGCTGAGCCGTGCCAGCGGGTGTTGCAAGCCATTCCAGCACCAGGGCGAGGCGTTCGTCACTGTGGCCGATACTTTGGCCCATGGCTTGCGCCAGCCGCTGTACCTGCAGTTGCATCCGGCGGCCTTGATCCGCTGCCGGAGACTCCAGTCCGCTGATAACTTCCATACGAATACACAGGTCTCGGGCGGCGTCGGTATCGATCGCAACCGGGGTATCCTGATCCTGCTGCCAACGTTGCTCAAACGCGGCGAGCGGGTAGCCATCCGGGAGTTGATCGGCATCGTGCCAGAGGCTTTCATTGTGATCTGCCAGTGCTTGCAAGCGATCCAGCAAACCTTGCCAGCGTTGACGTTCTTCGGCCTGTGATTGTGCCACCTGACGGTCGTCCAGTTGCGCCGCGATGTCAGCCAGCTGTTTGCGCAGGCGCTGGTGGGCAGAGCGTGGCAGTTCGATCGCCGCAAACTGTTGCTCGTACTGCTGGAATTGCTCAAGCACGTCAGCAGCCGACAGGGTGCTGGCTGGCAAGGCGGCAGCCTGATTGACCAGCTCTTCTGCTTCAATGACCCTGTTGTTCAGCTCCGCCTTGCGCTCGTTACGTTGCTCGTCCAGACGGGCAAATACGGCATCACACTGGCTGCGGAATTGACGCCAGTACTTCTGGTCTGGTGCGCGTGGTGTGATGCCAATTTCTTTCCACTGCTGTTGCAGTTCCTTGACGCGCTCTACCACGTCGGTCAGATCTTCTTCTTCGGCCAGGTCGGCAGCGGCTTCAACCAGGGCGGCCTTGGCTGCCAGGTTGCGGTCGTATTCTGCCTTGAGGTGGCTGTAAATGGCGTCGCAAGCGGCGCGGAAATGTTCCTGGGTGTGCTTGTGTGCAGCTCGATCCACCGGCGAGTAGCCGCGGAACACTTCCCGAGCGGTCTCGAGGGTTTTTTGCACGACTTTCCAGTCGGCCTGATCCCAGTCGAGATTGGCTTCGTAATGGCGCAGTTCCTCGATCAGCTGGTTGCGTCGTTCAACGTTGACTTCCCGTTGACGAGCGACGTCGGCAAACCAGGCGCGGCAAGGTTCAAAGGCTTTGTCGCCAGCTGCCTGAAAACGATCCCACAAGGCTTTGTCGGGCTGGGAAGAGTTGAGTGTTTTCCACTCGTCCTGCAGCACCTGGATCTTGTCGGCGAGGACATCAGGGCTGATATCGGCATCGATCAGGGCTTCCATCGACTCACACAGAGCTTCTTTTTTGGGGGTTGTGACAAACCCTTGCCAGTCGCGCATTTCGTTGAGTCTGGCAGCCAGGCTCTTGATGCGGTTCTGAAAGTTATAGGCGGCTTTGCCATCTACCTGGCGCAGGCTCTGATGCACCTGGCCGTAGAGCTTGCCAGCGTCTTTCAGGTGGCCGTTGTCGATGTGTTGTTCCAGTTTGTCGAGCTGGCGCTGCAGGGTATCCATACGCGCGGTTTGCTGGTTTTCCAGTTCCGTCAGACGGATTTCAGCGATCTGGCGTTTGCCTGAGAGAGCCGCCAGCCACTCGGGTGCTTCCAGCTGTGATGGCCACTTCAATTGGGCTTGCCATTTTTTACCGCTCTGGATTACCTGTTGCAGGCCGCGCATGTCGGCAGGCAAGTCTTTTTCCAGCCACTGGGACAACTCTTGCTGTTTGGCGCTGACCTGCTCCAGAGTGGCTTGCAGGGCTAACGCCTGTTGCATGGTGTTCTCGAATGAACGCAAGGCGTCGGCGTCGGCCTTGTGATCGGTCTGTGTGGCGCGCCAGCGTTCATCAATGGCTTGCAGTTGTTGCTTCAGCGCTTCCGGATCGGTACTTGAAGGGGCGGCTGCCAGGGCGTCGTTCAGCTCTGAGACCAGTTGTTGCTGGGCTGCCAGGGCTTCGGCCTGACGCTGCTGCTCTTCGGCCTGACGCTGTTCCTCCGCGGCGTGTTGTTCCAGAATCCGGCTCGCGTCAAGCAATGCGGATTCGAGCGTGTGTCGCTGCTCATCGGTCAGGCTGTCGTTAAGTGCTTGCTGCTGGCGCTGTATGACTTGCAAGCGACCGTTAAAGTCGGGGCCATAACCTACCCGGTTCAGGTAAGCGGCCTGTTCCAGCAAATAGGTGATTTGCTGCTTGCGGGCGGCAATGGCTTCCTGGTTGGCTTTGGCAGCGGCCAGGCGTTCCTTGCACAGGCGATAGACGGCTTTATCTTTCGCTTGGGCAAATTCCAGCAGTTGCTGTAACAGGGCGTGTTGATCGATGCCTTCGGCAGCGGCCAGACGTACTTTGGCGACCGGGTGTTCGCGAGCAATTACCAGGCGTTCGTTCTGGTCAGAGATCCGGGCAATGGCATCGAGACGTAATTGCTGGTCTTTGGTCAGCCCGGCAATACGTACCAGTGTGGCGCTGTGGGTGATGCTGTTGAGGTCTGCCGATGATGGCAGCAGCAGGTTCAGCCAGTGTTCCCGGGTGGTATCCCGAACATCCGGCAGGTTGTGCCCCAGCAGGCTTTCCAGCAGGGCCTCGTCACGAATGCGTACCACCGCGGCCTTGCGCAATGCCTCGTCAGGCTCTGTGTCGATAAAGCTGATGAGTTGCTCGGCAGCCATTTCGGCCAACGCCTGGCGTCGAACATCCGGGTTGGAATGTTGCCATTTTGGTTTCAGAAACTTCTTGAATAAAGACATCGAGCTGATCCGTCCAACCTGTCACAAAGGAAAAAAGCGTGGCCATTGTACAGTGCGCGGCATTTTAAGGAAGTCTGGCACGACTTAATCGCACCGGAGGATTGTCCTGCACTGTATTGTGACTCGTGGTGTGAACGTGATTGTTACACAGAAGCCGGGAGAAGTGGTGCCGCTATCGCAACCAGAGCCGGGTGCATTGCGTCAGGGTAAGCATGTTATCATCGGCGTTTATTTGGCCAGCCAGTATGACCCGGATCTGGGGTGGCAAGAGCAGGAGAATCATGTGAGTAGCATTGTCTGGTATGACTACGAAACCTTTGGTGCCAGTCCGGCGTGGGATCGTCCGGCGCAGTTTGCTGCGATTCGTACCGACGAAGACCTGAACGAGATTGAGCCTCCGGTCGAGATTTTTTGCAAACAGAGCGATGACTATTTACCGCACCCGCAAGCGGTGCTGATTACTGGTATTACCCCCCAGGACTGCCAGCAGAAAGGTCTGCCAGAAGTTGAGTTTATTGATCAGATCAACAGGGTTTTTTCGGTACCGGGTACTTGCAGTGCGGGTTATAACAGCATTCGATTTGATGACGAGTTCACTCGTTACACGTTATATCGCAACTTTTTTGATCCCTACGCCCGTGAGTGGCAAGGGGGGAATTCCCGTTGGGATTTGCTGGATGTTGTTCGCTGTGCCTATGCCTTGCGTCCGGAAGGAATCGAATGGCCACAACACGAAGATGGCCGGATCAGTTTCAAACTGGAGCACCTGACAGCCGCCAATGGCCTCGATCACGGCAAGGCCCACGATGCGGTATCGGATGTGCGGGCAACCATTGCACTGGCACGATTGATTCGTGATAAACAACCAAAATTATACCGTTATCTTTTTGGCTTGCGTCGTAAACAAGCGGTTGCAGATCTGATTGATGTGGTGCAACACAAGCCTCTGGTACATATTTCGGGCATGTTTCCGGTTGAACAGGGCTGTATGGCGGTTGTAGTGCCCTTGTGTATGCATCCTAAAAACAAAAACAGTGTGATTGTTTTTGATCTGCATCAAGACCCAACTCCTTTGTTTGAACTGACCGCTGAAGAGATACAGCAGCGAGTGTTCAGTAAAGCGGCAGATTTGCCAGAGGGGGTCGAACGGTTGCCATTAAAAGAGATACATCTGAACAAGTCTCCGGTGGTTGCTCCGGCCAAAACCCTTACGCCTGATCAGGCTGAACGCTGGAACCTGAGTGGTGATACCTTGCGTAAGCATCTGGGTATGATCAAGCAGGGTGCCGACCTTACCAGCAAGCTGCAGCAGGTGTTTGACAGTCGTTCGTTTGCGGCCGCCAGCGATGTGGATGCACAGCTGTACGATGGCTTTTTCTCGCCAGCGGATCGTAATCTGATGAACCAGCTGCATGACGCCTCGCCGTGGGATTTATCCGGCTTCCAGAAGCTCTTCAAAGATCGCCGCGGTGATGAGATGTTATTCCGTTATCGCGCCAGAAACTTTCCGGATACGCTGGAGGGGGATGATCGGCAACGCTGGGAAACAGTACGTCGTGAACGGCTGTTTCATACCAACCCAGCCTGTCAGGCGCTGAACTTCGAGCAATTTGCCCAGGAATTAAAACGGGCTGCGGAACAGGTGATTGAAGATTCCCGCAAGCAACAGTGGATGCAGGATTTGCAGCTTTACGCCGAATCAATTTATCCGCTGGATTACGACTGATTCGGCATGGTTGATGAAAAACCCGGCGTCAGATTCCAGATGCAGGTTGGACACTGGGAAAACTGAATAAAAAAAGCCCTCGAAGAGTTACCTCTCCGAGGGCTTTTTATTCACCAGGTCGGCCCGGATTATTGGCAGATAGCGCCAGTAATGACGGCACTGGGGGTTGAACTGCCTGCTTTGTCACCCTGGAATCCAAAGGAAACCGTCGCTCCTGGAGCAATGCTGCTGTTCCAGGAAAGAGGCGTTGCAGTGATCGGGCCACTGCCGCTGTAGTTGGCATTCCAGCCGTTGGTCATGGTGCTGCCATCCGTGAACGTCCAGCTGACTTCCCAGCCGTTGATGGTGCTGTCGCTGGTATTGGTCAGGTCGATACGGCCGGTGTAACCGCTGTTCCATTCGCTTTCAATGGTGAAACTGCAGGCGGCCAGACCAGTGCCGGTATCTGTTCCTGTATCCGTGTCAGTGTCCGTTCCTGTATCCGTTCCTGTATCCGTTCCTGTATCCGTTCCTGTATCCGTTCCTGTATCCGTGCCCGCCGCCGCATCGCTGCAACCGTTAGAGCTGAAGTTGCCGTCATGTTCCAGCTGGAAACCAAAGCTGTAGGTCGCAGCCGCTGCCAGGTTGCTGCCGCTGGCAATGATGTTATTGCCACTGAGGGTAACGCTGGCTCCCCAGCTATTGGTGATGCCAGTGACACCACTGACCGGGAGGATCACGCTCCAGTCAGCCTCGCTGTCGCCCAGGTTGGTGACAACAATATTGTTAAGGACTGCGCCGGTATTCCACTGGTCGATGCTACCAATGCTGCAGTCAACACTGCCAGGTTGGGCTTCGGCGACCGTTACTGTTTGTGTTGACGTATCACTGTCTTCCCCATCACTGACGGTCAGGGTGATATCGTAACTGCCGGCGCTGTTGTACTCATGACTGGCCGTCAGTCCGGTTGCTGTATTGCCATCACCCAGATCCCATTGGTAGGTCAGGGTGTCATCATCGTCATCGGTCGATGCACTGGCATCCAGGCTGATGCTCAGAAAGCTGTTGCTGACACTGAACGCAGCAACTGGCACGTTATTGGGTGGTGCAACGACGGCATTGAGTGTCAGCGTGGTGCTGGCTCCGGTCGCCGCGCCGCTGATATCGAGGCCAGTCAGGGTCACACTAAAGCTGCCGGTGCTCGATGGCGCGGTCAGGGTGACCGAACCGCTGCTGTTGGCACTGGCCACCGGGTTGCCGTTGAGTGTGATCTCGACAGAATTGACATTGGACATGTCGAAGGTCAGCACAAAATCACTGCCTTGAACAATGTCGCTGCCATTACTCGGCGTGCTGATGCTGACGGCAGGCACAATGGGTTCTGCCACTGTCAGGCTGACGCTGGCCGGGTCGGAGCTGGCACCCTGATCATCAATCACAACATAGGTAAAGCTGTCGCTGCCAAAATAGCCGCTGGCGGGGGTGTAACTGGCGATGCCGGAAGTGATGGTGACGCTGCCGTGGGCTGGTGCGGTATCCACTTGATAGTCACTGATGGTGCCATCTTCGTCACTGCCACTGAGGCTGATGGTAACGGCCGTTTCATACGGCGTGGTGGCACTGGTGGCCTCGGCCGTCGGGGTGCAGTTGATGCCGGTATCAACACCGCAAGCCGGTGTGGGTTCCGTCCCCCAGACCAATTCGCCATCGTCATACAGGGCGATTTGAGGGGCATTGGCCAGCGTGCTGCTGTAATCGTCCCAGGATGGGTCAGCGCTGTTGTCCCAGTCGCTGTTGTCGGTATCGGTGGGCAGTGATAGACGGAATTGCACTTCTTTCTGTTCGTCAGACTGGCCACCTGGAAAAATATCAATCCCGGCAAACGAAATGTCGACGTAGTAAATATTGTCTGCCGGGTCGCCCCAGGCGGTCAGCGGGCTGATGCTGCTGGCCTGACTGTAAGCGGCGGATACGGTGATATCGCTGGCGCTGTATCCTGCGGCTATCTCGTGATTAAGATCAACCCAGTAACGCATGGTGAGGTTATTGCTGATCCGGGCTGGCCAGGCGGAGCGGTTGTGGACTGTGGTTGCCAGCTCAATAAAACGTGGGCCGCTGGCGTTGACCTTGGCTTCAACAAAAAACTCGGTATCACGAGTTTCTGCGGCAGGAAATTCGCTATCAGGAATAGGGTCGCCGCCAAAATCCAGATAAAGCCGTGCCAGTGCCGAGGTAAAACCGGCGTTATAGTCGGTAGCGACTTCGTTGGAAATGTAATCGCTGCGGTCATCGCTATAACCGTCACCGCTGGCAGGGCCACCCACCAACGCGCCGATCAACAGGTGGCGACTTTGGCTTGGGCTGCTGATGTCATCTGCCCAGCTGCCATGAGCCGTACGATGGTGCGGGTTGAGTGGGCCGGTGGAGCTCAGGCCAATCTGGTAGGGGTGGCCCATCGGGTTGTCACCGAGCAGGTATTCCAGCTGGCTGGTGGCGAAGTTGTAGTAGCTGCTGATACGGCTGTTGGATGGCTCAATGCTGCGGAGGTAGTCGGAATACACCAGTGCCACCCAGGCGGTGTTGGCGGCGTAACGAGTCGCGCCCCATTGATCCAGTTGCGCCAGGCCACCGGAGGTATAGGGAACCTGCTCGCCGTTGTAGCCAGTGCTCCAGTAATCAAGCCAGCGTTCGGCATCGGCCCGGTATTGGCTGTCGCCAGTCAGCTGCGCCAGTAAAACGTAGGAGCCGTAGGATTTGTCATCCCAGGCTTGCGTCCACTTGTAGGCTTTATTGCTGCTTTGGCCTTCGGTACCGAGTTGATTGTAGTCGCTTTGGGCGTTGTTCAGATAGGTGCTGTCGCCGGTCGCCTTGTAGAGCCAGGCGGCAGACCAGACCAGTTCATCCTGATAGCCACTCCAGGAGTTGTAGAAGGATTGGGCATCGGTAATGCAGTCGGAATATTTGCCCTGGAATTGCCGGGCAAAAGTATACAGTTGTTCGGCATGGGTCAGCAGGGTGGTGGAGTAGGCCGGGTCATCGCTGGCAAACACCATGGCGATTGCAGCCAATGCCGCCGCGGTTTCACCGGCGAGGTCGGAACCGGGGCAGGATTCGGTAATGGCATATGAGGGCCGGGTCGCGGCAGCACCAGAGGTGGCGTGCATGACTTCTGCCGGTCCCCACCAGGCATGATCGCTGGAACCGGTTCCAACCTGACCATACAGGACGTTAGGGGACGGATGGGCATTCACAAAATAATCGGCAACAAATCGCAGGTTGTTCTTGATGTGGACCATTTGGCCCGATTGGGTATAAGCTGATGGGTTTTCAATCACACCCCAGGCCAGCATGGTGGCCGAGGCGGCCATGGGCAGGCCAAATTTGACATGGTCACCGGCGTCAAACCAGCCACCGGTCAGGTTAACGCTGTTGTCGGCACCGTCGTTGGGGGTTGAGTCACCACGCCACTCGACCCGGTTCCAGGCGGGCAGCTCACCTGCTTGTTGTGCTTCGTAGAAATAAATGGATTTTTGCAGGGCTTCGCCGTAGTTGGGGGTGGCGTAAGCGTGTGTTCCGAGTGACGCGATGGCGAGCGATAACAGTGTTTTCCTCAACCCTGAAAGCGTTGTATGAGTCATGGGCCATATCTCCTGTGGACCGTTTGGCTGATGGGGCCAAATATAGGTGGCCAGCATAGTCGGCAGCCAAGATGCTGGATGTGCGACAAGTCACGAACCTGATTGTTGGGCAATTTGTTTGCCATAGAGGCCAAGACCTGGCGATACCGTCTGGTTGTGTCGAGTGCAGCGCTGCTGTTTATCCCGCTGTTTATGCCACCTTGAGTCTTGATGAAAAAACAGACACTAAAGACTCTATGAGAATAGTAAGGTATCGGGGGAAGACAAGGTATCGGGTATCGAGTTCGTTTTGTGGGTTGCCTGGCAGCGAATGACACCGGCAAATGGGGAATGGATAGATAACGTCGGTCAAAGCCGGTGGGCACCGGCGTTATTGGCACCCGCTGGATGTTTGTAGCGGATGAATGGCGGTGCCCAGGACTGAGGACTGGAACAGGAATTAAACCGGTTTGCCAATACCGTTATCGAGAGCGTAACGGATCAGTCCGGCAGAATTGTTAATGCCCAGCTTTTGCTTGATCTTGAGGCGATGGGCTTCGACCGTGCGCACGGAAATATTCAGCTGACCGGCAATTTCCTTGTTGCCCATCCCCTCCGTCAGTAGTGATAACACGTCGGTTTCCCGTGGGCTGAGTGCCTGATGACCCTGGCTGTTGGTGTTTCGTGCCGGGGCAGTACCAAATTCGCTGAACAGGGTTTTGGCCACGCTGGAGCTGAAGTAGGTGCCTCCCTGAAAGACGGTTTGGACTGCCAGTAGCAGTTCTTCGGTGGGGACGTCTTTCAAGACGTAACCGGCGGCACCGGCTTGCACGGCCTTGAGGATATATTCCCGGTTGTCGTGCATGGTGACAATCAATAAGCGAATTTCCGGAAAGCGTTGCCGAAATGACTCACAGGCTTCCAGCCCTCCCATAACGGGCATGGAGATATCCAGCAAAACCACGTCGGGCCCTAACAGGGCAGCTTGCTCCAGCGCTTGCTGGCCGTTGCTGACATCGGCAAGGACTTCAATCAGATGCTCGCTTTCCAGACTGACCTTCAGGCCTTCGCGCACCATGGGGTGATCGTCCGCGATCAATAGGCGAATGGGCGGGCGGGCGCGTGTGGTGTTCATTTCGATTCCTTACTGAGTTCGGGGTCCCTTGCCAAGCCTGGCTCCGGATTAAGCAAAAACGCTGCTTTTATGAGTGTACCTTTGCTGCGTCGACTACGGACACTAAACTTTCCTCCTAATAGCTCGACCCGTTCGCGCATATTCATCAAGCCAACGCCACTGCTGTCTTCATCACTGGCAAAGCCACATCCGTTGTCGCCCATGGTCAGCACCAGCTGTTGGGCGCTGGCGGTCAGGCTCAAGCTGACCTGGGTGGCCTGGGCGTGTTTGTGAATATTGGTCAGAGCTTCCTGCACGAGCCGGTAAACGGTCATTTCGATGGCGTCTGGCAGGCGTTCCCGTGGTAGCCGGATGCGGCGACGGGTGGTGATGTCCGATTGTTCTTCCAGTTCATCCAACAGGCCGTGCAAGGCCGCTTCCAGACCGAGATCATCAAGTAAAACCGGCAGCAGGTTGTGGGAGATGCGGCGCACTTCCTGGATGGCGATGTCCAGTTGTTCGACCGCCTTGGTCTGGTGCTCGAGTGCCTGGCGCTCAGGCCATTGCTTGTTGGCCAGATTCAGCCGCAACTTGGCCGAGACCAGCAGCTGGTTGATGCCATCGTGTAACTCGCGGGCAAAATGACGACGCTGAATAACCTGAAAGGAGACAAAGCGGTTGGCGAGTTGTTGTAAATGTTGGTCGGCCAGTTGGGTTGTATGCATGTTGACCAGTGTGACGATAAGCACCACGGTTGTCAGTGTCACAATCAGCAAAATGGTTGATGCCCAGAAACTTTTGCGCACATTATTGGCGACCTTTTGCTCCATCAAGGCGATTTCCTTGGCGATGTCGTCGACGTACAAGCCGGTACCCATCATCCAGCCCAGTGCCGGAATCTGTATGACGTAACCGAGTTTGTTGACGTCGTTACCGTCGGTGGGTTTACGCCAGAGGTATTGGTAGAACCCACCACCGGATTCGGCAATATCGAGCAGGTCCCGAATAACAAATTGACCGTTTTCATCCTGCAGGTCGATCAGGTCCTGTCCTTCCAGATGGGGTTGGGTAGGGTGGACAATATTGGTGCCAGCTTGGGTGTAAACAAAGAAATAGCCGTCACTGCCATAGCGCATGCCACGTAGCTGATGCTTGATCCGGTATTCGGCGCTGGAGCGTTCCATACCGTTCTCGAGTTGTTCGAGTGTGGGGGATATCGAGTTCATGGCCAGTAGCGTGTAATTCTTGAGTGCCTCGCGGCGGCCGGCCATCAGGTTTTCTTCAAAAACAGCGACTTGCTGGTAAGCCAGTTCCTTGGCTTGGCGTTGATACAGCCAGCTGATCGTTAATGACAGGGCGATCAAGGGCAAGACCGTCAGTAACAGGATTTTTGCTTTGAGTGACAGGTTCACCGTAATGTCGATTCTTGTTGTTGTGAAGTGATAACGACAGCCCATGCTGGCGCATGGGCTGTCCAATGTTATCCGGGAACGGCTAGTCGATCAGACCGTAAAACTCCGGAAACATCATGATAGACACTACCAGGCCTACCTGCATCACAATAAAAGGCAAAACCCCTTTATAGATGTCTGTTGTTTGCACCTGTGGAGGCGCGACCCCTTTGAGATAAAAGAGCGCGAACCCGAACGGCGGTGTCAGGAAGCTGGTTTGCAGGTTCATGGCAATCAGAATGGCAAACCACAGTGGAGCGATCCCCAGGGCATCTGCAACCGGCGCCAGAATCGGCACAATGATGAAACTGATTTCAACAAAGTCGATAAAGAAGCCAAGAATCAGAATAGCGATCATCGACAGGATCAGGAACCCGAGTTGTCCACCAGGCAGGCTGGTCAGGATTTCTTCAACAATGTAGTCACCACCGGTGTAGGTGAAGGCCATGCTGAACGCTGTTGCACCCAGCAGAATCGCGAAAACCATTGCCGTGATCTTGACGGTTTCCTGCGCCGACTGGTACAGCATTTTCCAGCTGAACTGGCCGTAAACAGTGGCCAGGAAGATGGCACCAATGCCACCCAATGCAGACGATTCTGTCGGGGTTGCGATACCGGCAAAGATTGATCCCAGTACCACCAGAATCAGCGCCAATGGCGGAATAATGGCAATAATCGCCTGGGTATACATCTGGGCCTGGGTGGTGCCATCGTCTTCGACAGGCAACGCAGGCGCGGCTTCTGGCTTGAGGAAGGAATAAACCAGAATATAGAGAATATAAATGCCAATCAGCATGAAGCCGGGCATGACTGCTGCCTGGAACAGATCGCCGACAGGAATCCCCATCACGTCACCGAGAATGATCAGGATGATGGACGGCGGGATGATTTGTCCCAATGTACCTGACGCACAAATGGTGCCGCAGGCGAGGGATTTATCGTAGTTGTATTTCAGCATTACAGGCAGTGAGATCAGGCCCATGGCGACAACGGAAGCACCGACCACACCGGTTGAGGCTGCCAACAGCGCCCCTACCAGAACCGTCGAAATCGCCAGGCCACCACGGACGCGTCCAAACAGCTTGCCCATGGCTTCGAGCAATTGCTCCGCCAACTTGGTGCGCTGCAGCACGATGCCCATAAAGATAAACAGCGGAACCGCCATCAGCGTGACGTTTTCCATAATGCTTTGAATGCGGAATGGCATGAAGGCAAACATGTCCGGGCCTTCGGCAATCACACCAAAAATCAGTGCTACACCACCAAAGGTAAAAGCCACAGGGAAGCCAAACATCAGCATCAGCAGGGCCACAACAAACATTACAATACCAATCACAGTGCAGCCTCCTTGTGGTGCTCGTGTTTGACGCCGCGCAACTCATTGATTGAGGTGAGTATCATGCCAACACCTGAAATGGCGGTGGCAAAAAAGGCCACGGGAATAACGGATTTGATGATCCAGCGAGCAGGCAAACCACCGGGGTCTCCTGAGGTTTCACCCAGTTCCCACGCTTCGTGGGCAAAGCCGATGCCGTAGTAACCGACCAACAGGCAGAACGGCAGTAATAACAATAAGCCGCCAGCAATATCGATACAGTTTTTCTTTGGCATGGACAGGCGTTCATACACCAGGTCAACACGGACATGGCCTTCGGCTCTCAGAGTGTAGGGAACGGCCAGCATGAACATGGCTGCAAACAAGTGCCATTCCATCTCCTGAGAACCGATATAAACAACGTTTAGCGCGTAGCGCAGGACAACGTCGATAAAGACGTTCACCAACATGATCAGAAACAGTACGGCGGATATCGTACCGAGCAGATCGGAAAAGCGATTAATCGCTCGCTCAAGCCGAACCAACATAATTTTCTCCCTTGGGGTACTGGAGGGAACAGAGCAGAGGGTGACTCTGCTCCAGCAAGCCAACGGTCGGGGTTAACCCGGTTGTTGACTTGCATGAATCACCGCAGGCTTATTGGCCGACAGAGACGCTGTTCAGGTAGGCCTTGTCGGAAATATCCGTCCAGGCACGTGCTTTTTTCATGTAGTTGGCTTGGGAATCAAGAATTTCCTTGGCCAGTGGGTCTTCAGCCGCTTTTTCTGTCAGCAGTTTGTCGTTGGCTTTGCGCATGGCAGCCATGACATCAGCAGGGAAGGTTTTGATTTTGACGTTCGGGTATTCAGAGTTGATCACGTCCAGGTTAATGGCGGATTCGTGGTAAGACTGAATGTACATTTCATAAGATGCGGCACGCATGGAAACACGCAGGATTTCTTGCAGATCTTCTGGCAGTTTGTCCCAGGTGCGCTTGTTAACCAAAAATTGCAGCTCAGTGGCTGGTTCATGCCAACCGGTGTAGTAGTACGGTGCAATTTTGTGGAAACCCATACGCAAGTCCAGTGATGGACCTACCCATTCCAGAGCGTCGATGGTACGACGTTCAAGTGCGGTGTACAGCTCACCTGGTGGAATGTTGGTTGGGCTGACGCCCAGTTCTGCCAGAACTTCACCGGCGAAACCGGGTACGCGCATTTTCAGACCTTTCAGGTCATCAAGGGAGTTGATTTCTTTCTGGAACCAGCCGCCCATCTGATTACCGGTGTTACCACCCGGGAAACTCATCAGACCAAACTTGCTGTATACCTTGTCCATCAGTTGCATGCCGCCGCCGTAGTAGAACCAGGCGTATTGCTCAGGTGCGGTCATGCCGAAAGGCATGGTTGTGAAATACAGGGTGTTGGGGACCTTGCCTTTCCAATAATAGGACGCTGAGTGCCCCATATCGTATTGTCCGGCACGGACCATATCGAAAACACCAAACGGTGCTTTGTGCTTGTTGGCTGAGTCGATGGTGATTTGCAAACGGCCATTGGACATTTTCTCTGCCATGGCTGCCATGTTGCGTGGAGAATCACCAAAAATAGGGAAGTTGGCACCCCAGGTTTCGGCCATTTTCAAACGGTAAACCTTGTCTGCTGCCTGGGCACCAGAGGCGACAACCAGACCACAGAATCCGGCCAGCAGGCCGCGCTTCAGTTTCGATAATTTGAGCATCTTGTTGTTATCCTTTTTTATAGTCCGTCGGAACGACGTCGAGGTGGCAACTGCCTGCACGACCATCAATCGTCTCGTGGAGGCAGTATAGTCGTTGCAGATGATTGTTTCGGCTATTCGTTGGACTGCGGGGGTTGCTGGTGTTTTTACTATATTGGTGATTATTGGTAGGTAAATTATCTTGGTGTAACTACGTAAGTAGTATGCGAATGTGACCGGAAGGACAGCACAAAATCAGCGTAAAAAACAGCTTCAAAGTCCCATTGTTATTGGGTTTTCCATGCTTTGGCGCAATGAGCTTGCGACAAGTTGGGTATTGCTGTTTATAGGAATAAAAGTTCAGTAAATATCGTGTACTACTTTAGGCTTATGTTGGGGGTGGGTTGGCCTGTCTGGCCCTTTCATCAGGAGAACCAGCAAGACGCTGGCCCCGATTTACCGATTGAGGTCCTGATGTCGATGTCAAATCAGCTTGGATTCAATGTCCTTGACGTTTTCCATCACAACAAAAGTACTGGTCTGGGTGACGTAAGGCAGGGAAGAAATTTTTTCTCCCAACACGGCGCGATAGGATTCCATGTCGGAAGTGCGGACTTTTAACAGATAGTCAAAGGTCGCGGCGGTCATATGGCATTGCTCGATTTCAGGGATGGTACGCACGGCATCATTAAAGGCTTTGAGCGCACTGGTGCGAGTATCGCTGAGCGACACTTGCACAAAGGCAACGTATTTGGTGCCAAGTTTCTTTTGATCAAGCAATGCCATGTAACCGAGAATGTACCCTTGTTCTTCGAGCCGTTTCATACGGATTTGACAGGGAGTTTTGGATAATCCAATCAGCGAAGCCAGCTCGGTTACGGTGATTCGGCCGTTTTTCTGCAGCTCGCGAAGGATGGCCATATCGAGCTTGTCAAGATTTTCTTGAGAATCCATGAAGTTTTGATGTCCTTGTCGGGCAGTAATGGGTCATTTACAGGAACGGGAAAGAGCCATTGTAGTGGGAAATGATGCGTATTTTGTTCTAAATAAAACAATAATATTAGAGAAATTATCTCAACCTATTGGTTTTGATTAACAATTATGCCTTTCTGATTATGCACTGACATGGTGCTTTTGCGTGTTGGGGATGATTATGTTGCACGCTGGTGATGCATCGGTGAAATTATCTTTACACGCATAAAACTTGGTCGAAATGCAGTTTAAAAAACAAATTTAAAAACAAATAGACCATGAAATATTAAAAAACAGCCAATTCGACCACTGGCTCTGCTTTAGGCTTTATTTCCCATGGGCTCGAACCTGACAGTATTGGCTGGATAAGGTGAGATGTCTCTCTGCAAGAGCGGTATCTTCTTGATGCGATACCTCAATTAATAGCAAACAATGAAAGAGGACGATCCATGGTTACTTTGACGTTTATCGTGTATCTGGCAGTCATGCTGGGTATCGGCATTATTGCTTATCGACGCACTCAAGACTTGTCGGATTATGTATTGGGTGGCCGTAATCTCGGGCCAATTCCCAGTGCCCTGAGTGCTGGCGCCTCGGATATGAGTGGCTGGCTGTTGCTGGGTTTGCCAGGCTACGCCATGAGTGCAGGTTATGGTGCGTTTTGGTTGGCAGGTGGACTGCTGATTGGCACCTGGGCCAACTGGTTGCTGGTTGCCCAGCGTCTGCGGGTTTATTCCCAGCGAGCCGGTGATGCGCTGACCTTGCCGGCTTTTTTTGAAAAGCGGTTTGAAGATAAAAGCCATACCTTGCGGGTAGTGTCTGCGATTTTTGTGCTGGTGTTTTTCCTGTTTTACACCAGTTCCGGCCTGGTGGCAGGAGGCAAACTGTTTGAAACCGTATTCGGCCTGGATTATCAGCTGGCGGTTGTGCTGGGGGCTGTGGCAGTGATTTCCTACACCATGTTTGGTGGCTTTCTGGCGGTGTCCTGGACGGATGTCGTGCAAGGCTTGCTGATGGTCGGGGCGATGGTTCTGGTACCTGTGATTGCCCTGTCCGAGATGGGCGGCATATCGGCAACCTTCGACAAGATAGCCAATAGCAACCCCGAATTGCTGGATGCGTTCACCAATGCAGACGGCACACCGATTACCCTGATTGGTACCCTGTCATTGATTGGCTGGGGTTTTGGCTATTTTGGCCAGCCGCATATTCTGGCGCGTTTCAAAGGCATCAAAAGCAAGGATCATGTACCGGCAGCCCGTCGCATTGCTGTTGCCTGGACCGGGGTGGCGATGATCGGTTCGATGGCCATCGGGCTGTTTGCCGTGGCTTATCTGAAAACAGGTCTGGGAGACAATGAAACGGTCTTTATGGTGATGGTGGATGCCATCTTCCATCCGCTGGTTGCCGGTGTTCTGCTGGCCGCTATTCTGGCGGCGATCATGAGTACGGCGGATTCCCAGTTGCTGGTGTCTTCTTCAGCATTGGCGGAAGACTTCTACAAAGCGCTGTTTCATAAAGACGCCAGTTCCGAACAGTTGGTAAAAGTCGGACGTTTTGCGGTTGTGGGTATTGCCGTTATCGCTACTGTTCTGGCGTTAAATCCGGAATCCGGAGTGTTGGATCTGGTGTCTTATGCCTGGGCAGGTTTTGGTGCAGCCTTTGGTCCGGCCTTGATCTTGTCGTTGTATTGGAAACGGATGACGCGTCAGGGTGCGCTGGCTGGCATTGTTGTCGGCGGTATTACCGTGGTGGTCTGGAAACAGCTGGAAGGTGGCTGGTTTGATTTGTACGAAATCATCCCTGGTATTCTGCTGGCGACCCTTGCAGTGGTGGTTGCTTCCATGGCGACCCGCGAGCCAGAGGATTCAATCCAGCAGAAGTTTGATGATGTGGTGACGGAAGTTCGTAGCTGATTTTTGTGGTTGAGGTTGCCGGGGCTAACAGAGCCCAGTGAAGGCGACGTATTATGGTCGTCTTCAACGGTACGACCGGCATGGTGCAATGGTCAGGGAAGGAACCTGGCCTTGTGCTGCGGGTATTCTCTTGTTGATCTCTGTTTCACTTCGACTGCAAAGTCTGCTGTCTCTCCGCCGTACCTGTTGCGGGTCTCTTCCCGGTCATTCCCGGCAGCTTTGTCAGCTGCTCTTCTTATGTCTTTCTCCATCGTTTTTCGGGGTCTATGGGAGTGATTCACTGGTTTTTTCTTCTTAGTGATTTTCTACTTATATTGACTGTTTTTTATTGTTCTTTTTCTTGTTTTTTACTAAAAATTAGTCTTAAAGTGATGTTTATTAATATATTTTAGGAAAAAATAAACACAAAAATGCGGCATATTCAGCTTAATGTTTTGTATCCATGAGGGCTGTAACATGAGTGCCAATATCCCTGCCATTCGCGACGCGATTCGCGATCATTATTTAATGGATGAACGTCAGGCGCTGACTGAACTGGTCACCGATAGCCGTTTGTCTGCGCCACTGCGCCAGGAAATTTCAGCTGATGCGGCTGCCTTGGTGCGAGCGGTCCGCAGCCGCAAGCGTTCCACCATGATGGAGAATTTTCTGGCGGAATACGGCCTGACCACTCGAGAAGGGGTGGCGCTGATGTGCCTGGCCGAAGCGCTGTTGCGTGTGCCGGATGCATTTACCATCGATCAGTTGATTGAAGATAAGGTGGCTCCGGGGCAATGGAGTGAGCATCTGGGGCAGTCCCGCTCTGGTCTGGTGAATTCTTCTACCTGGGCGCTGATGCTGACTGGCAAACTGATTTCGCCAACAGGGGCGGAAGGCTTGCGGTCAACGTTGCGAGGTCTGGTGAAACGGCTGGGAGAGCCGGTGATTCGGGTGGCCGTGGCGCAAGCCATGAAAGAATTGGGTCGCCAGTTTGTGCTGGGCAGTCATATCCGTAATGCCACCGAACGGGCACGCAAGCTGGAAAGTCAGGGCTACACCTATTCCTACGACATGCTGGGCGAAGCGGCTCGTACCGCAGACGATGCCAAAGCCTACTTCGATGCTTATAGCCAGGCTATCGCTGCTTTAGCAGCTTCTTGTACCGGCGCAACGATGGCTGAAAACCCCGGCATATCGGTGAAGCTGTCGGCCCTGCATCCTCGTTATGAATTTGCCAAACGGGAGCGGGTCATGATTGAGCTGGTGGCACGTACCCGCGAACTGGCACGTCAGGCCAAACAGCACAATATGGGATTCAATATTGATGCGGAAGAAGCTGATCGGCTGGATCTGTCGCTGGATGTGATTGTCGCAGTGCTGGAAGATCCGCAACTGGCCGGTTGGGATGGCTTTGGGGTTGTCGTACAGGCGTTCGGCCAGAGAGCGCCGCATGTGATTGATTTCCTCTATGCCCAGGCGCAACGGCTGAACCGGCGCATCATGGTGCGATTGGTGAAAGGCGCCTATTGGGATGCCGAAATCAAACGGGCCCAGACCTTGGGGTTGGCAGGATTTCCGGTGTACACCCGTAAGGCACATGCCGATGTCTCCTACCTGTGTTGTGCCGAAAAGCTCTTGGGCATGACCGATCATATCTATCCCCAGTTTGCGACCCATAACGCCCATTCAGTAGCGGCAGTCTTGCGGATTGCCCAGCACGTCGGCAAGCATCAGTTTGAACTGCAGCGACTGCATGGTATGGGAGAAGCACTTCATGATGAAGTCTTGAAGCGCGAAGGCACCCGCTGTCGTATTTACGCCCCGGTGGGCGAACATCGCGATTTGCTGGCCTACCTCGTGCGGCGTTTGCTGGAAAACGGAGCCAACAGCTCGTTTGTTAATCAGATTGTCGATACCCGCATTACACCTGAGGTGATTGCCCGGGACCCCTTTGATATCGCAGCGGTGTGGCATGACCCCAAACCCAGCAGCTTGATTGTTGCGCCGTCACAATTATTTGGTGATCAGCGCCAGAACGCCAAGGGCTGGGACGTGACCGATGTGGTCGAGGTTGAGAAAATTCTTGCCGCCCGTGCTGCCTTTGCGACCAGCCAGTGGCAAGCCATACCCATGGTCGCCGCTGACACAGCAGCCAAGGAGAGTACAGAAAGCGCTGCATGCTCATCGGTCATCAACCCGGCTCAACCCAATGATGTTGTCGGGCAGGTCACTGCCGCCAGTCCCGCTGATATCGAGTCGGCGATTGTTGCCGCAGTGGCAGCAGCCCCGCGTTGGGCAGCGGTTCCGGTGGCGCAGCGGGCAGCCTTGCTGAACCGGGTGGCTGACCAGTATGAACAGCATGCAGTGGAGCTGTTTGCACTGGTACAGCGAGAAGCTGGCAAAACCCTGCTGGATGCCGTGGGCGAAGTACGCGAGGCCGTGGATTTCGCCCGTTATTACGCCGATCAGGCACAGCAACTGGACGACCGCTTGACCGCCAGGGGGGAGGAGGTCAACGCCCGTGGTGTGATCAGCTGTATTTCTCCCTGGAACTTCCCTCTGGCAATTTTTACCGGACAGGTGTTAGCTGCCATTGCTGCCGGGAATACAGTACTGGCAAAACCCGCCGACCAGACCCCGCTGATTGCGGCGCGGGCGGTAGCCTTGATGCATGACGCCGGTATCCCACTGGACGTGGTGCAACTGTTGCCGGGCTCGGGGCGGGATGTTGGTGCACCATTGACCGCGGATGCCCGTATTCAAGGCGTGTGTTTTACCGGTTCTACCGCAACGGCTCAAACCATCAACCGGGCAATGGCGAGTGCGATGTCTGCAGAAGCGCCGCTTATTGCCGAAACCGGCGGTCTGAATGCCATGATCGTCGACTCAACTGCACTGCCGGAACAGGTTGTACGCGACATACTGGCATCGGCATTCCAGAGTGCCGGTCAGCGATGCTCAGCACTCCGGATCGTATATTTACAGGAAGATATTGCCGACCATTTGCTGCATATGTTGTACGGCGCCATGGACGAACTGGCACTGGGAGATCCCTGGTTGTTATCAACGGACATTGGCCCTGTGATTGATGACGCTGCTCGCAACAAAATCAATCAATACCTGGATGAACATGCCGCTGCCGGACGACTATTGAAGCGTATGACAGTGCCAGAGCAGGGGCGATTTGTGGCTCCGGCGGTGGTCAACGTCAATGGAATTGCCGATATGCCAGAAGAGATTTTTGGTCCTGTACTGCATGTGGCGAGATTCAGGGGAGAGGATGCGGAACAGGTTGTTGACGCAATTAATGCACGTGGATTTGGCCTGACTTTTGGTTTGCATACCCGTATGGATTCCCGGGTTAATGCCTTGTCCCGTCGTATTCGTGTGGGTAATACCTACGTCAACCGCAACCAGATTGGTGCTGTGGTGGGGTCTCAGCCATTTGGTGGTGAAGGGTTGTCGGGGACAGGTCCAAAAGCCGGTGGGCCGCATTATGTTGAACGTTTTATCGCACCGTCTTCTGCGCGAGAAGTGCTGGCTATCGATCACGCCACCATCACCGCGGCGACGTTGCAACAAGCATTGGATGATGTCGCCGGGCAAGGATTTGCTGCCGCCAGGCAACACGCCGAACCATTATCGCAGCAGATTAATGACAGCTTTGCTGCCCTGGGTATTCAGGTCGTACTGGAAGATCCGTCGACACTTGAACTCCCCGGACCAACGGGTGAACTCAATCGGTTATCGTTGCATCCTCGTGGTGTGATGCTGTGCCTTGGGCCAACGCTGGCGCGGGCTCTGCATCAGGCGGCGCTGGCATTGGCTTGTGGTAATCGGGTGGTTGTTATAGCACCGGGTGCCGAACAAGCCGTCGCATCGTTACGCGGACACGAGTGGCCGGTGGTTGCGCTCGATGGCGCATTGCAAGCGGCTGCACTAACGCCAGTAAAAGGCATTGATGCGGTTGTTTGTGCTGGTCAGGAAGAGTACATGCGAGCGTGTCGTATCGCACTGGCGCAACGGGAAGGAGCCTTGCTGCCCCTGATTGATGACGATAAAAACAGCCATCGTTACCAGCTTGAACGGCATATCTGTATCGATACTACCGCTGCTGGTGGCAATGCCAGCCTGATAGCGGCTGCGGAATAGCCATATCAATATGGTCATCGGCCTGACAAAGTCAGGTGGGTGACCATTGTCTGAAGTCTGCTGGTGCTGGGTGTCTCCACTCACTGGCCGATCCTCCATATACCGATCCTCCATATAAAAATGGAAGACAGCGAGAGATATTCAAAGCAGTGGATTATTTGCGGCAGATTTGTTGCTGTTTTGTGCTAACGGGTGACACTGAGTCTAATCGTGGCCGATCGAATAACGAATAAATATTCGCTGAGGTCTGACCAGCATAAAATACGGGGGGCATTTATTTATTGATACCAAATCAGTCTTTGACTGATGAGATAATTTTTCCTGTTTTTTATACTGCTTCTTAAATTATTTCTAAATTACTTCGATATTTTAGACCTATTTGGCATCTTAGTGCTTTGCTAGTTGCTGAGTATGGACGCCTGAGTTTCTTAATGATAGAAGTGGCCGCTATTTCCAAGGATGAGCTCTGGGTGGCCACCCTATTAAACAAGGAATGATTACATGCCGATTTATCGCGTAGCCGTTTTTAACCCTCTTAATGACTATGCTGGTCAAGTGTATAACGGTGATGAACCGGCTGTGGTGTCAGCCCAGTCCGGTTTCTATTACGTGCTGTTGCAGGATGGGGCATTGATCACGCCGGCCGCAATGGGAATACGGCGCAAGGGTAAAGACCTGGAGATCGAGGTGGATGGTGATGTGGTGGCGCGCATCGATGACTTCTTTGTGACCCCCGGGTTTGGGGGGCTGGTACTGTCACCCGAAGCTGAGCCTGGCAGAATGATCCGGATGGAGGTGCTGTCAGAGCAGGAACTGGCGGGCAGCAGCGAGTCTTATATTGTCGTGGAAGAGCCGGTTCACTGGTTCGCGGGCGCACCAGGGGCGTCAGCAGAAAGCGGCACGTCCGATTGGGGCTGGATCGCAGCGACATTGGGTATAGTCGGAGCAATCACC
>NZ_JAUORS010000002.1:0-316232 GCF_030548165.1 Oceanobacter sp. 5_MG-2023 | reverse complement strand
AATCCACCCTCGAGTGATTTACGGACGTAAGGGACATAATCCTTATCGTCGCGCTGGATATGATTGGTGAGCCACAAACCGATGTCTGAGCGGACTTCTTTGGCAACCTTGAAACAGTCTTCGCCGTTTTCGATGCGTTGATTGTAGGACAAAGCGCGATCACGAAAGGCTTCGTGCACTTTGGCATGAGCTGCCAAAATAGGATAATTGGCGCGCTCCATCAAAGTCTCTTCAAAAGCATTGTGTGAGATGGAATAGTCGATCAATGACCCCGCAATCTGTTTTACGGCATCAGAGTCTTGCATCAAAATAGCTCTGTCAACTTCAAGAATATATTCGAATATCCGCTTGTGTTGAGAGTCAATGATATCAATACCTGTTTCAAATTCGGGTATCCACTGGAATTTCTGCATATATATTATTCCTTTAAAATTACAATAAATTCAAAATGAAATCTGACTCATCAAGGCAGCAGTTTTTTGTGACGTTTAATGTTCTTTGTTTGTAAATGTGACCTGGTTCTTGTTTTAATCACAGAAAATAAGACAAGTAGGTCTTGTGGTTTATTTAGGCTCTAAATAAATTCAGACACATTTGTTGACACATAGAAAACCGGTTATTTATTCCATTGTGTTTGTGAGAGTTTTGTTACTCTAGCACCGGGGATTCTTTTGCGTAAATAACAAGATTTGTAAATTTTGTAAGTTTCGTAAGTATGATTGATATTGAGATTTTTTTGATGATCTCATGATCATTCTACTGGGGTATCATGACATATGGGGCGGTGATGAGTGTTATGACTGTTATGACAATGGCTGTGACAGCAGGAGAGAGTGACGTTATTTGAATATATGAAATGGCGGCGTATTGAGATGAGCTGCAGACCTGTGTGGTTTGGCGGTTCACACAAGCCTACAGTCCTACAGCATATCACCATGTGAATAGACATGCTGACCAAGAGGATCAGGCAAAAAAGCGTTTGACCATGCGGCTGACAAATCCACCCTCGAGTGATTTACGGACGTAAGGGACATAATCCTTATCGTCGCGCTGGATATGATTGGTGAGCCACAAGCCGATATCCGAGCGGACTTCCTTGGCCACGTTAAAGCAGTCCTCACCCTCTTCGAGGCGCTTGTCGTAAGAAAGTACCCGTTTCCGGAAGGCTTCATGCACTTTGGCATGAGCATTCAGAATGGGGTAGTTGGCGCGTTCCATTAAGGTTTCTTCAAAGGAATTATGAGAAATTGAGTAATCAATCAATGCCTTGGCAATTTGTTTTACCGAATCCGGATTTCTCATCAGGATGGCTTTATCAACCTCAATTATGTATTCAAATATTCGTTTGTGCTGAGAGTCAATGACATCAATACCGGTTTCAAATTCTGGTATCCATTGGAATTTTTGCATGTCTTAACCTTGTGGATTTTAATAAATCCAGGAAATTGAATTTTATTTAATCAATGAATATAAAGTATATTGTTGATATCTTTATAATCATGGTTGCCGAAATAAAAATTTCAGAGTGGCCAGTATTTTCGCAATTATGTTGTTTTTATGGGTATGCGATTATTATATCTTTAAGGTCGTTTTTTATTGGGTGTTGCTTTCGACTCTGAAAATTGATTTTGATCGATTCTCGAACGAAATCAAAAAATCTTGAATGGTTGATTTCAGTAAAAAAATTGCTAAATGAGTCGGATATGAATGATTGTTTATTCATGTAAAATAAAGCCTTCCAACTACTGCTATGGTGCTAAAAATTTGATGCTAGCAGAAGAAATTATGGATCGCAAATAAAAAATATATTGTTATTTTTGTCAATAGTCAGGGTGGGTTTTCTAAGTTGATAAGCCTATCAATATAAAAGGCAAATCTCTGCCAGGTTGGATTTATATAGAATGGCGCATGGGTTGTTGGGGGCCAGAGTGCCTGGCAAAGCAGGCAGCCTGGGAGTTATGGCGAAGTGATCCGTATGCAGGTTGAACAAATCAGGCAAAAAAGCGTTTCACCATACGGCCGACAAACCCGCCTTCGAGTGATTTGCGGACGTAAGGGACATAATCCTTATCGTCGCGCTGGATATGATTGGTGAGCCACAAACCGATGTCCGAGCGGACTTCTTTGGCAACCTTGAAACAGTCTTCGCCGTTTTCTAGGCGTTGATTGTAGGACAAAGCGCGATCACGAAAGGCTTCGTGCACTTTGGCATGAGCATCAAGGATGGGGTAGCCAGCGCGCTCCATCAGAGTCTCTTCAAAGGCATTGTGTGAGATGGAATAGTCGATCAGAGACCGGGCAATCTGTTTTACAGATTCCGGGTTTTTCATCTTTATCGCCTTGTCGACCTCGAGGATATACTCAAAAATTCGCTTGTGTTGAGAGTCAACTACATCGATTCCTGTTTCGAATCCGGGCACCCACTGGAACTGTTGCATGTGTATTCCTCCTTTAAGTATACGCTAGTCCAGCAAAAGGCATTCCAATATTAAGTTCTTTTAAATCAATGGGTTGAAAATGAGAACAGGGTTTATTTGTCATATTGATGACAACAGAATGTAAGTTTTATGACACTGTCCAGATGGATGGAATTGTAGGCTTTATGACATAGCTCGCGTAAGCGTGATTGCATTGTTGGCAAAAATTTTGCTGTAAAACGAATTGGTTCATATTTAAAACATTGTGTTTGACCGTAAACAACCCAACCCGGTTGAAATACTTATGGGGAAGTCGTGGCAGGTATTGCAGCAAAAGTAGTAGTGATTTGGTCGGGCTAAAGGAGTGCGATTCAAGCCCTTAAGTATTATTCCTGTTATCCGCGGGTCGAGAGATGCTGGCTCTCTATGCCCAGATACGTCATCTGGCTGCAGGAACAGCAATAGCCAGAGGTTGCCGTAACACACCTAAAAGACGCTCCGGTGGACGGACGAAGATGCATGACTCTGGTGAACGAACGACCGCTCCACGTAATGGCATGGATCAGCAATGATAAAAATAATAACAAGGCAGCAACAGCACCGAACAATCATATTGGCACTGCTACTCATGGTCACGGCGACCAGCGCGGCTGCCGAGACCATCCGCTTTGGCATGATCACAACACCAGATCACGCCTGGTCCAGGCTGATGCAACAGTTTAAAAATACCGTAGAAGGCAGCTCTGGCAATACTATTCGGGTGCGTGAATCCCGCTTCGCCAAAGTCCGTGGAGAGTCCAGCATTATCGAACTGTTGGGGCGAGGACAGCTACAGGCGGCGATTGTTGCGGTTGGTTCACTGACCACGCTTGATCCTGCGTTGAATGGCTGGCTGATGCCATACCAGTTCGCCGATACCGGGCAGTTACGTCGGGCGGCGCAGCGGGATGATGCCAAAACCATGTTGGTCGGTCTGGAGCGCCACAACCTGGTGGCGTTGGGGTATGCCTTTTCCGGTATGCGGGTGATTATGTCGCCGGCGGCGATGGCCTCTGTCCAGGATTTGAAAGGCAAAAAAGTAGGCACCTTCCCCAACGACGTATTCTACAACTGGTATCGGCAATTGGGGGCCGATCCGCAACCGATCCAGATTCAGGATATACGCCTCTGGTTTGAACAGGAAAAAATCGACGCTATTGATATCGACCTGGCTACGGCGGTTGATTTGCAGCTGTCTACCCAGGCTCCCAACCTGATGTACACCAGGCATATGGCTTTTCCCGGAGTGTTTGTGGTGTCCAGAAGCTGGTGGGATGCGTTAACGCCAGAACAGCAGCAGGCCATCAGTGCGGCCTTTACCCAGGCAGAGCAGGCAACTTTTGCTGGCTTGGAAAAAGCGGAGCAAGCCGACCTGAAGCAACTGCGCGGGGAGGGCGTTAGCGTGAAAACCTACACCGAAGCCGACTTTAATAGCGTGCCCCAAAAGCTGCGAGACTTTTATTACGGCACTAATGAACGCCTGAAACGTTTTGGTATGGATCAGCCGTAACCGCCTGCTCTGATCGGGTTAAATGGCTGTGGCAGCAGAGCATCGTTCCTTGATACCAAATCAGGGGGAGTTAAGTTTACCGGCCGGGGCAAGGTATTGCCCCATGATAACCCTCTTGCCTGCCAGCGGAATGGCTGTCTGGTGATCCGGGTCGCGGTTGCAATGCCTCGTTCCCCGGGTCAACAGGCTAGAAAGCCAATAACGAGCCTGTGACACCTTCTACGTACCAGTTCATCCGTAATAGCTGATCGTCAGATAATTCTTTACCTTCCTTGATGCGGGTGCTGCCACGATAGCTTTTAATCGGGCCAGCAAATACTGAGTATTGGCCGGACATTATTTCTTGTTGCTTATTGGCTACCAGCCGGCGTATATCCGCGGGAATTTCAGGGCTGATTGAAACCAGCTGAGAGGTAGACTCTGCCATGCCAGTCCATTCACTGTCGGGCTTCCAGGTGTTGTTTAACAGGGCTTGAATGCGATTGATATAATAAGGCCCCCAGTTATGAACAACCGACGCCAGGTGTTTGCTGGGTGCAAATGGACGCATATCTGAGTGGTAGCCGATAACATAAACGTTTTTCTGCTCGGCGATTTCGGCAATGGCGGATGAGTCGGTATGGTGTGTTAATAAATCAACACCGGATTCAATCAGCTGATTGGCCAGCTCAACATCTTTTTCCGGGTCGTACCATTTATAGGTCCAGAGTACTTCGACTTCAGCCGTTGGGTTAACTTCCCTGACTCCCATGGTGAATGCATTGATGCCACGGATAACTTCCGGTATTGGATGCGCAGCAACGTAACCAATTTTGCCATTTTTGGTCATGCTGCCAGCAATCAGGCCAGAGAGGTATCTGGGTTGATAGGCTCGAGTCGCGTAATTGCCCAGGTTTCCACCTTGGCGGGAGCCAGTGGCGTGTTCAAAAATGACATTGGGATTATCGCGGGCAATGCTCTCGGTGGAAACCATATAACCAAACGAAGTAGCAAATACGATATCGTTTCGGTCTGCCAGGTCTTGTAATACCTCACGTGAAGAGCGTCCTTCCGGAACAAATTCAACGACTTCTGTTTCGACTTTATCGCCAAATGTTCTTTCTATCGCAAGACGTCCCTGGTTATGAGAATAGCTCCAGCCAACATGATCGGCTGGGCCGACCAATATGAAGGCAGCTTTGATGGGGGAGGCATAAGCGGTACTGGAAAGGATGATTGGCAATAAGCCAATGGCCAGTACGGCAGCGAAGAAGGCGAATCGGGTAGTGGCAGAACCAATATGGCTGAGCAGGGAAACGGGTTTGATATTCATCACGATTAATGACCTGAGAATGCTTGGTTGCAAAACCTGACCATATGGTCAGCTTGCGGGGATTATCAATATCTCAACCATTCAGGTCAATAAATAATCAATTTGTTAACGGGTCTTATTCGACACAGCGGACAATCCCGCAGAAGGAGCCGTGATTGCGAATGGATGGATGCCTGGTGGTTCGGTTCTGGAAGGATTTGAATTTACGTGGGGAGCGGCCCTGTCCGTGGCCCTCGGATTCCGGGGCCGGCCCGGAATGACAGATTTTTATACGGCCCTGTTTGTGGCTGTCAGGCAGGAGAGGTGTTTGTGCATTTGCATGCCGTAGAGACCGTCGAGTGGCGCGTAGTCGTCGGCCAGCGTCCGTGCCCGACAGGCGGCATTCCGTGTCCGCCGGTCGGCATGTTGCTCTGTTGGGTTACAGCGCCTTGATGGCTTCGATCTGTTCCTTGATCTTGCCCAGATCGCGTTCGTAACCGGTCAGCTTGTCTTTCTCTTTTTCAATCACGGCAGCCGGGGCCTTGGCGACAAAACCGGCGTTGTTCAGCTTGTTGCTGATGCGGCCAATTTCTTTGCCCAGGCGTTCTTCTTCTTTGCCTAAGCGGGCGATTTCCTTGTCTTTGTCGATCAGTCCGGCCATGGGTACCAGCACTTCCATATGGCCAACCAGTTGGGTGGTGGCCATGGGGACGGTGTCGCCGTCGTTGACCCAGGTGATGCTGCTGAGTTTGGCCAGCTTGGCAAGGAAGGTCTGGTTGTCGTCGGCGCGGCGGAAGTCGTCGTCATTGCCGTCTTTTAACAACAGGTCGAGTTCCTTGCTGGGGCCAATGTTCATTTCTGCACGAATGTTACGTACCGCTGTGATAACACCCTGTAGCCATTCGATATCGGCTTCGGCTTCGGTATCGATCAGGGCTTCCTGGGGTACCGGGTAGTCGGCCAGCATTATGGAGGCGCTGGAGTCAGGCCCGCCTTTGCCAGCGAGGTCTTTCACTTGCTGCCAGACGGCTTCGGTGATGAACGGAATAATGGGGTGGGCCAGACGCAGGGTGGCTTCCAGCACGCGTACAAGGGTGCCAAGGGTGCCGAGACGAATCTCGGCGCTGGCGTTTTTGTCCCACAGTACGGGTTTGGACAACTCCAGATACCAGTCGCAGTATTCGTTCCAGATAAATTCGTACAGTGCCTGGGCGGCCATATCGAAGCGGTATTGGTCCATATGGCGACGGACTTCGGCTTCGGTGCGTTGCAGGCGCGAGATAATCCAGCGGTCGGCGAGACTCAGGGCTGCGGCTTCGCCGGTGGCACCACAGGCGGCCAGCATGTCGTCGGTGATGGCAATGGCGGTGTTGTTGGCGGCCGCGGCTTCGACGGCTTCTTCGCCAGCGATGGAGAGCATGACGTAGCGCGAGGCATTCCACAGCTTGTTGCAGAAGTTACGATAACCTTCCAGGCGTTTCATGTCCCAGTTGATATCGCGGCCGGTGGAGGCCATGGCTGCCAGGGTGAAGCGCAGGGCATCGGTGCCGTGGGGGGCGATGCCATCGGGGAATTCTTTTTGGGTGCGCTTGCCGATTTTTTCCGCCAGCTTGGGCTGCATCATATTGCCGGTGCGTTTTTCCATCAGCTCATCGAGGCTGATGCCATCGATCATGTCCAGCGGGTCAAGGACGTTGCCCTTGGATTTGGACATTTTCTGGCCAACTTCGTCGCGGATCAGGCCGGTAACATAGACGGTCTTGAACGGCACCTGGGGCTTGTTGTCGTCGTCTTTACAGAAGTGCATGGTCATCATGATCATGCGGGCAACCCAGAAGAAGATGATATCGAAGCCGGTCACCAGCACATCGGTCGGGTGGAAGTCGGCCAGTCGACGGGCCACTTCCTTGTCGTCGATATTGGGCCAGCCAAGGGTGCCAAAGGTCCACAGGGCGGAGGAGAACCAGGTGTCGAGCACGTCGTTGTCTTGCGTCAGTTCAACATCGTCGGCGAGGTGGTTCTGGGCGCGTACTTCGGCTTCATCGTGACCAACAAAGACGTTGCCTTCGGTGTCGTACCAGGCCGGGATGCGATGGCCCCACCAGAGCTGGCGGGAGATGCACCAGTCCTGGATATCACGCATCCAGCTGAAGTACATGTTTTCGTAGTTTTTCGGTACAAACTGGATATCGCCATTTTCGACCGCTTCGATGGCCGGTTTGGCCAGGGTTTTGGCATCGACGTACCATTGGTCGGTGAGCATTGGCTCAATGACGACGCCGCCGCGGTCGCCGTAGGGCACAGTGAGGTCGTGGTCCTTGATGGCATCGAGCAGGCCCAGTTCGTCGAAGTCGGCAACGATGGCTTTGCGGGCGGCGAAGCGTTCCATGCCCCGGTATTTTTCCGGAATATGAGTGTCGACTTCGGTGTTGACCGAGCCGTCGCTGTTAAACGCCTGGGCTTCGTCGCGAATATCGGCGTTGAAGGTGAGGATGTTGATCATCGGCAAGCCGCAGCGCTTGCCCACTTCACAGTCGTTAAAGTCGTGCGCCGGGGTGATTTTGACGCAACCGGTGCCCTTGGTCATATCGGCGTGTTCATCACCGACGATCGGGATGCGGCGACCCACCAGCGGCAGTTCAATAAATTTGCCAATCAGGTGCTGGTAGCGCGGGTCTTCCGGGTTAACCGCAACGCCGGTGTCTCCGAGCATGGTTTCCGGACGTGTCGTGGCGACCACAATATAGTTCTGGGTGTTGCCATCGGCGTCGGTGTAGGTCTCGCCATCTGCCAGCGGGTAGCGCAGGTGCCACATGCTGCCTTTGGATTCCTTGTTCTCAACTTCGAGATCCGAAATGGCGGTGTGCAGTTTCGGGTCCCAGTTGACCAGACGTTTGCCGCGATAGATCAGGCCTTCTTTGTGCAAGCGGATAAACACTTCTTGCACGGCTTTGTAGAAGCCGTCGTCCATGGTGAAGCGTTCGGTGTCCCAGTCGACGGAGTTGCCGAGGCGGCGCATTTGACGGGTGATGGTGCCACCGGACTGGTTTTTCCACTCCCAGACTTTTTCGAGGAATTTTTCACGGCCCAGTTCGTGGCGATCTGGTTGGCCTTCAGCTGCCAGTTTGCGTTCAACCACCATCTGGGTGGCGATACCAGCGTGATCGGTACCGACCTGCCACAGGGCTTTTTTGCCCAGCATGCGGTGATAACGGGTGAGGGCATCCTGAATGGTGTGCTGGAACGCGTGGCCCATATGCAGGGAGCCGGTGACGTTCGGCGGTGGAATCATGATGGAGTAGCCTTCGCCATCCAGGCCGTCCTGATAGGGCTTGAAGTAGCCTTTGGCTTCCCATTCTTGGTACCAGGTTTGTTCGATGGCGTCGGGCTTGTAGGTCTTGTCCATGGCGGCGGTGTGATCTCAATGGTGGTGCGGCATGCCATCCGGGTAGCCGGGTAGATTGGCAAGCGACTGATTAAACGATAAAAAATGGCGGCCAGTATAGCGGAATCGTGGCGCGTGTTCAGCCGCTGGATGGGCCGGATGTGTTTTCAGGGTGAGTTGCTGGGGGTGTGGTGGAATGGTTGGCCAGTGAAGTTCGTTCAGTGAAGCCCAGGCCACGCGCGGGTCTGGGCGTATGGCCTGGCAGTTCGGGAGCCAGAGTATCAGTCGCGAGGTTTGCTCATCAGGATATTACGCAGTTTTTCGCGCAGGCGGGCCTGGATCACTGGAGTCAGCTCATCGACAAGGGACTCGATCAGTTGCTTCTTCTCGGTGGCCCCCAGCAGGGCGATGGCATCGGAGTCACGCTGTTGTTTTTGCTCTGTCACCCGTTGCATGGTGCGGTGCGCTTCTTCGGCACTGTGTTGGGCCGCCAGACGCTCGGAGGTGAGGCGGTCCAGTATCGACTGCGGCAAAAACGGGTTGGACGATATCTTGGCAGCTATCTCCGGCACGTCAGCGTCAGCTGCTGGAGACTCGGGCAGGACTGGTGCTTCCGGTTCCGGTTCCGGTTCAAAATGCAGGGGCTCCAGAGTGGGGGATTCCGGTTGTTGTGGTGCCGGTGTGATGGCGTCTTGCGGGATATTGCTCTCGGTGAGCGTCGGGATGGTGTCCGTGCCGGAGGTGACGCTGGAGGTTGTGCTGGCCGGGTCTGGGGCAGCGGCGGGTTGGGCTGCTGGCTTGTGCGTCGGTGTATCAGACTGGACTGGTTTGAGGGCGACCGGCTCAATATGCAGGTTTTCAGGTGCCGGGTAGTTATCTTCGACCGGGCCAAAAATGGCATCGAGGGTATCGGAGCTGTGGTCGGATTCGTTCTTGCGTACCATTTCCTGACGCAAGTATTCCAGAATGTCGCTGGCGACAATTCGGGGTTGGCTATCCGCTTCCGGACTTTTGACAGCGGACAGGTGAGGAGGACGCTTGTTTGGCGGATTGATATTGCGTAATACCGGCGGTTCATCTTGGCTGAACAGGTCGCTCAATACCGGGACATCGTCGACAGTATTCAGCTGAGTCAAGGCTTGCTCGAGGTCAATTTGCTCACCAGCGGCATCGTCGAGGACGCGCTGCAAGGTTTCCAGTTCGTCGAGTAAGTTACGCGAATCGTTGTCGGTACTCATGTGCGTAGTCTCATATCCTGGTGAGTAATGGGGTAGCCCCTGTCACGCAAAAAACGGAAATGGTCGCGGGTATGTCCCAGTACGTCATCCTGCTGGATAACAACTTCGACCAGTCGATCAAAACGGCCAAAAAAAGATGGCAGTTGGTCGTTCAGGTTAATCAGTACGTCATGCTGCTCTGTCGGCGCATCTTGCCAGCCTATATGTACCGGGCTTTGGCTTACGGGTCGTTGTTCATCGACCAGGCTGTGTGGCACAAAAGCGGTATGACGAAACGCCCACAGCTGCCGGTCCAGTTGCTCGGCATGGCTGCGAGAACCGGTATGGATATAAATATGCTTGCCCTGGGCCAGGACTTTTTCGGTCAAACGACAGACAAAGTGCTGTTGCTCGTCGATGGTGGTCGCGGCCAGTACATAAAAAAGAATATCGGTCATGCGAGGCGTGGCTGCCGTTGTTGCAGGTCATTAATAAACTGAATGCTACCCGGTTGATGGGGGGCTTTCAAACCGCTTGATGCTATTAAACGAGGATCTTTTATATGTTCTCTGCCGGTGCGGGTTGATCGTTTGATGAATGCGCTGAAAATTGCGAGATACGGACACTAATAGTCAGTTCCAGACCATTCAGGGCCAGTACCTGTTGGCGCTTTTCGGCGGTAATGCGCCAGCCATGTGGTGTCATGGTAAGCAGGTCGGGGAGGGCGGCGGCCGGAATAAATACCTGGCTGCTGTGCTCGCTGCTGCCAACCCGCTCAAATCCCTGTTTTATCATGTCATCAGTTGGATCGTAACTGTCGCTGCGAACGTCGGTATAAATGTGCTGCCGGAGTTCTTGCAAGTGTTGCTGTGCCGGTGTAACCAGCCAGACGGGTGCTTCGGGTTTGAGCAATTCCGCCCAGCGGTCAGCCATGGTCGGGGTAAACACACTGAGTATGGCGTCGAGGCTGCCAGGCTGGAACGGCAGGCGACTGCCACTGGCCACCAGCCAGTCAATCTGTTTGCTGCGTTGGCAGGCGGTACGGACTGCATCCCGTGAAATATCGATGCCGTACAGATGGTGGTGGATATGGTTGGCGGTCAGTTGTTGAGCCAGTGAGGCGGTGTAATAGCCTTCACCACAACCGCTGTCGGCAATATGGAGTGTCTGGGAGGCAGACGTGTTTGCCCGGTCTGCCAATACCGGGATCAGGGCGGTGTTGATGGCATCAGCAATGGCTTGATAATAACCGCCGTTGAGAAACTGTTGTCTGGCCCTGACCATTTCAATATTGTCGCCGGGATTGAGCGAACGCTTCTGGTTGACCAGTAACAGGTTGAAATAGCCCTGGCGGGCGCGGTCAAAACTGTGGCCATTGGCACAGCCCCGGCTGCGGGCGGCACCGTGTTTGTCGGTAGCGCCTGCCAGTTCCGGTAAGGGTTGCTGGCAAACCGGGCAGATCAGAATATCGTTTGCCTGGGGGATGGTCTGTTCTGTGTCTGTGCTTGTCATCGGCTGGCTATCCTAGCAGGCGCTCAAGAATGCCTTCGTACAGGCTGGTGAGGGTGTCGAGGTCGGCGGCATTGATACATTCATTAACTTTGTGAATGGTGTCGTTGCGAGGGCCGAGTTCCACGACCTGTGCGCCGGTCGGGGCTATAAACCGGCCGTCGGAGGTGCCTCCGGCGGTTGACAGTTCGGTCTCGCGACCAGTCACTGCGCGGATGGTATCCACGCAGGCATCAACCAGCGGGCCGTGGTCGGTAAGGAATGGCAGGCCGCTGAGGTTCCATTCAATGTCGTAGTCGACCTGGTGCTTGTCGAGAATATCGCAGGTACGTTGTTTGAGAATGTCGGCAGTGAGTTCGGTGGAAAAACGGAAGTTGAACACCACGGTCATGCTGCCAGGGATAACATTGGTCGCACCGGTGCCGGCATTGATATTGGAAATCTGGAAGCTGGTGGCGGGGAAAAAGTCATTGCCCTGATCCCATTCTTCGCTGGCCAGCTCCGCCAGCGCGGGTGCTGCCTGATGAACCGGGTTACTGGCCAGGTGCGGGTAAGCTACGTGTCCCTGAATCCCCTTGACTGTCAATACTGCGCCGAGTGAACCCCGGCGGCCATTCTTGATGGTGTCACCCACCAGATGGGTCGATGAGGGTTCACCAACAATGCAGGCATCGATTTTTTCGTGCCGGGCTTCCAGTGTTTCAATCACCTTGACGGTGCCGTTGTGGGCCGGGCCTTCTTCGTCGCTGGTGATCAGAAAAGCAATTGAGCCTGTGTGGTCAGGGTGCTTGGCGGTGAAGTTTTCAACTGCGACCACCATGGCGGCCAGTGAACCTTTCATATCAGCGGCGCCGCGGCCATACAGCATGCCATCTACAATTTGGGGTTCAAATGGCGGATATTGCCAGTTCTGTTCCGGGCCGGTAGGCACAACATCGGTATGGCCGGCAAAGCAGACCAGCGGGCCGCTGTTGCCACGGCGGGACCAGAAGTTATCGACTTCACCAAAGCGCAAAGGCTCATTGGTAAATCCGGCGTTGGCAAGACGTTCCATCATTAACGCCTGACAACCTTCGTCTTCCGGGGTGACGGAACGGCGGGCAATCAGGTCGCAAGCCAGTTGTAAAGTAGGGGACATGACAACTCCAGAGGTTGGTGCAGGGCGAAAACGGGCGCGGATAATACCATAGCCTTGAGCGGGATAAAGCGCGTCGCACTGCGCGGTGGTGAAACACCGGTATCGATCACTGATGGTAATGGCACCGGTGTTGTCTTCAGGGCGTGCTGGCCTTGGGGTGGGCGGGGTGTTTGGGGACAGGATGCTTGAGCGGTTTGGCACCGGTAATAACCGCGCTGCGGTAGGGATAGGGGTAGCCGTAATAGGGCCCTACTCCCCAGACAAAGTGATAACGGACCTCAGGAGCTGATGTTTTGCGCCAAAGCTCGATGCCATCGGCCTGGATATGGGCAAAACGATAGGGATGCTCACCAATATGCCCTTCATCCATACCGGTCAGCTGTCCCCGAACGGTAACTAACCGGCCAGACTGGTAGGTTTCCGGGTCAATAAAATAATCGAACTCGGCCCGAAAGCGGCCATCGGAACGGTCGCTGTCTGAACGCGGCTGGCCAGAATCCCACAGCGGGCGCTGCAATATTTCCAGCGTAGTGTGCTGGTCACCATTGATAACACTGATAATTTGCCCGCCCAACACAACGGTTTGATGTTGGTATTGCTCCGGGTTGGCTTGTATCTGTTGCAATGACGGCAACATATCGGGGTCAGGTACTGCGACTGATGACGGGTAGCTGGCACAGCCGGATAGCAGCAGTGCCAATGCGCTGCATCGCAGGCCGGATTGCCAGTGGCGCAGAGAGTGAGGGTGGTGCTGTGAGGTATGACGAAAAAAGTACATAAGCCAAGTTCCCTGTCGTGCTGAATGACGTTGATAGCCAATGGTTTGATATCAGTGCCAGAAGAATAGATCGGCAGGTTTCGCCGTTCTGGCCGCGTGTTACTATGCCGGTTTTTTACTGACATGCCGAGAAGCCTCCATGAGTGAGACACTGACAAAAGATCAGCTGGATACTGTATTGCAAGAAGCGGACTTACTGAAAACCCCGGAGCAAGTGGACGACGCGATCAATCAGCTCGCCGCTGATCTGACTGAGCGCCTGCAAGATACGGTTCCTGTGGTCTATACCATTATGAATGGTGGTCTGGTACTGGCCGGGCGGTTATTGCCCCGGCTGCCGTTTGCGCTTGAGGTTGGCTATATGCACGCTACCCGTTATCGCGGTGATGTGACAGGCAGTACCGAACTGCAGTGGCAAGCACCGCCATCGATACCAATGACGGATCGTACGGTATTGATTCTGGACGATATTTTTGATGAAGGTCATACCCTGGCGGCCGTCGTTGAAGCCTGTCGTCAACAGGGTGCCAAAGAGGTGCTCACCGCCGTTTTGGTCGATAAGCGGCATGATCGCAAAACCGATGAACTGACCGTTGATTACGCCGGTATGGAAGTTGAAGACCGTTATGTCTTTGGTTGTGGTATGGATTACCGTGGCTTCTGGCGTAATTTGCCGGGCATCTATGCGGTCAAGGGTCTGTAACCGGCTGTTGGCCTGCCATAACAAGGGGAATAACCGTTATTCGTTGTGATTGGCAAACGGCTGTTTGTACTGGTGATGTGTCAGATAGTTAACCGTTATTATTGACGGAACTTTTCAAAAAATAACTGTGTCTGAAGCGGCGTTTTACCTCACGGCGGTGATATCACTTCTGTCTGGTTGTGCCCCATTTGCCGTTTAATTGCCAGGGAGATACTGGGTGAGGGATGTTGGATCGTATGTCACTGCGGGTTCCAAAAGCCGCAAGCGGTCGGGACTGCTGCTGTTGCTGGTCACTGCGGTGGCTGGCTGCAGTTCGATTGAGCCGGTTCAGCCTGAGCCGATGACCTTTTCCGGGCTGGCTGAACCTGTTGCCAGTTCCTCTCCCACGGCTGTTGCTGCCGGGCAGGCGGTCACGGACCGCTGGTGGCAATCCTTTGATGATCAGATGCTCAATCGTCTGATTGAAGACAGCCTGGCGAATAATTTTACCCTGCAATCCGCCTGGGCCCGGCTGCAACAAAGTCAGGCGTTGGCCCGGCAGGCCGGGGCGGAACAGTTTCCCACCCTGGATGCGAGTTTGTCGCGCAGCCGCTCATTTGGGCCGGATGCCGGTACCAATCGCTGGCAGGCCGGTTTGTCGGCTGCCTATGAAGTGGATTTCTGGGGGCGGGTCAGTGCGCTGGAACAGCAAGGTCAATTGGATGCCCTGGCCAGCGCAGCCAGTGTGCGGGTAGCAGCCAATACGCTTGCAGGAGAAGTCGCCCAGGCCTGGTTTGGCTGGTTGCGGCAACAAGGTCGTATCCAGTTGCTAAGCCAGCAACAACAGCGGGTTCGCTCGGCGTTGGCTATCACCGAAGTGCGATTCAATCGTGGGCAGGTGGCTATTTCAGATGTCTGGCAACAACAGCAATTATTGGAAAATCTCTCCGCCAGTTTGAGTGCTGATCAGGCCCAGCAAATTATCTATCAGCAGCAACTGGCGGTCTGGCTGGGTCGCAGCGACTGGCTGCAGAGTGAGCTTGTTCCTGAATTGGCCGCCATGCCACCACGGCCGTTGCCACGACTGCCGTCTTCATCCCCCCGTGTTTCTCTGTCAGCCTTGCAACAACGGCCAGATGTGCAGCAATCCTGGTTTGCCTTGCAATCGGCGAATGCCGCGCTGGCGGCAGCCATTGCCAACCGCTATCCAAGGCTGACGCTGTCGGCGTCTTATTCGGCATCCGACGCCAATCTGGCCGATATCTTTGATAACTGGGTAGGGAATCTGGCGGCGGGTCTGGTCGCACCCCTGCTGGATGGTGGCCGTCGCCGCGCAGCGGTGACCGCGTCGGAAGCGGGAGTGCAGGCGACGGTGGCGGATTATCAGCAAACCTTGTTGGCGGCAGCCCAGACCGTGCAGCAACTCCTGGTGCAGGAACAACAGGCCAGTGACCAGCTGGCCAGCCTGGTCAAACAATTACACCTGGCCCGTAAAACAGAAGCCTTCCAGCTGGCGCGCTATCGGCGCGGGGTGGGGGATTTTCTGGCGTTGCTCAACGTACAACAGGACGTACTGGCGCTGGAGCAAACAGTACTCGATGGCCAATGGCAGCAGTTGCAATACCGTATTCAATTGTATCGATCGGTCAGTCACGGCGATTTCACCGGGGCGGATGCTGGAGAATCACAACCATGAAGGACAACCGGAATATGAAACAACCCACAGGCTTGCACAAGCAAACCGGTAATGTCTGGCTGGTACTGCTGGTGCTTGTACTGGGAGGCGCGGCAGCCTGGATCGTGCTGACCACCGCCCCGGTGCCGGAGCGGGTAAAACCCGTGGTGCAGGCGCGGCTGGTTGAAGTGCAGCGCCCGGGCGCTGGCGGACGGCCAACCTGGACGGCGGGTGGTCAGGTGTCAGCGGCAGAGCGAATCCTGCTGCAGGCCCAGGTCAGCGGTCGGGTTGTCTCGGTGGCCAGCGAGGCATTGCCGGGAGCGACCCTGAAGGCCGGTGCGCGGCTGCTGACCATTGAACCACGGGATTATGAGCTGGCGTTGCAGCGATACGAAGCGGCTCGCATTCAGGCGCAAGCCGATCTGGATCTGGAGCTGGGGCAGTCCGCCCTGGCCGCCGACGAATACCAATTGGCGCAGCGAGAGCTGACCGGTGCCGACCGGGCGCTGGTGTTACGAGAACCGCAGCTGGCCAGTGCCAGGGCCAAGCTGCTCAGTGCCAGGGCGGAGACCGACCAGGCCCGACTGAACCTGGCGCGTACCCGCGTGACGATGCCGTTTAACGGTCAGATACTGTCACGCAATGTGGCGGTTGGCAGTCAGGTGAGCAGTTCAGTCGAGCTGTTTGAACTGGTGAATACCGATGAATTCTGGATCGAAGTCAAAGTGCCGCGCAATTTTCTGGCCTGGCTGGATGTGGATGCCCCGATCCGGCTTTATCACCCCAGCTGGGGTAAACAGAGCCGCGAAGCCCGCATTCTGAACCTGTTGGCCGACGTCGACGAGCGTGACCGCCAGGCCCGGCTAATGGTTGCCGTAAGTGATCCACTGAGCCTCAAGGACCCGGAACAGCCGGTGTTGATGCTGAATGATTTTGTCTCTGTCGAGCTGCAAGGCAAGGCCATTCCCAATAGCGTCACCGTGCCATTACAGCAGCTGAATGACGATGGCAGCCTCTGGGTCGTGAACAACAACCAAATGGTACGGCGCACCCCCGAGGTCTTGTACCGGGGCCGGACCCGGGCCTGGATTGGCGCGGGCCTGCAGCCGGATGATCAGTTGCTGGTTAACCGGCTGGACAGTGTAACGGAAGGCTTGCCGGTGCGGCTGGCCAACTGGGCGGATGCTGGCGCGGCTGTGGAAGCCGCCGACGGCACCTCCAGTCGTGAGCCAGAGGTGACACCATGAGTGCGGCGCAGGGGAATGGCCCGATCGCCTGGATGTCACGCCATGGCGTGGCGCCCAACCTGTTGATGGCCGTATTGATCATTGGCGGCTTTCTGATGTCGCTGACCATCCGCAAGGAATTTATTCCATCCTACGAAGCGGACATGATCATCGTTCAGGTGAGCTACCCCGGTGCAACGCCCACCGAGATGGAGCAAGGGGTGGTACTGCCAATTGAAAATGAACTGGCAGAAGTCGATGGCCTGAAAGAGATCAACTCAACCGCCTCCCAAAGCAGCGCCAGAGTCACGATTGAGCTGGATAACGGTACGGACCGTCAGCAGGCGTATCAGGATGTGCAGCAGGCAGTGAACCGGATTACCACCTTTCCGGGGCAAATGGAGACACCGAGCGTCAGTATTGCCAGCCGTAATATCAGCGTGGTGGAAATGGCGATTTTTGGCCCGCTGGATACCTTTGCCCTCAAACGTCTGGCCGAACGGGTCAAGGATGAGTTGTTATCGTCGGCAGAGATTTCCAAGGTCGAGCTGACCGGTACCCCCGACGAAGAAATCCATATCGAAATTCCCCAGTCTGCACTCCAGCGTTATGGTCTGTCGTTGCAAGATATCGCGACAGCGGTGGGCAAAAATGCCATCGAACAAAGTGCTGGAACCGTGCAAACCCCGGGAGGCGATATTCTGGTGGCGCTCGACCAGCGGCGCTATTGGGCGGGAGAATTCAACGACATTCCGGTGATCGCTGATGCTGGCGGTGTACGGCTGCGGCTGGGGGATATCGCCCAGGTAAGCGAAGGTTTTGGCGACAGCCGCAGACTGGTGACGTATGACGGCCAGGAAGCCATCCGTTACGACATATACCGTTCTGAACAACAAACACCCCTGACCGTGGCCGCCGCCGTACACGAAAAACTCGACGAGATTCGTGGCTGGTTGCCCCCGGGGGTCAAGATTGTGGTCACCGATGACGATGGCAAAACCTACAACCAGCGGGTCGGGTTGCTGATCAAAAACGCCGCCATCGGGCTGACACTGGTGCTGGTGCTGTTAAGCCTGTTTCTGGAATACCGGCTGGCGTTCTGGGTCACCATGGGGATTCCAACGGCGTTTTTAGGCGCCTTGCTGTTGCTGCCTGCGGTGGATATGTCGATCAATATGATCTCGATGTTCGCCTTTATTGTGGCCCTTGGCATCGTGGTGGATGACGCCATTATTGCCGGTGAAAATATTTACGAACACATGCAGAAAGGCATGCCGTTTGCCGATGCAGCGGTGGTGGGTGCCAAAGAAGTCGCCAGTCCGCTGGCCTTTGCCATTCTGACCAACGTGGCAGCCTTTCTGCCCTTGCTGGCACTGCCTGGCATGATGGGGAAATTGTTCCTGGCGATTCCGATCGTGGTGATCAGTTGTTTTCTGATTTCCTGGCTGGAGGCATTGTTTATCCTGCCATCCCATCTGGCGCATTTGAAAGAAAAACCGGAAAGCCGTTTAGGGCAAAAAATGGATGCCTTGCAACTCAAGGTTGATGGCTGTCTGGGACGTTTTATCGACCGGGTTTATCGCCCGACCCTGAAAGTCAGTTTGCGCAACCCGGGGTTGACCCTGGCCATCGCGCTGGCACTGGGGCTGACGGTACTGGCCTGGGCATTCAGCGGGCGGATGGGTTTCAGTATGTTTCCGCGTCTGGAAGGCGAGTTTACCGTTGCGGCGGTCGAGCTGCCCTCCAATGCGCCGTTTGAACAGGCGCTGGATGTCCGGTTACAGCTGGAAGCCCGGCTGCGCGATATCGTCGAGCCGGTTGAAGCTGCCGGAACGCCCTTGCTGCTGAGTATTGAAGGCAGTATCAATGGCTCAACCATCGAAGTGGAAGCGCGGCTGGTGGACTCTGAAATCCGTCCCATCAGCGCCCACGAAGTGGCCAAACGCTGGCGTGCCGCCATGGGAGAAATTCCCGGTATTCGCAGCATTACCTTCGATTCTGAACGCGGTGGCGGCCCGTCCGGTGGTCGCGGCCTGACGGTGGAGCTGCGCGGCAACGATATCGACCTGCTGGCGCAAGCCAGTGAAGACCTCAGTGTGTTTATGTCGCATCTGGGTAACGTCAAGGATGTTGCCAGCAGTTTTACCAGTGGCAAACCACAATGGGATGTGGCGATCAACGACCTCGGGCGCAGCCTTGGGCTGGAGTCGGATGATGTGGCCATGCAGGTGCGGGCGGCCTTGTACGGTGCCAGAGCCTTGCGGCAGCAACGCCAGCGTAACGAAGTCACCGTACTGGTACGCTTGCCCCAGAACGAACGTCGCTACAGTGCCGATATCGAGCGCTTGATGATCCGTACGCCAGCCGGTGGTTATGTGCCATTGGCAGAAGTCGCGGTGCTGGAGAAAACCGTCTCGCCATCGAGTATTTCACGCCGGGCCGGGCGGCAAGTGGTGAACGTAACCGCCGATGTCGAACCGCGTACGCAAATCCCGGCCGTGATGACGGTGTTACAGGAAGAAGCCTTTGTCGACCTGCAAGCCAAATACCCCAGCCTCGACTTTGATTTTCGGGGACGTCAGGCCGATACCCGTGAAAGCATGAGTGTGATGCAGCTGTACGGGTTGTTCTCGTTACTGCTGATTTACGTTTTGTTGGCGATTCCGTTCCGCAGTTATGGCCAGCCATTGCTGGTGATGCTGGTGATTCCCTTTGGCGCGGCCGGAGCGATTCTGGGTCATATTATCCTGGGATACGGACTGTCGATTATCAGCCTGATGGGGATTGTGGCACTGGCCGGTGTGGTGGTGAACGACAGTCTGATTCTGGTGGACTACGCCAACCGCATCCGGGCAAAACGCCAGCTGACGGCACTGGAAGCCATCAGTGAAGCCGGAGTGCGACGCTTCCGGCCCATTTTATTGACCACTCTGACCACCTTTGGTGGGTTGGCTCCCATGGTCTTTGAAACCTCACGCCAGGCACAGTTTATTACCCCCATGGCGGTATCACTCGGATTCGGGATTCTGTTTACCACCTTTATTTGCTTGCTGGTGTTGCCTGCCCTGTATGTATTGCTGGATCAGTTACTGAGCAAATTGTCGGGTACGGCGGAGCCATTGAATAGTTGATTGCCAGACGCATCCGGAGTAGATGGTTGCAAACGCATGATTTTTTGGTGTATCAATCCGATATCAGGTTGAGTGAATATTTATGTCTGTAACGTATGCAATATGGACTGTTGTGGTCGCTTTATTAACATGCCCTTTGACTGTCTCGGCCGCAAAGCCGGATATCGGTTCTTCTTTTAATGGCGGTGATTTTTTATATCGTGAAGCCGTTGAAATGTATTGGAATGACTGGGTCGGCTTTCCGGTTATGGCGGCTGATTCCGGTACTTCAAACCGGCGTATTACCGTAGTGGGTGAAGGCAAGGCAGTCGATTTTATCGGTAATCTCAGTATCAATTGCGAAAACAGACAAAATTTCTAGGAAAGCGCCGGTAGTGATGGTCGCTTTGTTGCCAGTGAAGAGCAGGTGGCCAGTCTGGTTCCTGTTGATGTTATCAATAATGCCACTGAATGGTATTGCCAATAAATTGCCAATAATAAGCCTGCTGAGATGGTGTTACAGGAGATGTAGTCGGTCTGATATCTCCGGGTTATGGACAGGTCTCGGCAGCGGGTAATTCTGGTGATGACTTCAGGGGACATCGATTTAATCCTGCACGGCTCTGCGCGAGTGTTGCCGTTGTTCAGGGCAAGGCGACGAATGCAGCGAAATGACGAGTCCTTTTCAAATTCGTCAACACCGCACTGGACGGCGGCAACCCGCGCCCTTCGGGGGCTGCCGGATGATCTCGACTCGGTGTCGCCGACTTTTGACTTGACCCGTCAGGCCTGCAAGTCGGCTTCGTGATTCGAAACCATCCGGTAGCCCAGAGTGAGCACCGGATTAAATGGATGTCCCCTTCAGGTTGCCGTCAGAATGATTCCAATGTGCGGGGATGTTGGTCGCTGGCATTTTGGATAGCAGGATGGGCAGGCCGGTGTACAGGTCTGATCTTTAGGGTATTTACTTTCGAGATAATTATGAACAGGTTTTTTAAAGCAGCTTCGACCGCCGGATGTGTTTATCTGGCAACATTGACTTTCGCCGGTGTAACGCAGGCGGAAGTGGGTTGCCCTTCTTATGTGCCGGATAACAACGCCCAGTCATACTGGATTGAAGACGACTTTTCGGTGGCTGCCGCACTTCAGGCGCTGGATGATCTGGATAGTGAGGAAAAAGTGATGGATGACTATGAAATGGATGATTCCGCCGATCCGGTGGTTATCCTCAAGGGGTATGTGTTGCGAACGCAGGCCATTATGGAAAAGCGGGGCATTATTGCCAACGGCCGCCATCAGGCTGAATTCTGTGATTACCTGAAATATACCCAGGTACCTGGTGGCTGATCACCCCCGGCGCTGCCGGTTCGTCAGCGCTCCAAACCAGCCTCAAATGCAGGCGTTAGAGCGGGTCGTAGTGCCTATCAATAGCGAAGATATAAATGGAATTATCAGCAAAGTTATATATCAGTCGATTCTTCTGGGATATGCACTTTGACCAAAATCCAGATAGGTTATGCTTTTTTGAATGAGAGCTACTGTGATGCGGAACTGCGAAAAAACACCTCTGCATGAAGAATCCCGCTTCAGCCGATCACCGGCATGGGGCAGGAAGACAGGTCAGCTTCCTATTAAATGACCAATGGCCACTGAGCTACAACCGGCTGGATGAAACACCGAGTAGATAGCCCCAACAAATCGACAGCCACCGGATGTCCGTTGTAGAATTGGTATTCGGTAATATCGGTACCAACAAAGAACTGAACCACTTTAGCCAGAGAAACAAAACAGCCTGTGAAGCCAGAGTAAATACAGTCTTAGAGCGGGCACTGGAATAAGCACGAATCGAGTTTACAGACGACCAAAGTCTGAAAAGCCTGAAAAAGCCGGAAATACAGAATAAACAAACGATGGCTGAGAAAAACCGGCAATCGACAATTAATAACAGAGAACGAGTAGTTGGCGGGAAAAGCGGGTTAGAAACAGGTTTTTCTACAGGCTCGTTAGGCCCTATGCGCATACTTGGCAACAGTTAAAACTCAAGGAGATTAAATGATTGGATCAATTTGGAGTAAATGGGATTTACACATTCACTCTCCATATACTCATCAAGCTAATGAATATGGGACTTCTACTATAGATGAGTTTGTTGACAAAATAATCTCTTCAGGACTTAGCCTAACCGGGATTACCAATTACTTTTTCTTTAAAGATAATGAATTGGATGAAATCAGAGAAAAGTTTCAAGAGAAAGGCGTTGAACATACAGTCTTAGGGAACCTCGAGTTTCGTATTGATCAACAAAATAAAGACGGTGAGTGGATTAACGTCCATTGTATATTTTCGGGAAATATTACCACTCAGCAGATAAACAGCATTTTATCCACACTTCCAATCTCCAATACAACTTCTGACGGTAAGCATATCTATTGCTCCCAAAAGTCTTTTGCTGACTCTCAAACTAAAATATCTGAAGCGATTGTAAAATTTGATTCATTGATAACTCATCTAAATAACAACTTAAAGTTCGGAGTCGATTTTTTAATAGCAGCTTGCCCAAATGGTTATGGTGGCTTTAGACCTGATATGACGGAAGGGAGGTCACTAGCTGTTGCACTAGAAATAGAGAAACGGTGCCAAATTATCTTAGGCCGACCTCAAGACAGGAACTTTTTCCTTAAAGAGGATAGATATCCATCTGCGAAGCAAAAGCCGGTTTTTCATGCTTCAGATGCTCACAAGTTGGAAGATATCGGAACAATGTACTCTTGGGTTAAGGCTAAACCAACCTTTGAAGGCTTAAGGCAATCTATTATTGAGCCAGATCTGAGAGTTCAGCAAACTGACGACTTTGTCGAAAACACATACATAAAGCCTTGGTTTAAATCAGTTGAGTTAGGTGGAAAGGTATTTGCTGGAGAGGATATTAACTTTTTTAGTCAAACTATCCCATTAAATCCAAACCTAGTCACAATAGTGGGCGGGAGAGGGACAGGTAAAAGTCTTTTTCTAGATGCGATGCATTCAAGATTCAATCACCAATCTGAGCACTCAAATGCACGAAGAGTAAGTGGAGAAAGTCTTTGCGTTGAACTAGATCAAGGTGATGGAACAGTATTAAAGTTCGATTCATCGGCAAATACCTACTCCTATTTGCATGTTTCTCAAGGAGATGTTCAACATTTTAGCCAAAAACCTGATGATCTAAGTGGCGAAATTAAAAGAATGCTAGGAATTCATGGTGTGGAATTTGATTCTGTTACCAGTTCTGAAATATCAAATAACCTGAGTAAATATCGCTCGTTCGTTGAATATTGGGAAGATGTTGACTCTCAAAATCAGCGTATTAATACGCAACAATATCAACAAGGCGTTATCGATAATAATATTCAGTTAATTGGGACACTTACCAACCCACAAAATAAGCTGTTAATTGAACAATATCAAAAGAACTCAAAAAGTATTAACGAAAAAAATAACTTCATCGATGAAGCAAGAAGTACCCTAGCTCTTTTGAATCGGCACGCAATAGAAATAAATCAGAAAATCACACTCCTAAATACCAATCCTTGCTCAACCAATCAGGCAGCATTAATTGATGAGTCTTTGATTAAAACTCCCATTAATCAAAATATTGATATATGCAATAAAGAAATAGAAGCACTAACTGTATCAAATAATGAAATAGCGAGCCAGTTTAGACAGCAAGGTATCAATCAAGATATATCATCCTTGTTAAGCAAAGTGACTGAATATCAAAAATCTATTGATCAGGCGTCATCAAAACTAGATGAGATAAACCAAAAGACGATGGATTATCAAGCATTTGTTAAAGAGCGTGGTGGACTTGCATTAAAGTACAAGGAGTATATTGATTGCCAAAAAGACAATATAGATCAGGCTTTTCAGAAACTTAAGATACAACAGCCCGGCTGGAATGACGAGCAAAATGAATTAGTTCAGGAAATTCTTTCAGACATACATATTAACGGTCATGTCGTATTTAATGTAAGTCATTTCTATAGTGGAATTGAAGAATGCCTAAATCGTGGAAAATTCAGAAACACAAGTGAAAAATCTACTTTTGAACGGTTGCAAGAAACATTTTGCGTAAGTTCAATTGATGATTTTTTTAAACTTCTTTCCGGCGAAAAAATCATCAACTGTGATGGAGTTCCAACAAGTATTGAGGAGTTCTTTTGGAAGCCTGAGTTCTTTAATAAAGGAGGACGATTTGAGTTGTTAAATTACCTCTACTCACCTTCAAATATTAGAAGATACCTTTATGCAAATGCAGATTTCCAGTACAAAGGTAAAACAGTCAATAAATTATCTGTTGGTCAACGGGGTACATTCTACGTTTGTTTAAAATTAGCAACAGACCCGTTCGGCAGTCCATTTGTATTTGATCAACCGGAGGATGACTTAGACAATGAATTTATTATGTCGCAGCTGGTTCCCTTGTTTAGGAAAATTAAGAAATATCGACAAGTTATCATAGTTACTCACAATGCAAACTTGGTGGTAAATACCGATGCTGAACAAATCATTATCGCTGATAACCAAGGTGAGAGTATCCGCTATACTTCAGGTTCTGTTGAAGACGGTAATGTTAAAGAAAACATAGGGATAAGAGCAGAGATTTGTAATATTTTGGAAGGTGGGAGTTATGCTTTCGAGAAGAGAGAGCGTAAATATGGCATTCAAGAGTTGGCCTAACAAGTCACTGCACTCGGAAATTTTATTTGCTTCGCTCCCAAAATTCCGGTGAGTGAAGAGTTCAGGCTGTAGAAAAATCTCCCAAATCTTGCAGGTATGGACTTTTTGTCAAAGGGGTGTCGGATGCCTAGGTTCAATCACTACAACGACAATCAAACATTGGTGGTGATCATTAATTATCAGGATCTGTTGCAGCCGGGGTCATTTGAGCATGCTTACACTATTTGATCTCTGAAAGCTGGATCTGTCGGCTTTTTACCAGCCTTACAAGAACGATAGCCAAAGCAGTCCGGTTTATGATCCGGTGATTCTGCTGAAAATCATCCTGTTTGCTTATTTTAAAGCCATCATCTCCAGCCATGAGACTCAATAGCAGCTTGATTGCCTGGTACGCAATGTAGAAAAACTGGCAAAATATGGACAGATCAGCCAGTAAAACAGAGTAAATACAGGCTTAATGCAGGCACTGAAAGCGATATGCTATCTGGCCTACAGATGACCAAAGCCTGAAAAAACCAGCAATCGAAAATAAACAACAGAAAACGAGCTATTGTGAGAAAAGCTGGCTGAAAACAGGTTTTTCTATAGGTTCGTTAAAGCTTTTCCGGATGTTGACACCTCGTACGTATAGACGTACGCTTTGAGTTCGGAGATGACTTATGACAATACTTAATGCGACTGAAGCACGCTCAAAACTGTACGCCTTGATAGATGAGGCTTCTGCTAGCCACCAACCTATCATCATTACCGGCAAGAGAGGGAATGCAGTCTTGTTGGCAGAAGAGGATTGGAACGCTATAAACGAATCACTTTACCTGCTTTCTTTACCTGGAATGCGGGAATCTATTCGTGAAGGATTGGATACTAAGCTCAGTGAATGTGACCAGGAGCTTGATTGGTGAGCTGGAAGCTTTATTACACCAAGCAAGCTCAAAAGGATGCTCGGAATCTTGCATCTTCTGGCCTCAAGGCCAAAGCGAAAGAGCTGCTAGAGGTAATCGAAATTAATCCTTTCCAAAATCCTCCACCCTACGAAAAACTTGTTGGGGATCTAGCCGGTTCCTATTCAAGAAGAATAAATATACAGCATCGTCTCGTTTACCAAGTACTAGAAAAAGAAAACGCCATTAAAGTTATCAAGCTTTGGACTCATTATAAATAGTAGCTTTATAAGGCCAGGCAATGGACCTCCTTACGGTCGGCGCTTGTTGGCGGCGTTAGGCAATCAAAAGGAAATACATTATGTCAGATGCACCAGAAGGAATGATTCCGGTCGAGGAGTTTGCAAAACTAAAAGGAATCACTGCATCAAAAGCAATTGATATGGTAAGAGGTGGGTTTTACGTTGGTCGTAAAGTTGGTGATGATTGGTATGTCGACATATCTGAGCCAACTAACTCTGCAAGCAAACCAACCAAGATAAAAGGCTCCATTGTTGTTTCAAATGGCGAGTCAGCCAATGAAGTTGTTGTTACCGACATACAAATGTCTTTTATTTTCATGGTGATTTTCATGGTCAAGTGGGTTACGGTGCAGTAGGTTGAGTGGTGGCGTTGCTCACACCTTAATGCGGTGTTATGTGTCTGCGACGAAGAAATATCAGTTAAAAAACAACTTTAAATTGGTAGATATATGAATGTAGAAGCTTGGTTTTACTATTCACTAGCGGTATTAATATTAACTGCTTCTCCAGGCCCTAGCGTTCTGCTATGTATGACTAAGGCTGTAACCGAAGGCTTTCGAAATTCTATGTTTACTGCTTTAGGCAGTCTTACAGCAATTGTTAGTATAATGACCTTGTCATTTTCTGGTCTAGGGGTGGTTGTTGCTACATCAGAAGTGGCTTTTAATATTATAAAATGGTCTGGTGCAATTTATTTAATATATTTAGGATATAAAGCTCTTGCTTCCAAACAAGAGACTTATCAAATATCTGAACAAGAAAAAACAATGCCAGTGGTCACAAAAAAATCTCTTTATGTTGGTGGCTTCATTGTTGGGGCCAGTAACCCAAAAGCAATAGTGTTTTTTACTGCTTTATTCCCTCAATTTATTAACACATCTGAGTCGCTATTAATACAGTATTGGGTGTTCGCAATTACTTTTGCAGTTATGGAGATTTCTTGGTTGACGATATATTCATACTTGGGTGCTAAGTCGTCAAATTGGTTGCTCAAAGAAGGTAGGGCTAAATATTTTAATAGAATAACTGGTGGTGTTTTTATCAGTGCAGGTGTGTTTCTCTCTACATCAAGTAAAGCTTCTACATAACAATTTGTTGCTCCCGGATAAGTTACTCGATTTCGCTCATGATTTGCCGGTGAGTAAAGCGTTCAGACTGTATAGCCCCCCAAAAAAAGTCTTTGCATTCAGAGTCAGAGTGCATTCTGTTCACGGATGCAGGCTGGCTTTATTTGTATTTAAGCGAAAAAGCGTTTCACCATGCGTCGAACAAAGTTGCCCTCCAGCGTTTTTTTGACATAAGGGACATAATGTTTGTCATCGCGTTGAATGTGATTGGTCAGCCACAAGCCAATGTCTGAGCGCACTTCTTTGGCGACTTTGATGCTGTCTTCGCCATCTTCCAGTCTCTGATCGTAGCTGAGCGCTCGCCGCCGAAAGGCTTCGTGCACTTTGGCATGGGCCTTTAATACCGGATAATTTGCTTGCTCCATGAGTTTTTCTTCGAAGGCGTTGTGTGAAATGGAGTAGTCGATCAGTGCTTTGGCGACGGCTCGAATTTTCTGGTCATCCCGTTGCTTGATGGCAGTCTCAACTTCTTGTAGGTAGTCAAAAATACGCTTGTGCTGAGTGTCAATAATATCAATGCCGGTTTCAAATTCCGGGCTCCAACGAATCGGTTGCACAGGTTCCTTCCTTACCATTGGGTATAAAAATGCGCGGGTGACATGACTCGAATGCGAAATAATTGTCGGTGATTGGCTGCCGTATCTCTTCCGGCTGATAACTCGCAAGCAACGGATATGAGCAGTGCCCTGTTATCAATTGGCTTTCACGGCGACCATATGAGTTCACAAACAAGACACAAAACCTCCTTGTTTCGCGAGGCTGCCGGGAAAGTGGCAGTTCGTGATAGGCTTTCGGGTTTGGGTTAATACTAACGAGTGGCTTCAACACTCACCCTAAATATTAGGGAATTCATGGTGTTTAGGGAAATTCTGGTTTGGAATATGGAACTCGTTGAACGGATCAATCTTGTTATAAAACAAGAGGGGTACACTCGTCCGATGCTTGAAAAAGCGACTGGGATCAAGGCAAAGCGTTGGGAAAACATGAGTAGCAAGATAGCCAAGCCCTATGCGGAAGAGCTGGAAGCCTTGGGAAAATTATGGCCAGAATACGCTTATTGGCTGATTACTGGTTCAGAAATACCGGAAGCCGGGCAGATCAGTCCCATGACCAAAAGATCCACCACCCAGGGGTAAATAGGTATCACTCCGTTTCGTCGGCTTTGGTGAACTTTGGTGAAGGGGAGTAACGAATGGGGTTGTTGCCTTTTGATGGATTGTGTTGGATATATTGGATTGTATGGCGATTGATGCGCATATTACCTTTGGAGTGACACTCTTTGTTTGGCGACGATGGCTGAATGGATATGAGCGCATTGCTGTCGATCGATCCTGAATTTGGCGCCTTGTGCTGGTATAGTGCGCGGCTTTCCGGTTCCTGGGGGTATCCAATACCATGTCTTTCTTTCGTGAGTTTGCTGAAACATTCTCTCCCAACATCAAAACGGATGTGTTATCCGGTCTGACGGTGGCTTTGGCGCTGGTGCCTGAAGCGGTGGCGTTTGCTTTTGTTGCCGGTGTTCATCCTCTGGTGGGGTTGTACGCCGCGTTTATGGTGGGTCTGATTACGGCTTGTATCGGTGGTCGTCCCGGGATGATTTCCGGTGCAACCGGTGCCTTGGCGGTGGTGATGGTGGCGCTGGTGGCCGATGCCGAACGCATGTATGGCGATGGCATGGGGCTGCAGTATTTGCTGGCAGCGGTGGTGCTGATGGGGGTTATCCAGATCGCGGCCGGGGCGTTGCGACTGGGCAAGTTTATCCGCCTGGTGCCTCATCCTGTCATGCTGGGGTTTGTGAATGGCCTGGCGATTGTGATTTTTCTGGCGCAGTTGCCACAGTTGCAAATCAGCACCCCCGAAGGTAAATGGGGCTGGTTAAGCGGTGAATGGTTCAGTGGCATGCAGTTGTACGTGATGCTTGGCCTGATTGCGCTGACCATGTTTATCACCATCAACCTGCCCAAGTTGACCAAGGCCGTACCGTCGGCGTTGGCCGGTATTCTGGTGGCCAGCCTGCTGGCGTTTGGTCTGGATCTGGATACCCGTACAGTGGGTGATCTGGCCAGTATTGCCGGGGGCTTGCCGCCGATCGGTGTACCGGATGTGCCGTTCAATCTGGAAACCCTGATGTTTATCCTGCCGTATTCGGCCATTTTTGCGGCCATTGGTTTGATTGAGTCGCTGCTGACCGTCACAGTGATCGATGAGATGACCAACACTCGCGGCCGGGGCAACAAGGAGTGTGTTGCCCAAGGGACAGCCAATGTTGTGACTGGCTTTATTGGCGGCATGGGTGGTTGTGCCATGATTGGCCAGTCGATTATCAATGTCAGCTCGGGTGGTCGTGGTCGTTTGTCGGGTATTGCGGCGGCGCTGTTTTTGCTGAGTTTTATCCTGTTCGCTTCTCCGCTGATCGAGCAAATTCCGATCGCCGCGCTGGTAGGGGTCATGTTTATGGTGGTGATTGGCACGTTCGAGTGGGCCAGTTTCCGTATGGTCGGCAAGATCCCAAAACACGACCTGTTTGTGCTGGTGCTGGTGACCGTGGTGACGGTACTGACGGATCTGGCCATTGCGGTGATTATTGGTGTCGTGGTGTCGGCGCTGGTGTTTGCCTGGCAGGGTGCCAAGCGTATCCATGTGCTCAGCCAGAAGCAGGAGGATGGCTCCAAGGTCTACAAGCTGTATGGGCCGCTGTTTTTTGGATCGGTGGCCTCGTTCAAGGATCTGTTCGACGTAAGCAATGATCCGACCAAGGTGATTATCGATTTTGCCGATAGTCGGGTCATGGATCATTCTGCGCTGGAAGCCATTGATACACTGGCGGAGCGTTATATTGCCGAGGGCAAGGAAATCCATTTGCTGCACTTGAGTCAGGAATGTCGCACCTTGCTGAAACAGGCTGGCAGCTTGTGTGAGGTCAACGTGATCGAAGACCCCAATTACAAGGTAGCGGTTGACGAGCTGGCTTAACCACCAGGGTAACTTGCACAAGCTGATCAGACGAGGCTGCCTCATGACGCTATCGCGACGTAATTTGCTTGGCTGGTTGGCAGCGGTGCCGGCCATGTCCTTGTCTGTCTCGGCCTTGTCTGTGATGGCCACCGGCTGCAGTCAGCGCCAAGGCGATTTGCTGCTGGGCGGTGGTCGTTTTATGAATCCGGATGGCAGCGGCCAGCGCTACGTGCTGGCGCTGGTGGATCTGCAGCAACAGCAGACGGATCTGATCGATCTGGATTTTTTCCCACACGGTATTCACTGGCACCCTGACGCCCCTGACCGGCTGGCGGTGTTTGAGAAAAAAGGTCCACATGCCGCCGAGGTAGATCTGGGGGCGCGGCGTCTGAGCCGTAAAATCGATGCTCGTCCCGGGCGCTATTTTTACGGGCACGGGGCTTATTCCGCTGACAATCAGCAGCTGTTCAGTACAGAAACCCGTCTGGATGGCCTGGAGGGTGTTATTGCGGTGCGTGATGCAGACTCGCTGGCGTATCTCGGGGAATTCCCCAGCTATGGCAAAGAGCCTCATGAGTGCACCCTGATTGATAATGGTAAAACACTGGTGATCACCAATGCCGGTGGGCCAATGGGGGGAGCAATACCTTGCGTCTGTTATGTGGATGTGGCCAGCCAGCAATTGCTTGAACGGGTGGTGTTGACCCGCACGGACCTCAATACCGGCCATGTGGCGATTGCGGAAGATGGCAGTCTGGTGGTGGTGTCAGCGCCACGTACTGGCATGAGCCTCCGTGCAAACGGCGGTGTCAGTATTCGTCCGCAAGGGTTGCCGATGGCCTCGATGACACAACCGGAAGCCATTGTTAAACGCATGACAGGTGAAGCCCTCAGTGTCGCGATTGCCAACGGCATGGCGCTGGTAACACACCCTGATGCCGACCTGGTGACCTTCTGGTCGATTGCCGAACAGCGCATGGTGCATTCATTGACGCTGGTACGGCCGCGGGGAGTGACCTTGACGAAAGATGGTCGCTATTTTCTGGTGACGTATGATCGGGTACCCAAAATCCTCAAAATTGCCGTTGCCGATGTGTTTGCTACTCCGGAAGTCGTGGTGGCAAGCACCTATGTTTCCGGCTCACACCTGTTTGCTTGGCCTGCCTGATATCGCCTGATATCGCCTGATGTCCACAATCATTGACGCCTGACTCTTCCTTGTGACTGATTGGCCGATGGCCAGGCCGGTTGTTCTGAAGCGCTTTGTCGCATTGCGGCAAGGCGTTTTTTTAATGTCATTATTGATACTGATTCGTATTAGCATTGTATTTTAATGAATGTTGTGGATAATGAGGCTCATTCCCATTTGGGTTTTTTATCTCTCTGATGTGTTGTTAAAGGTACGGTAAAGCAAATGCGATGCAGTTGTCTGGCGGTTGGCCTGTTGGTGGTTGTGACATATACGCCTGTTGTTATCGCGGAAGACGTTGCGGCAGAAACGCCGCTTCAGGAAGACGCCGATGTCTTTTATCTGGATACCCTGGTGGTAACGGCAACGCGTGGCCAGCGGCCCTTGGCCGATACCCCGGTCCGGACTCTGATTCTTGATGAAACCACGATCCAGCGCTTACACACCCGGGATATCCGTGATGCCTTGCGGGTGATACCGGGAGTGCAGATGCGGGAAATTCACGGCAAGACCGGTGAGTCGATTCAGGTGCAAGGGTTGGACGGCGAGCGGGTACTGATTCTGGTGGACGGTATGCCGGTATCGGCAACCACCGGTTCAATGGTGGATCTGTCGCAACTGTCTGCACTGGATATCGACCATATCGAAATGATACCGGGGGCTGCGTCGTCCCTGTATGGCAGTGCGGCAATGGGGGGTGTGGTGAATATCATCACTCGCGATATGACAGGCGAAACCCGTTACCGGTTGGCGATGGATGCTGGCAGTTATGGCGAGGAGCGGGAGTTGTCGGATGAGCTGTTGCCCCAGCGTCATTATCTGGCCACCGCCGATCTGGCCCTGAGCAGTCACCGTCAGCTGAGTCTGAGTGCCGATCAGCGCAAAAGCTCGGATATCGATCTGTACGACGACAGCTGGAGCAGTAACGGTTTTGACGGTACCAAAACCACGCTGGCGGCATCCTGGCAGGAACGCTGGGGGACTGCAGGGCCCGGAGCGGTGGATGGCCATGCGACGATACGACTAGAGCAATATAAAGAAGATCTGGTTAACCGACAGTTGACCAGCAGCAATCAAGAAGGCGCCAAGGAAGAGCAGCTGGAACGTTGGCGACTGGCCGCCAATGTTGATCAGGCGCTGCTGGCGGGGCGGCTGTCAGCCAGCGTGTTGTACGAACAGCAGACGGATGATACCGCCCAGCTGGTGGTGGATGACGCCATTCTGGCCGGTAATCTCTGGCGTTCAGCCGATTATAGCCAATACAAGTTGATGACCCAGTGGCAAGCGCCGCAATGGACGCTGGGAAGTACGTCACTGCAGATGGTGACCGGCCTTGAACATTTTGGCGAACAAATGGAACAGCAGAAGCAGGAGATCAAGCTGAGTTGCTCCGGTGTTGGCAGTACCTCGACCACCACCACTCTGGATAGTGGTTATTGCCTGGTGGATACCGTCGAAGTGCCGAACGAAACCCGCCACAGTGTCGAGGCTTTTATGCAGGGAACCTTGACGCAGCAATATTCAGGAAGCCAACAGGGTGCCGGTTTGGTTGAGATGGAGCTGTCGCCGGGATTGCGTTGGCAAAACGACAGTGATTTTGGCGGTTATCTGTCGCCGGCTTTGGCCAGTCGCCAGAAATGGCAATGGTCACTGGGAAAGGGTGACTGGCAGATCCAGACCCGACAATCGATCGGGATGGGTTACCGGGTGCCCAATCTGAAAAACCGCTATTACGTGTTTGATCACAGTGTGAACGGCTACAAGGTGCTGGGTGACGAAGACCTGCAGCCGGAGCAAAGCCGCAGTGTGCAACTGTCGGCGACAATAACGGATGGCAAACGGCTGCATCTGGAAGTGTCGGCATACCATAACCAGATCACGGATCTGATCGAAGCGGTTTCTACTGGCGAGACAGAACAGAGCGGCACCGTGGTGATTTATCGCTACAGCAATATTGCCAGTGCCATGACGCGAGGTGCTGATGTTGCCGTCCAGTGGCAGTTTTCCCCCCGTTTTCAGCAACGCCTGTCGTATTCCTTGCTGGATGCCCGCGATCTTGAGCTGGGCGTCGCACTGACAGAGCGTTCGCGGCATCACGCCAAAGGCTTGTGGATGTGGGATGTCAGCGACACGGTCGACCTGACGTTGATATCGGAGTACGTCGGTTCGTCTTATACCGAGGTGGAAGATGAAGACAGCGGCACGGAAAACCAGATGTCGGCGGGTTATTGGCAGTGGGATATCAAAGGCAACTGGCAGTTCAACCCGGCGTTACGCTGGTATGCCGGGGTCAATAATCTGACTGACAGCGTCCGCGACCCGAGTGACTCCTATGATCGCCGCCCGACAGAGGGCCGCTTTCCTTATGCCGGGTTTGAGCTGACCTTCTGATTCTGGTGGCTCAGGCCATGCCGGCAAGCTGTGCAGTTAATCCATGCAGTGAACGCATATCGATAATTTACATCGTGAACTTTCATAGCTGGTTCACATGTTTAACAACAATAACGCTATTCAACGGAGTGTTTTATGAAACAGCGATACCAATCTTTTTCAGTACTGATGGCTGCCATGTTGCTGGCCAGTTGTGGCAGCAGCGATGACAGCGACAGTGATGACAGCGATTCCGGTGCGGAGGATGTCAGCTATAGCAGCTTGCAAATCAACGCCGCGGATTACGATGCCTGGGTCTACGTCAGTCTGACAACCGGGGCAACGCTGGATCTGACTGATGAAGAAGCCGCTACCTCGACGGACTGGCAGCTGGCCTTTCGTCGTACGGCCATCAAGTTGAATGGTGGGGTATCTGGCAGTGGCAATGTGCAGGTGGCACTGGCGGATGCACAAGACGAATTCTACGATGACGACGGCGCAGCTGATGTCTCGGTCTTTACCAATGCGGTTGCCGATACCGAAGCAGCTGCTCTGGAGGTCAGTTACGACACCAGCGCCTTGACGTTCAGCACCGATGCCAACGAAGCGGCCTGGGCTGACTGGTATGAATACGATACCAGCACCCATCAGATTGCGGCCAATACGACGGTTGGATGGTTGTTGCGCCATGCCGATGGCGAGACCTACAGCAAGGTCTTCCTGGATGTGGCCAGTTACACCGATATCACCGCCCGTTTTACAACGCAGGCAGCGGATACTGCGCAGTTTGCCGGGACAGAACAGAGTGTCAGCGCCACTTTTGCAGACGATGCAACCATGTTATGTCTGGATCTGGATAGCGCCAGCGAAGTGGATTGTGACGAAAACAGTGCCGACTGGGACCTGCTTTATGAAGTCGATACCAGCAACCGGGCAATTAATATCTGGACCAATGGCGGAGTGTATGGCGATGGTGATGGTGCCGTCTTTGGTTCCATTGATGCGACCGAGTTGGCGGATTACACCAGTGCCACGCTGGTTGATAGCTATGATATTTCCAGCCACTACAGTGAAGACAGCAGCTCCAACCCATTCTCGGATGACAGCTGGTACGCCTATAACCTCAATGGCGGACATCTGCTGTGGCCCAACTTCCGTACCTATCTGATTGATACCGACAGCACTGATGACAGTGCCAGCTACTTCACGCTGCAAGTGTCGGACTATTACAGCCTGGGAGCATCCGGCAGCCCGGAAATCCGCTTTCAAACAATGTCGACAGGAGAGTAATAATGACGAACGTTACTGATATTCACGTGTTGGCGGAGCAATGGCAATCGTTGCGGCAGCAAGAACCCAAAATGCGGATTCGGGACGCCGCGTTACGGCTGGGCGCCAGTGAGGGGGAGCTGTTGGCGACCCGCTTGCTTGATGGTGAGTCCGGGGGCGGTCGCGTCGTGCGGCTTGGCGGTGATTTCAAGCGCTTGCTGCGGGATATCGAATTGCTCGGTGAGGTTATGGCATTGACGCGTAATAACGCCATGGTTCATGAAAAGACCGGTCAATACAAAGGCCTGACCGTTAACGGCAATATGGGCCTGGCGCTGGGCGTTATAGACCTGCGGATTTTCTTTAGTCGTTTTGTGTATGGCTTTGCGGTGGAAGAGCCACTGCCGGGTGCCGACGGCATGCGACGCAGCCTGCAATTCTTTAATGGCCGTGGAGAGGCCGTACACAAGATCTATCTGACCGAGGCTTCGGATCAGGAGCAATACACCCAGCTGCTGGCACGTTTTCAATCCGAGGACCAAACCCCGGGAATGGTACTGGAGCCTTTGCCAGAGACAACGCCTGAAACCGCACCCGAAACCACACCTGCCGATCTGGATGTGACGGCGTTGCGTCAGGACTGGTCGGCATTGAAGGATGTTCATCATTTTCAGGCGCTGCTGAAAAAGTACCACCTGAACCGGATAAATGCCTACGAAGTGATTGGTGAGGAATACGCGACCGAACTGGCTCCGGAGGTGTTTGTTGCCGCGCTGGAAGCGGCGCAGGCTTCGGGGTTGTCGATCATGCTGTTTGTTGGCAGTGAGGGCGTGATACAGATTCATACTGGCCCGATCAGCAACCTGGTACGTACCGGCGACTGGTTTAATATCATGGATAAAGGCTTCAACCTGCATGCCAAAACCACCCTGATTGATCGCGCCTGGCTGGTGCGGAAACCCACCGTGGATGGCGTGGTCAGTTCATTGGAACTGTACGACGGCGATGGCAATCAGCTGGTCTTGATGTTTGGTGAACGTAAAAACGGCCAGCCAGAACTGGAAGGCTGGCGGTTGATTCTGGAAAACTTGCAACAGCACTATGCGCTGGAGCAAGAAGGAGTTGCCTGATGGATAACCTGCACCGGTCGTCAGCGGCACGTGGTGCCGAGAGTCGGTCAATCGCGGCTGAACGCCCTGACCGGCTGGCGTCGTTGTTCGCCATATTCTCGCTGCTTGCCTTTATGTCGGCGGCGACGGTCTTTGCCGGTCTGTTGTTTCCCGTTACGGCGTGGGCGCAGGATGGGAAGGCGGCAGGGGCACCTCAGCGGGTGGTGAGTATCGACGGTTCGATTACTGAAATCATCTATCAGCTGGGTGCCCAGGATCGCCTGGTGGCGGTGGATACCACCAGCCGTTTTCCGCAAGCCGCGACTGAATTACCCGATGTCGGGTATATGCGGCAACTGTCCGCTGAAGGCATCTTGTCGATGCAACCCGATCTGGTGATCACGACCGAGGCCGCTGGGCCAGAGATGGTCTTTATCCAGCTGAAGCAGGCTGGCATACGGGTTGTGCGGGTAGCGAATCATTATTCGTTACAGGGGGTGCTCGATAAAATCACCGCCGTTGCCGGAGCGCTGGGTAAAGAGAGCGAAGGGCAGGCATTGGTTGAACGTATTCATCAGCGCAGCCAGGCACTGCTGCAGCAGATGCCGGCGGATGATGCCTCATCCGTTATGTTTCTGCTCGGCGCTGGTAGCCGGGGCATGATGGCGTCAGGCTCCGGTACGCAGGCCGATGCCATGCTGGCGCTGGTCGGAGCCAGCAATGCCATGGGTTACAGCGGCTATAAGCCGGTGAGCGCCGAAGGTGCCTTGCAGGCTGCACCGGACGTTGTGCTGGTGGCACAGCTTGATGATGAGGTGCCAGAATCACTGCAGCAGTCCCTGGCCATGACGCCTGCCAGTCAACAAGGTCGTATCCATACGGTGGATGTCAGCCTGATGTTGGGGTTTGGGCCGCGGTTACCCGATGCTATCCAGCAGTTACAGACCATTCTGTACCCCCAGACCAATGAGCCGGTGAGTAAGTCGCGGGCGACGGGGATGTAACAATGATGCGTGCTCTGTTGTTCTCCCGGCGTCTGAGTGATGTTGTTTATAGTTGGCGTGAGTCGATTGTGGCGCAGGGCGCGACCGGTCAGCGATTGGTGTTATTGCTGATGGCTGTGGTGCTGGTACTGGTATTCCTTCTGGGATTGACGATTGGACCGGTGTCGGTGGCCGTTAATGACGTCTGGTCGAGTTTGCAACGAGCGATCACCTTTGCCCCGATCGGGTCAGCCAACGACTGGGTAGTGCGTGAACTGCGGTTGCCGCGGGCCTTGCTGGCGATGATTGTCGGCGCAGGATTGGCGGTGGCAGGCGTTATTACTCAAGGAGTGTTTCGTAACCCGCTGGCAGATCCTGGCCTCATTGGGGTGTCCAGTGGCGCGGCGTTGGCCGCTGTGGCTGTTATTGTGCTGAACGAAACATTGCTCTCTGGCTGGGTGTCGCTGACCGGGCCATTGGCATTGCCACTGGCCGCCTTTATGGGTGGGCTGGGTGTGACGCTGGTGATCTATCGGCTGGGGACTCGTGGTGGCCAAACCCAGGTAGGAATGCTGCTGCTGGCGGGGGTCGCCATCAATGTACTGGCTGGCGCCGCAACCGGGGTGTTGACCTATGCCGCTGACGATCAGCAACTGCGGGATATGACGTTCTGGTCGATGGGCAGTCTGGCCAGTGGTCGCTGGCAGGATGTGGCCGCCCTGACCGGATTGATTGGTGTGCCGTTACTGCTGAGCCTGCGTTATCGACGGGTTCTGAACGCGCTGTTGATGGGCGAACAAGTGGCGATTCATCTGGGTTTTGATGTGCAGCGTTCGAAACGCTGGTTGCTGGCTTTCGCAGCCTTGATGGTAGGAGCCGGAGTCGCGGTAGCCGGTATTATCGGTTTTGTTGGCCTGGTGGTGCCGCATCTGTTGCGCATGGTAATGGGCTCTGATCATCGTGGCCTGATTCCGGCGGCGGCGATGGGCGGAGCATTGCTGTTGCTGTTGGCTGATTCGCTGGCCCGCACCTGGATGGCCCCGGCCGATTTACCGGTCGGGCTGGTCATGGCGCTCCTGGGTGGGCCGGTTTTCCTGCTGTTGTTGATGCAGCAGAATGGAGGGCAGTCACGATGATCCGGGCTGATGCGGTATCGGTCGTTAAGGGGCGAAGTACGCTGCTGGACTCGGCTTCCATGGTGTTATGCACTGGTGAGCGGCTGGCGGTACTGGGTGCGAACGGTGCCGGAAAATCAACCTTGCTATCCTGTTTGTGTGGCGAGAATACCGACTACGACGGGCAAGTGTGGCTGGGTGCCGATAGTCTGAAGGAGCTGTTGCCAGAACAACGGGCGCAGCGTATCGCCGTGATGCCACAGCAGGTGGAATTGGTGTTTCCGTTCCGGGTCTGGCAAGTGGTGGCGATGGGGCGTTCTCCCTGGGGAGACGAACAGCAGACCCTGGAATGGCAACAAGAGGTTATGAAAGCCACAGAAGTGCATCATTTGCAGCATCGTCTTTATCCGCAATTATCCGGCGGGGAAAAGCAACGGGTGCAATTGGCGCGGGTGCTGTTACAACTCTGGCATTACCAGTACCAAAGTAATGGCCAGCAGGCTTATATCCTGCTGGATGAATGCACCTCGGCGCTGGACCCGGCCCATCAGCATGAGGTGATGGATCTGGTCAGCTCTATGGTTGGCCCGGCCATCGGGGCTTTGGCCGTGATGCACGATGTGGCGCTGGCGGCATCCTGGGCTGACCGGGTGATGTTGTTACGGGACGGTCGGGTGATGGCGGCCGGAGAGGCCAGCTTGTTGTGTGACGCGGAGGTGCTGTCGGCCTGTTACGATATGTCTTCGGCCTTGTCGCGCCAATATGCCCGCGTTAATCAACAGTGGCTCGAAAGCCGTTAAAAGTCGTTAGTTAAAAGTCGTTAAGGTAGCAAGGGGTCAAAGGGCCAGGCGGTTTGCGTCAGCTGATTTTCTCTGGAGTATCGGCTGGTTGTAGTGGTCAACTAATCCCGGACAGTATTTTAAAGTTTTCCTCAGCTGCAACGGGCGAAATGCCGTCGTTGAATGTATGAGGTCGCTGCCGGTTGTAGTAGTCCATCAGATAACCACCAACATCCTTCTTGGCCTCGTCTAGGTTGCGATAGCCTAGGGCCGGTATCCACTCAGATTTCAGACTTCGGAACAGTCTTTCCATCGGTGCGTTATCCCAGCAGTTAGAGGGCTACTGCACTTCAAAGTATGCCGCAATAGGATCGATGACGATTTCATTTTTTTGTTTTCCAGAAATGGAATTTTCAATAGTCGTTAGGTGTTCAACAATATTCGTTAAAGCAGCCTTCATGTTAGAGAAGTCCTGGTCGTCATTAATCTCTGGCTCATTAGCAGAGAAGGCCTGTGAGATAATGCCAAATACAACAACTTCCTTTTCTGTTTTTCTTGAATATTTCTTTACCAGTAAATCTTCCTTTTCCCTTAAAAACTCTTTCTTTAGGCAAGAAGTAAAAATAACCTGACCACAAGTCTGTTGTATCTCAAATTGATCTGAGAAACCATACTTTGTAAGCAGGGCAAGGTTACTCATGAATTTTGGATCTTGATAAAGCCCCTGCTCTTTTGCTAATTTGGATATGTTTGTTAATTTTTTGTACTCCGCGTCCAATTTCGACTTTTTATTCCTATCATTGGTTTGCCCCTTAATATCATCAAGCTGCTGCTTTAAATTTTGAATATTTTCATGTGCTCCAATATGAGCTAGAGCTTCACCAATAGTATTAAACTCTGTAAACAGTTCTGTAATCTTATCTACATCACTAAAAATCGCTCTAGCTTTAACTTTGATAAATGAGTAGTCATTTATGGAGACTTTCAAATCATCCAAATCTATTGATGGTGCAGACAAATCAAGTATTCTTCCTTTATCCTCTAAATATCGTTCGAACACAGTCAGTGAATAATCATGTAGAAATTTCTTTTCAGTAGATTTGTTGGTATTTTTTATTACATCAGCTAATACTTTGCCGCTTCCTACTGGTCCTTTTTGAGTTTCAGACTCTTGATTTTCAGATCCGGATTCATTGAGAACATACTCTGTGATTCCCTCAAATATCTGAGATGACAGGGAGTACATTTTTTCTTCATCTAGATATATAAAACTCTTGATCATTTTCTCTTCCTTTTTATGTACTCATCAAAGTACTTTTTTCTCGTATCGAGAATTGACCACGCAACTACACCGACTCCAATAACACCGATAGTTGCTGTAACCACTATAATAAGAGTAGTCATTGGGCAACCTCCGATTTCTGAATATTTGATATTCTGTGGAATACGGAAAAACTAATAGAAAATGAAATCAATGCCAAGGCTATCACACATAACTTTATAACCTGGGAATCAACAAAGCCAGAAATGCCTTCACTTAACATCGTTAGACAAAAAAGCACGCTGTACAGGGCGATGAACAAAATAGACGTTCCATTTTGTATGGTTTTCCAAGATTTATCAGAATCACTCAAATGCTCTATTTCATTAATGTTGGATATATGCAGGATTAGCCCGAAAGCAATAACGTCAGATGCAGCTAATAAATTCACTATTCCAGATTGTGTTACTCCCCATACCAAAAATCTGGAAATAATAGGAATTAATCCAACTAGCACTGTATAAATCAGCCATTTAATTTTTTTATTTTCCATAGTTCACCATCGGTTCGATAGCCCTCTAACGCCTAGCTTAAGCGGGCAAAAATAGTTGGTTATAATTGTTGAGGTACGAAACAAAGCCAACTGTTTTTGTTCCGACTTGAAGCTCTTGTTAGCAAGTTTTATCTGTTAAACACTATGTTTAAGGCCAGATTGGTGCACTGGCAGCGTCATAGAATTCTATATTGATCTGCCTTGTATCAATGAAACGCCTAGCGTTAGCCATTGTTTCTCTATTTTGCTCCGTATGTTCATCACCAAAAATACTAATGAAGACCTTATCCACTCCACTTTTGTTTATTTGATTAAAAATATGTTGATCATTATCAGCCATTGAATGCCCATGTATAAACAGAGGCCCACTTAGCTTTTTCAATGCCCTGAAACAAGAGCTTAAATAAGGGTTATGCTCAATACGAGCAAGCTTTTTTTCACACGTTGGCTCCGAAACAAATAAAGGGAACTTTCCTTGGTTCAAATTATTTCTAACCTGATCAACTATGCTGATATCTGCATCACCTCTGAAGGCATGCTTCTTAATAAGAGTGTCATCATCATAAATGTGAAGACCTCCATGTAAAAAATAGACATTCTGATCTTCGGCATTTTCCCAAGTAGTGTGACGAAAGCCGTCATCTGTATGATAACCTTGTGGATCAATATCAAACTTATTAACAATCCAATAAAGTAGTAAATCATAATTCAGTGTAAAAATATTCTCAAACTGAATAATAAAAGGTTTTGCACTCTCATATTGTTGAGTTGTTATATTGCTTGATCTCAAGGGATGCGTTTGTGAAATAACCTGAATAAGCGAACTTTTTAATTGCTCTTGGTCATTCTTAATTTCATCAATTTTAACCTGATCGACTGCATAGCTATCACATACAATTTCTGTGGCCTCAAGCGCTCTCATTACTTTTTCAAAGTCAAAAGTATTAAAATTATTAAAGATATCTCTAATAGTCGCATCACGAACTCCAAAGTTTGCTTGTTGAAGTAAGTTTTGATAATTGAAAATGTTGTGATCCCATGCTTGAGAAAAGCCATTAGCTAATAAAACAGATGGTTTTTCTCCTTGTCCAAGTGCGTTAATTTTATCGTCGAATGTTTCTAATGGCATTATATGTTCTCATTTTTATATATAGATGATGGCTTTAACATACTAACTTAGGATGATTAACTGGCTTGCTAACGCCTCAATCAGCCGACGCGTTAGCGGTCGGCTGGATTGACTTGTTATAGGCTAGTTGGCAGAGCCAGACGCCAACAGAAAATTGCATGGTAATTGGCCAAAGTTGTTCGAAAAATAGGGGCGATATGGTGCATATTCTTTGTAGGCTTTATATGGCTTATATTGTTTATACGATTTATAAGGCTCATACTTCGTCGATTGCATTACTTCCTTTTTTCCGCACGCAGCGTCTCCTTTATGATCCCTTACTACGCCGCCAACAAACCAACCCAGATGTTTTCCATTAAACCCATAGACATGATAGCCGCCAGAGCTATCCTCAGTTAAATAAGCAACAGGCTCACCTGACCACAAATATATAGTTAGCTCCTCATTCAGTGCTATATAAGCCGATGCATCACCGCTAGCCGCAAAAAGCGTGATTTCACTTTCAGCAAAAACACTGGAAGCGTTTAGGAGCAATATTGCTAAAAGTATTTTTTTCACGGTAACCTCCATGGCCTATAACGCCAGCCATAAAACGCGCGAGGTACGAGCGTCGTTTTGATGGCATTGTTATGCATTCATGACCTCAATGAACCACTTGGGCTGCATTTCATCGAAGTCAGTCCTAATGTTGGAAGGCAGGTAACTTGCTGAATCCAAGACAAACTCTTGGCCTTTCAGACGCTTGAAAACAACCCAATGCCAGAAATTTTTACCACCTTCCTGATGATGCTTGATAGACAGTAGTGCCAGATCAGGCAGATCACTCCATGATTCAAAAGGAATTTCATCGGGAGATGTCTCGACTCCGGCACTGGACAACATCTTCCTGACATACTGAGTATCGGACCAAAGAGATTTATCTTCGGCATAGATACCCATAGCGTTCGCTAAGGCCTTTATTTCCGAGTAGGTTTTACCCAGAACATTGGCCACCGATGCAATTCCGCAGCCTGTAGTTTCTTCCTGTATTACTGGTTTTAGCACCATTTTCTCCTTATTGCATAACGTCGCAATAAACGGACCTAAAAGCGTAGCTTTTTGGGTCCGGTGGAGGCCCAAAGGGCCAGAACGAATTTCATTGCCTTGTTATCACGGCGTCAATCATATTCTGTGTATTGAGGTAAATCGTCTGTGATCTCAAACCAGGCGGCCTTACTACCTACAAATACATGGCGCTCAGCCTGCACGCCGGGGTCAGTATCCAGTGTCCCTAGCGGGAAACCATAAACCTCTGGGTGTGCATCGAATTTCGTGTAGAGGCTGGAACCACAGTTAGAGCAAAAGCCTTTATGCTCACCCGGTGATGATTCATAAAACTTTATCAACTCTTGGCCCTGTATGGTATGCCAATCCGAGGAGTTGACCCTAGCACGGGTTCTGAAGGCAGATGCATGAAGCTTCCTGCACATTGAGCAATGACAGTGCAGAACATCTGTCAATGGCCCGTTGATTTCGTATTGAACGCCCCCACAGAGGCAACTTCCTGTTTGTTTCATGGATTCATTCCCTTGATTGATAACAGTTTATTAGTGCGCATGCGCGGTTTCTGGGCAAGTCGGTTTCTGGGAAATTACCGTAACTACTTGAATAATAGGAAGTAAAATCCATTTCCAGATCAGTCCATTCTGTGAAAGTGAGCATGCGCATTAACTCCTGTGTGCCTTGCGCATTAATCTGTCAACCTGCGCAACAAATTTCCGTATATCAATACCTTAACGATAACAACGTCCGAGAAAGCGCGCAAGGCTTCTGAAAAAGCGCGCATTGATTTGGGCAACTTTCAATTATACTGGATATATATACACATCAGATCAAGGAGTGATCAATGACTTCCAGCCCCTTTCTCAATGGCATTCGCCACTTTATGTGCACCCGCGGCTACAGCCTGCGAACCGAGAAAACCTGTGTTTGCTGGATTCGGTTCTTTATTCGTTAGCAAAAGCGGAGACATCCCAAAGAGATGGGGCTTCATCAATGCTCCGGCCGACAAACCAGCGATAGAGCAGGTGTACTGAATCTGCTCGACCAGCTGCCGTTCGCTGCGAATACTGAAAAGGATTTGCAGCAGCAAGGCTCTCAATAAACGCTCCGGAGGAATGGATTCCCGCCCACGCTCGGAATAGATCAGGCTGAGTTTCCAATCGATGTGGGTGAGCGCCTGGTCGAACAGGGTTTTGATGGATCGTAAAGGATGATCGTCTGGAACCCGTTCATCTAGTCTGATGGTGGTGAACAAAGGCTCCTGAGTAATGTCAGCGCCACGCATGAGGAGTCCGGGAATTCATTGAAAAAGAGCATTTTACCGAAGCCAGTAGGCAGCAGGGATAAAATCAACAGCCTGCTGGATATAACATTGAAGCAACGATCAAAGGGATGCCCAGAGGAATGCTGATTGATCGTGAGGCGGTGGCTGCGCTGTTTTGGTCGCCCAATCTTAATTATACCGTTATCTTCTATTTGTTTGATGAATGGCAAGTATGTCCTTCATACCGGTTATCAGGGTGAGGGATGGACGGCTATACTGGCCGCTGTATTAATGATTAACATAAGCGGGCAATATAGCTCGCGAGTTCCTGAGTTACTCCGGTACCCAAGCTGTATTTTGCCGGAGCTATTATGACCATAGAGGCCCAAAAATGACTGGATACGTTCAGAAGGGTGGCATTCAGATTGCCCAAGCCCTGTATGACTTCGTAAATGAAAAAGCAATTCCTGGCACCGGCGTGGATGTCGATGCTTTCTGGGCCGGATTTGATGCAGTGGTCAACGACTTGGCCCCTAAAAACCGTCAGTTGCTGGCCAAGCGTGACGACCTGCAAGCCAGGATTGATCTGTACCACACCGAGCGTAAAGGTCAGCCTCACAACGCAGAAGAATACAAAGCATTCCTGCAAGAGATAGGCTATCTGCTGCCACAAGCGGATCAATTTGAAGCAGAAACCCAAAACGTCGAGCCGGAAATCGGCCAGATGGCAGGCCCGCAGCTGGTAGTTCCTGTGATGAACGCCCGCTTTGCGCTGAACGCCGCCAATGCCCGTTGGGGTTCGCTGTACGATGGGTTGTACGGCACCAATGTGATTGCTGAAGATGGTGGCGCCGAAAAAGGCAAAGGCTATAACGAAGTACGTGGTAACAAGGTAATTGCTTATGCCCGTGATTTCCTGAACCAGGCGATTCCGCTGGCGACCGGCTCACACGTTGGCAGCACCGCGTATACCATTGTTGACGGTCAGTTGCAGGTTACGCTGGCAGACGGTTCGACCACTGGTTTGGCCGATGCAGCGCAATTGCAAGGTTTCCTGGGCGATGCGGCGGCACCGACGGCGATTCTGTTTGTTAACAACGGCTTGCACTTTGAACTGCAAATCGACGCCAGCAGCATGGTTGGCGCCACTGATTCTGCCGGAGTCAAAGATATCCTGATGGAATCGGCTCTGACCACCATTATGGATTGTGAAGACTCGGTTGCGGCGGTAGACGCGGAAGATAAAGTCATCACCTATGGCAACTGGCTTGGTCTGATGCAAGGTAACCTGGAAGAACAGGTCACCAAAGGCGGCAAGACCTTTACCCGTCGTATGAATCCGGATCGTGAATACACCGGTCTGAATGGCGACAGCGTGAAGCTGAAAGGCCGCTCGATGTTGTTTATTCGTAACGTTGGCCATCTGATGACCAACCCGGCGATGCTCGACAAAGACGGTAACGAAGTGCCGGAAGGTATCATGGATGCCATGGTCACGACCTTGTGCGCCATGCATGACCTGAACGGCAATGCCCCGTTCCAGAACAGCACCACGGGTTCGGTCAATATCGTAAAACCGAAAATGCACGGCCCGGAAGAAGTGGCATTTGCCAACGAACTGTTTGGCCGGGTAGAAGATACTCTGGGTCTGCCACGGTTTACCGTGAAAATGGGCATCATGGACGAAGAGCGTCGCACCACGGTTAACCTGGCCGAATGTATTCGTTCTGCCAAAGACCGGGTTGTCTTTATCAACACTGGCTTCCTGGATCGCACCGGTGATGAAATCCACACGTCCATGCTGGCAGGGGCTTTTGTACCCAAAACCACCATGAAGCAGCAGTTGTGGATCAACAGCTATGAAAACTGGAACGTTGATACTGGTCTGAAATACGGTCTGCAAGGTCGTGCCCAGATCGGTAAAGGCATGTGGGCCATTCCGGATGAAATGGGCCAGATGATGGAGCAGAAGATCGGCCATCCAAAAGCCGGTGCCAACACCGCCTGGGTGCCTTCGCCAACAGCCGCTACCCTGCACGCGTTGCATTACCATCAAGTGGATGTCTTTGCGGTACAGGAAGAGCTGAAGAAACGTGATTTTGCATCGGTTGACGATATCCTGACCATCCCGTTGATGAGTGGAGAGCAGCAAGCTGCACTGACGGAAGAGCAGATCCAGCGTGAAATCGACAATAACTGTCAGGGTATTCTGGGTTATGTTGTGCGTTGGGTTAACCAGGGAGTTGGTTGTTCCAAAGTGCCTGATATCAATAACGTTGGCCTGATGGAAGACCGCGCAACCTTGCGTATCTCTTCCCAGCACGTTGCCAACTGGCTGGAACACGGCGTCTGTACCAAAGAGCAGGTTGAAGACAGCCTCAAGCGTATGGCCGCTATCGTGGATGGCCAGAACGCGGGTGATGCGGAATACACCGCCATGACTCCGGCGCTGGACGGCATTGCCTTCCAGGCTGCGTCTGACCTGATCTTCAAAGGTAAAGAGCAACCGAGCGGTTATACCGAGCCTTTGCTGCACGCTTACCGTCTGAAGTACAAGGCTGCCCTGTAGTCTGTAGTCTGTTGACCCGGAATGCCGGGTGATACGGTGACACAAACAAACCCCGATTGGCGTAGCTGATCGGGGTTTTGTTTTTTGGGGCTGTCCAGATGACTGGTAAAGCAAGCTCCATTGATCGAAACCCAAAGGACCTCTTGTGACCGATGATATCCGCATGGCATGGGGGTAGAGCACGCCCGCACGTGTAGACGTATCAATAATGCGTTGCCGGTTTTTGTGTCCGTCTGCGCGCAAGCTCATTTCGTCTTTCTCGTCTTTCTCGTCTTTCTCGTCTTTCCTCCGGTCCGTCGGATTACGTGATAATAGCCGCAGTCTCGCAGGATGGGATATGGATACAGGTAGTATGCAGGCGTAAAATATCACTGGACCTGACAGTTTTTACTGTGGTTTGGCTGCAGTTCCGACCTTGTTTGGAAAAACAGGGTCATGACGTGCCTTCAAGTAGAAAACACCGCGGCCGGCGATCCGGACCGTCGGTGCAAAGGCGCCGAGAACCGAGGTAAAACGTGCGGAAAGGGGAGTTCCAGGCCCTTGCGCTGCATGAGGCTTCCGGAACCTGATGAGGGTCAAGGTGGCCACACCGCCGCATGTATTTGCCAATATCTCAACCAAAGGAGTATTCAAGATGGGTAAGTTGACTGGCAAGGTTGTTGTGGTAACGGGGGCCGTTTCGGTCATTCCCGGGTTCGATTCCATCGGCTCGGCAACAGTCCGCGAAGCCTTGGCCGAAGGGGCCGAGGGAGTCGTCATTTCCGATATCAACGACGAGCTGGGCGAGGTGTTTGCCAAGACCCTGAACGAGGAATATGGCGCCGGGCATGCGCTCTACGTGCATACCGACGTGTCCAATCCAAAGGATGTCGAGCAGCTTTTCGAGATTACCGAGAATACCTATGGCCGGGTTGATGCCATCATGGCCAATGCCGGTGTGGCGACGGCCGAGGATTTTGACAAGGACCCCGAGGCGGTTCTGAAGTCGAAAAAATTCATCCAGAGCATCAACGAGGATGGGGTGTTCAATACCGCGCTCTACGGCTCACGGCTGATGATGAAGCACGGGATCAAGGGCTCAATCGTGCTGGTATCGAGCATCCACGGTGTCGCCGGCCGCCCGAAGGTGGTGAACGCAGAGACAGGCGAGGTGCTGATCGAACGCTTCAACCTGATCCAGTACACGATGGGAAAACACGGCGTTGTCGGCCTGTCGAAAGCTCTCGCACTGCAGTTTGCGGAATACGGGATTCGGGTGAATACCGTGAATCCGGGCTATATCATGACGCCGTTGTTCCAGGCTGCTGTCACGACCGACAAAGAGAAGTTGTCGCACGAGAAGACTTTGGAAACCGATGCCTTTGATTTCACCCAGCTGGCGGCACTGCACCCGCTGTGTAACGATCCGGTGAAAGATGCAGATATCGTCCCGCGCGGGAAATTCGGCGGTCGCATGGGGGTTCCGGCTGAAATCGCCAAGCCGGCGGTGTTCCTGATGTCGGACGAGGCTTCCTTTATTACTGGCCAGAAGCTGGTTATCGACGGCGGGTATACCGCAAGTTGAGGATTGGTGGATAGACCGCGTGCCCCGTCCTGCTGTGCAGGACGGGGCACGCGTAAAGCTCATCCGACCTTCTGGCGCATATCTCACCCTTCGGATGGGCCATATCCTGCTCACTGGCGAATACAAATGACCCAAGGTGATCAACCACCCTGGTGTAGGATTGACGCAGGATTCTGCGCTCTCTGGCATCAGAATCCTGTCTGGCTGCTTCGCCTGTTTCTAACCAGAGTTTACTTCAGATCATAGCGGTCGGCGTTCATGACCTTGACCCAGGCATTGGCGAAGTCTTTGACAAACTTCTGCTGGTTGTCGTCCTGGGCATACACTTCCGCGTAGGCACGCAGGATGGAGTTGGAGCCAAACACCAGATCGACGCGGGTGGCTGTCCATTTTACTTCGCCGGTTTCGCGATCCACCATGTGGTACAGGTTTTTACCGGCAGGTTTCCACTGGTATGCCATATCGGTCAGGTTAACAAAAAAGTCGTTGCTCAAGACGCCTTTGCGGTCGGTGAATACACCGTGGCTGGTGCCCGCGTAGTTGGTGTCCAGTACTCTCATGCCGCCAATCAATACCGTCATCTCCGGTGCTGTAAGCCCCATTAACTGGCTGCGGTCGAGCATCAGTTCTTCGACACTGACGGTGTAGTCTTTTTTCACCCAGTTACGGAAACCATCGTGGATCGGCTCCAGTACGTCGAACGATGCCGCGTCGGTCATGTCGTCGGTGGCATCACCACGACCTGGAGCAAAGGGTACCGAGATATCGACTCCGGCGTCCTGTGCTGCTTTTTCAACCGCTGCCGTGCCGCCCAGTACAATCAGGTCTGCCAGGCTGACGGGGTGGCTGAATTGCGCCTGAATGCCGGTCAGAACATCGAGGACTTTCTGTAAACGATCCGGTTCGTTACCTTCCCAGTCTTTTTGGGGGGCGAGGCGGATACGGGCACCGTTGGCTCCACCGCGGTAGTCAGATCCACGGTAGGTGCGGGCGCTGTCCCAGGCGGTTGCCACCAGCTCCGATACGCTCAGGCCACTGGCCAGAATCGTGGTTTTCAGTTCGGCGATGTCGGCATCTGACAAGATGTAGTCGGCGGCAGGAATCGGGTCTTGCCAGACCAGGTCTTCTGCCGGTACATCCGGGCCGATATAGCGGCTTTTGGGGCCCAGGTCGCGGTGCGTCAGCTTGAACCAGGCGCGGGCAAAGCAATCAGCGAAGTACTCTGGGTCTTGCATGAACTTCTGACAGATCTTGCGGTAAGTCGGGTCGACTTTCATGGCCATATCGGCATCGGTCATGATCGGGTTAAGACGAATGGAGGCATCTTCCACGTCAACCGGCATATCGGCGGTATCGATGGCGGAAGGTTCCCATTGCCAGGCACCTGCCGGGCTTTTTTTCAGTTCCCATTCATGGCCAAACAGCATTTCGAACCAGCCCATGTCCCATTGTGTCGGGTTGGCGGTCCAGGCACCTTCGATACCACTGACAACGGTATCCCGGCCAATGCCCCGGCCTTTGGTGTTCGTCCAGCCCATGCCCTGGGCTTCAATGTCGGAAGCTTCCGGGTCCGGGCTGAGGTCTTCGGCGCGGCCGTTACCGTGACACTTGCCAAGGGTGTGGCCACCGGCGGTAAGGGCGGCGGTTTCTTCGTCGTCCATGGCCATACGTGCGAAGGTTTCACGGATCTGGGCGGCGGTCTTGAGTGGATCGGGGTGGCCATTAACCCCTTCCGGGTTAACGTAGATCAGGCCCATTTGTACCGCGGCCAGCGGGTTTTCCATGGTGTCGGGCTGGTCGAGATCGGCATAACGGCCATCACTGGGGGCCAGCCATTCTTTTTCAGCACCCCAATAGGTGTCTTTTTCCGGGTGCCAGATGTCTTTGCGACCAAAGGCAAAACCATAGGTTTTTAGCCCGGCGACTTCGTAGGCAATGGTACCGGCCAGCAGCATCAGGTCGGCCCAGGAAATTTTGTTGCCGTATTTCTTTTTGATTGGCCACAACAAGCGGCGGCCCTTGTCTGTATTGACGTTGTCTGGCCAGGAGTTTAATGGCGCAAAACGCTGGTTGCCGGCGCCGCCGCCACCACGACCATCGGACAGGCGATAAGAACCGGCAGAGTGCCAGGCAACACGGGCAAACAAGCCGACGTAGCTGCCCCAGTCGGCGGGCCACCAGGGTTGGCTGTCGGTCATCAGTTTGCGCAAGTCGTTTTTCAGGGCATCAACGTCCAGTTGCTTGACCGCTTCGGCGTAATCGAAGTCGTCACCCAGTGGATTGGTCTTGCTGTCGTGCTGGTGGAGGATGTCGAGATTCAGGGCATTCGGCCACCAGTCGGTGTTGGTCTGACCACTGGATGTCATTGCGCCATGCATGACCGGGCATTTGCCCGCGGATGATTGCGTATTGTCCATGATGAAGCTCCGGTTCTGCTGGTGGGTGGTTGCAACGGTGTATGGCAACCACGCCGGATGAAAGAAATCAGGCTCACGACGATTGGTCTGTTGCTGCTCAGAAAGGTTCGCCGCAAAGGACGTTCTGGGCACAATAAATATCGGCTCGTTGCGCTTGCTGATGTCGTTACTATAGTTGAGCCATTTATAACTTCATTCAATTAAAATAAATTCACTTGATAGCTAATGCTAATCGGTTGGGCCTTTGCTGGTGTCGTGGCAGGGGGCCGGTATAGTGTGATGATATGTGATGGAATAACCGATTATTGGGATGACGATGAAAATACTGATCGTAGGAGCCGGGGCCGTTGGAGGCTTGTTCGGTGGGCTGTTGCAGCGCCAGGGTGTGGATGTAACGTATCTGGTTCGCCAGCAGCGTCAGCTGGAATTGGCCAGTGGTTTGACGGTACGACTGCCTGATCAGACCTTCGATTTTCAGCCGCGTGGCTGCACGGCGGCTCAATTGGCCACATCGGCGGCGACGTTCGATCTGATTGTGCTGACCAACAAGGCCTATTCGCTAGCGGAGGTGATTAAAGATATCCGACCGCTGGTCAGTGCGCAGACGATGATTTTGCCGTTGCTGAATGGCTTGCGGCAGCTGGACGATCTGGATGCCAGTTTTGGTGCCGGGCAGGTGCTGGGCGGGATCGCCAAAACCGTGGCGACATTGGCCGACACTCATACCGTTGTGGTGCGTAGTCCGGGCAGTCAGGTCACGGTTGGTGCCCGTACGGCAGCGCAAGACAAGGCGGTTACTGAGATTCGGGCCTTGTTTGCGGATGCCGGTATTACGCTGGGGGATGGTCATCATATCCTGCAGTCCATGTGGGATAAATTCTGCCTGATGGCTCCGTTGGGAGCCTTGAACTGCCTGCTGCAAGGGTCGGTAGGTGACTATATGCAAAGTGAGGCCGGTGGCGCGATTGCGTTGGCGACCATCCGGGAGTGCACCGATACCGCAGCGGCCAGTGGTTATCCGTTGGCGGCGGAAGGCATTACGGCCATTGAGCGGATGCTGACCAATCCCAAGTCATCGTTTACGGCGTCGATGTACCGGGATATGCAACAAGGTTTGCCGATAGAAGGGGAGCACGTGGTGGGTGACATGCTACATCGGGCCGAGGCCATGGGCGTGGCGGCACCGAATCTGACTCTGGCTCATGCTGTCTTGCAGACCTACAGTTATAAAATCGCTGCACGGCAGGCAGGCTGAGTTGGTTATCGGTTGAGCACATCCTTGTAGCGATCGGACACAGAGGCAGACCTTGCAATTGGTTACTGCGACTGGTTACGGCGGAACGTTGTAAAACATCATGAAAGTACACGCTGTGTAAACGGCGTTTTCAAATCAGTCGCGGTTTGTTCCAATGAGCGGCTTTTCCTCTCCTTCCACGAATAGGGTTTGGTTCTTTCATGCGCGTTACCTCGTTTGTCCCGGTGGCTGTCTCGGTTTTGACCACAACGGGGCTGTTACTGGGCCCTTGCTTTGCTGTCGCCGATTCTGTGTATTCCTCTGTTGATCTGGTTTCCAGTTCGGAGCCGGTACCCGTGTTGGATATGGTGAACGGCTGGGATGGGCCATTTAGCGCCGGTGAATACGCTTATGCCGATGCCCGGGCGCAGGTCGGGGTGAGCTGGAGCTCTGGCCAGAGTGAAGCCGACCTCGGTGTGCAGCGTTATTTTGTCGAATGGCAGCAGCGCTGGCATTACGACTTGTCTTTCTCCAAGGGGATGTCCCGTTATTATTATTCGCTGGAGCAAGGGAGTGATCTGGCGGCGGATGAAGTCTTGGCGCTTGATGCCCGAATGCTGGTGGCCCGCGGGATACGCAGTGGTGCGCAATGGCAGCTGGACAGTGCAGCACTGGGGCTGGCAGGGCAGTGGTCAGTGACTCCGGCACTCACCGTGTATCGGGTATCGGAATGGCAATTTGGCTCACTATCGGGGGTTGCCGAAGGCGGTGAGAGTGAAACCGCCTCGGCTTCTCTGGATTATCATTTCAGCGAAGACAAGATTCTGGATTATGACGTCGATCCCAACAATGGCTGGGGTATCAGCCTGGATCTGGCCAGTGAATGGAGTGATGGCGAATACTGGCGAGTGGCGGTACAGCTGCACGATATTCTGAACCGCTGGCAATTGGCGGACTCCGGTTATACCGATGCCTGCATTAACTTTAATTCACCATCGCAGCAGGTTTGCAGCAGCACGGCGACAGCATCGGGCAAGTCGGGGCAGGAAGATTATGTTGCCCGGTTACGTTCGACTGTCGAAGTAGCGGTAGAGTATCTGCCCTGGCAGGGGCAGATACTGGCCTATCACCATGGCGACTATGATCGGCTCGGGCTTGAGAAACGCTGGCAGCCGCTGGCGGGTATTGAACTCGGGGCGGCGGTTTACAGCACCGCGCAAGTGGGCGTTTCGCTAAACAGCCGCTGGATGCGACTGGCCGTGGCGACTGATGATATTCGCTCCAGCCTGGCCCGGGATATGGATGTTTCCCTGGGTTGGCAGTTCCACTGGTAATCTCTGGTGACTCAAGCCATTGTCGCTGGTTCAGAAGGCGGCAGGCAGAGGCTGACAATTCGCCAGCCGGGTTTGGGACGCAAGGTTTTACCGGCCAGTTTCATACGTACTTTGCCTTCCGGAGTGATTGCCAGCAAAACATGAGACCGGTCGGCATGATTCGCTTTGAAATCCGCATAGGTAAAACGTTGGCTCAGCCGGGTGGTTTTTAATCGGGCTCCCTTGGCCAGCAGGTTGATAAACTGGCTGTAACTCAGGTCGGCATCAAACAGCGGCAGGCCGCGCTGGTCTTCACCGCTGTAATGTTTGGTTTTATGGCGCCGCTTGCTGGAGCTGATTTCCTTGTGCGCCAATATCCGGCTGTGCAGGGCAAAGACCCGATCAAGGCCAAACTCATCGCGAAAGTGCATGCAGGCAATGGTGTTCAGATGGTTGTCGGTCGACAGCGCCATCAGTTTGCCAAGCCCGGTGAGTGGGAGGCGGGAGCTGGCATAGTCCGACATTGGACTGCCGTAAAATATCGGTAACCCCGCCATACGGGCGCGGCGAACATTGTCGTAAACGGAATCCGCCAGCAAAACCTGGATATTCTGCCGGGCCAGTTCTTTGGCAATGGCACAGGCTACCGGATTGGCTCCCAGTATCAGGATGCCATCCGGTGGCGGTTCGACCACTCCCAGCCAACGGGCAACCGGGCGCGCCGTCGCACTCTGGAAAATCACCGTACCGAAGATTACACAAAACATCAGCGGAACAAGCATGGCAGCCCCTTCCGCACCTTGTTGTTGCAGCTTGATGGCAAACAACGCAGAAACCGCCGCGGCAACAATCCCTCGTGGTGCGATCCAGGCCAGCAGGGCTTTGTCTTTCCAGCTCAGGTCACTGCCAAAAGCGGACACCCAGATAGTGAGTGGTCGGGCGACAAATTGCATCAGGGCCAGCAATATCAATGGTGCCCAGCCCAATTGGGTGACTTCTGCCAGATCCAGTCGTGCCGCCAGCAGAATAAATAATCCACTGATCAACAGCAGCGAAAGGTCTTCCTTGAAATGCAGGATTTCTGCCAGTCGCAAATGTTTCTGGTTGGCGAGCCACATGCCCATCAGAGTGACTGCCAATAGTCCGGATTCATGGGCCAGGTAATTGGCAACAGAGAACGCCAGCAGTACCGCGGCCAATACCGCCAGGTTCTGTAAATACTCCGGGAGCCAGCGGCGGGCAAGGGCAATGCCGGTCAGCCAGCCTGCCAACAGGCCCAGACTGGTGCCGGAAACCAGCACCTTGATAAAGGTCAGTGCGACGCTGGTGGCCTGATTCTGGGCGGTAATAAATTCATACACCACCACCACGAGCAAGGCTCCGATCGGATCAATCAGGATGCCTTCCCAGCGCAAGATCTTGCCCAGTTCAGCCTTGGGTCTGACAGTGCGCAGCATGGGAGCAATAACGGTGGGGCCTGTTACTACCGTCAGGGCACCAAACAGCACCGCAAGCGACCAGTCGAGGGCAAACAGCCAGCGGCTGGCGCAGGCGACCAAAATCCAGGTGACCAGTGCGCCAAGAGTAATCAGGCGGCGGACGACCGTGCGTTGGGAGCGTATTTCAGCCAGATCGAGGGTCAGGCTGCCTTCAAACAGGATGATGGCGACACAGACCGAAACCAGTGGAAACAGCAATTCGCCAAACATGGCGTCCGGTACCAGCACGCCACTCACCGGGCCTGCAAACAACCCCGCCAGCAACAGAAACAGAATGGCGGGCAGATTGCTGCGCCAGGCGAGCCATTGGCATGCCAGAGCCGTCAGTGCAATCAGCGCCAGTATCAGGCTGGTACCCATGGAAGACTCCTTGTGCGGCTCTGATAACACCGTCCATATTGGGGAAAAGAAAAGTCTTATGGTGCCTGCGGGGCAGGGTAAGTGCCATGATTAATCGCAGCATTGGCGAGTAATCTTTTATGGGTGTTGGCCGTATCTTTTATACCGTTATCTTTTGATAAATTATGGCAATCTTTGCTGTAACCGCATTACATCATCAAAAGAGAAACAGGTTGTGTCTGCACTGGGGCCGTCGTGATTATCTGAATGAACAAGAGCTGATTATTATTGTTAGTTGTCGGTAGAGGTCAGGTTTGAGGAGGATTTTTTCTGGGCGTTTTTTTCAGACTTTTCAGACATGAAGCTGGCTTCTGCCTGGGATTGGTTCACGGCTTCTGATTCTTGTGCCTGGGTGGATACGTTCAGATACGCGGCAGAAATAAACAGGAAAGAGTTGATGGCAATTTTGAACTTGGGGGTCATGGTGTCCTCGTTATTTGGCCAGTGGGTTGATTGTCAGTATTGAGTTATCAACCGTTGCGACAGGGTTACTGAGTGCCTGGCGTGAAAAAAGTTTACGACTATCGGGAAGATAAGCGGATTGTCTTGTTTTTGCTTGGATGTCTTTTGTTTTTCTTTTAATTGATTTCAATTATGGAACTATAATGCACGAATCCGGCTGATTAATCAAACCGCGTCAAGATTGGGTCATGGCTGACGCTGGTACGCTTGTTGGGGCGATTCCGGTATCATGCGCGCTTTTATTGTTCCTCGGGCGTTGCATGTACCTTGACCATTTCAGCCTAGATCGTTTCCCGTTCACCATTGCCCCAGACCCGGCTTTTCTGTTCCCGTCGGCCGGGCATCAGGAGGCGCTGGCGCATTTGCATTATGCGCTGACCGGGCACGGCGGACTGATCTGTCTGACCGGGGATGTAGGAACCGGAAAAACAACCTTGTGTCGCGCATTTCTGGAACAGACTCCCGACAATATCAAAACGGCTTATCTGTTTAATCCGCAGTTGTCTCAACGGGAGTTGTTGCAGGCCTTGTGCGACGAGCTGGACATTACTTATGCCGCCGAAGCCAGTCAGCAGGCCCTGTACCAACAGCTGAATCATTCGTTGCTGGCCTGGTACGCCGAGGGCAAGCGGGTTATCTGTGTTGTTGATGAGGCACAGGCCATGCCGGTGCCATCGCTGGAGCAGATTCGGTTGTTAACCAATCTGGAAACCAGCGACAACAAATTACTGACGCTGATTCTGGTAGGGCAGCCGGAGTTGCGCGACGTCTTGCAGCGACATGAATTGCGACAGCTGAACCAGCGAATTACCGCCCGTTATCACCTCAAGCATCTGAGTCAGACCGAAACCTATGCTTATCTGCGCCATCGGCTGGCAACGGCGGGGTGTGAGCGTCAGGTGTTTGATGAAGCCGCGGCGAGCATTATCTGCCGGGGTTGCGGCGGTATTCCTCGTCTGATCAACAGTGTTGCTGACCGCGCTTTGCTGGGAGCCTATGCCCGGGGTGATAACGACGTTCATGCTCCGGTTGCACGTCAGGCGCTGGTCGAGGTGTTGGGGGATACAAGCCAAGCCGCGATACCCAAAGTCCGTACCCGCAGATTGCCCGGTGCTGCGCTGGCAGGGGCTCTGGGTGTGATGATCGTGCTCCTGATTGCTATCGGATTACTGGTTGTTGAGCCGTCCTGGCGTGCCACGCTGGCGCGTTGGATAACCCCGGTCGGGACAGCGGATGGAACACGGGATTCGGCCGGTAACGGCAACAATAGCGATAAAACACTTGAAGCAGCGCCTGTGCTGGCCAAGTCGGTTGCAGATCCAAATGCATCAGAGAGCACGGTCGCTCCGCTTCCGTTGATCGATAATCCCCCGATTGATCCGCGCCAGGCCGCAGCCGAACATCTGAGTCAGGCGATGGGACTGGAGGCCGGAAACTGCGATCAGTTACAAGGTCGCGGCTGGCAATGTTTATGGGTCGCCTGGCCTTACTCCCAGTTACAGCCATTGCAGTATCAGGTGGCGGTGTCTTATGACGATCAATGGCAGTTGTTGACCGACCTTGAAAGCGCCCGGATACGCCCGGACCGGGTACTGAAGGCCTTGCTGATCTGGCAGGCACCGGCGGGTTATCATGGCTTGGTCCGTCAGGGCACTAGCGCCGAGGTGGTTGCCTGGGTGAGAGCGCAGCTGGGGGTGGAATGGCACGGTGACTGGCAAAGAATTGGCCCGTCAGGCAGTGATACCCAGGCCGCTGGGCCGGACAAAACTTTTTATGATCCTCTGTTGGGTCACGCGGTCGCCCGGTTTCAGGCATCCCAAGGGCTGACGGCCGACCGGATTATTGGCCCACAAACCCTGCTGTATCTGCAACGGCGAGCTTATCAGGCTCAGCAGGAGGCGCAATAATGTCGTACATTCTGGATGCGCTGAAAAAATCACAGCAGCAGCGCGCCGACAGTATCGACGATGCCATGCTGGCGCCGTTGTTGGTAACGCCCGAGGCGACGCCGGTTGTTGAGGCCCGTTTGCCCTTGAGTCTGGTGCTGATTGTTCTGTTGGCCGTAGTGGGCGCGTTTGCCCTGTATTTTATGGGTGCAGAGCCTGTGCCAGCTCCCGGAATGGAGCCTGTGGTGGCGGAGATTAACGTTAAGGAAAACGTTGAGGAAAGCGTTGCCGTGCCTGCGACTGCGGAAGCAACAGGCTCTGTATCGGAACCCAGCGTCGTAGCCGCTATCAATAATGAGACGCCGTTGGCAGTTCCTCCAGTGGAATCAGCGCAACAATTACGCCCGGAAGTCATTCGTGCCACCGATTTTGTTCCGGCAAAAGCCAGAGAGACGGCTGAAACAACCACTGTTAGTGTCACACCACAGCCACCACCGGTCGTGGTAGAAGCGGCGACACCGCCAGAGAAGGCTTCGCTGCAGAGTGCAGCACCAGAATCCACGCAAGTCAGTACGCAGGCCAATACCCCGGAGCCACCGGCAGTGGCAGCGGCAGACTCCTCAGCGCTTGAACGCCGCCATTTGCCGCCGCTGTCATCGCTACGCAAAGTCCCTGATCTGGTGATTACCGGGCATATTTACAGTCAGGATGGCAGCACTCGCACGGTATCGATGAACGGTCGGCAGTGGTACGAAGGCGACATGATTGTGCCAGGGGTGTTTTTGCAATCCATAACGTCATCCGGCCTGGTGCTCGATGTTGATGGTTATCCATTTCCGATTAACCGTAACAGCGGCTGGCAGTCCATTGGGGAGTAATACGCAGTGTTAAGCCAAGAAAGCAAAGAGCGTATTCAGGCCCTGTATCGCGAGTGCATCAAAAAGCTCGATCTGACCCCCCGTTATGGCCAGCGGGTGATGATTGCTGAAATTGCCAAGTCGTTGGGGGCAATCACCATCGATGACAAGGGCGAGCGTAACAACGAGTCTGGCATTGTGGTGGTGGAAGCGGGCACCGGCACCGGTAAAACCCTGGCGTATTTGCTGGCAACCTTGCCGGTAGCCATTGAGCAGGAAAAGAAACTGCTGATATCGACTGCCACCGTAGCGTTGCAGGAGCAGATTCTCGACAAGGATCTGCCCAATCTGAAAGAAACCATTTCCATGCCGTTTCAGTACGCCCTGGCCAAAGGGCGTGGTCGTTATCTGTGTTTGCTGAAACTTGATAAATCCCTGCAACAGCTGTCCGGCATTCTGTCGACGGTTGATCTGTTTGAACAAACCCCGGAAGAACAGGATCGCGAGCTGTACGAGCTGATGCTGAGCCAGTACGCCAGCGGTGGCTGGGATGGCGACCGGGATCGTTGGGATGACGAGGTGGCCGATAACCAATGGAGTCACCTCACTGCAACGCATCGTGAATGCTCCAACCGTCGTTGTCCGCACTTCGATAATTGCGCCTTTTTCAAAGCCCGGGGGGCGATGGAAGATGCCGATATTATTGTTGCCAACCACGATCTGGTGTTGTCCGACCTCAGCCTGGGTGGTGGTGCGGTGCTGCCAGCCCCGGAAAAAACCATTTATGTTTTTGATGAAGGCCATCACCTGGCCGACAAGGCCTTGAATCACTTCCGGCTGGAATTTGGTGTGCGCGCCCAGCGCCAATGGCTGAAGCAGCTGGAGCAGGGGATTGAGCAATTTGTGGCGGCCACCGGTTTGCCACCTTCGATCATGCATTCCTTGCAGGCTGCCCCGGAGCAGTGTCGTGAGTTGAACAACCATTTGAATCTGCTGTGGCCGCTGGCTTTTGATCTGTTGGGAGAACGGGACCGGCAGCGGTTTGAGTTCGGCCGTATACCGGACAACCTGCGGGACCTGCTGAATAACATCAAGGCACCCTTGCAGCCGCTGTTGCAAGGACTCGACAAGCTCAACGATATGTTGCAAGCCTCGCTGGATACCAAAGGTGAAGGTGAGTTCAGTCTGGATATTGCTGAAAGCTGGCAAGCGCCCATGGGTATGATGCTGGCGCGGGCGGAATCCTTATGGGAAGCCGTCACCTGGTTGGCGGCAGAAGAGAAGGAAGGCGAGATCCCGGTGGCGCGCTGGCTGTCGAAAACGCCGTTTGGGGAAGACTGGGATATCAAACTCAGTGCCTCACCGATTGCGGTGGCTGATCAGTTGCGCAAAAACCTCTGGTCTCGCTGCCATGGGGCTGTCGTTACGTCGGCGACGCTGACGGCGCTAAACAGCTTCGGCAAGTTGAGCTGGGAAACCGGCTTGCCGGACTGGGCCGGGTATCACCGGGTCGCCAGTCCGTTTGATTATCCGAATCTGGGCCAGCTGGAAGTGGTGCAGTTGGGGTCTGACCCCAAAAGTGATCAGTTTCAGACAGATATCGAGCAATGGATGAAAGCGCAACTGGATTTGGGGCAGGGGACGCTGGTGTTGTTCAGTTCCCGTGCCCAGCTCGAAGCCACGCGGGATACTTTTATTCGGGACTGGTATGAAACCTTGTTGTGTCAGGGTTTTTTACCCAAAAGCGAAATCGTACGCCGTCACAAGGAACGGCTCGACAAGGGCGAAGGCAGTATTATTTTTGGTTTGGCCAGCTTTGCCGAGGGCATCGATTTGCCCGGTCATTACGTGACCCATGTGGTGATTGTCAAAATTCCTTTTGCGGTGCCGGATGATCCGATTCAGGCGGCCACCAGTGAATGGCTGGAAAGCCGCGGCCGTAATCCGTTTATGGACCTGACCTTGCCTGCGGCGTCGATCCGGCTGGTGCAGGCCTGTGGCCGACTGATTCGCAAGGAAACCGACAGTGGCCGTATCAGTATTCTGGACCGACGCCTTACGACCACCCGTTATGGCAAGCTGTTGCTGGATTCGTTACCGCCGTTACGGCGAATGTGAGCCGCTGTGTCTGTTGGATCGATAGTGGGCTGATAATGGACTGATAAGCGAGCGAATGGTCAGTTGAGCGGCAAGCTGCCAACGTAGGTCAACTGGTCGCGGGTGTTGAAGTTCATCACCTGCATATGCTGCGGCTCAGGTATCTGGCCGCTGATTGCTGCCATGATATCGGGGTGCGTCACCAGAACCAGCAGGTTTTTGCGGTTGTACTCCAACCTGGTGATCCAGTTTTTCAGCTGGATCGTTTGCAGGGTGCTGATAACCTGGACGTCATCCGGAAATTCATTCAGCAACGCCAGCTCATGTACATAGCCCAGCCCCAGGCGTGTGGCGGTCTCCAATGCAGGGCACCATTGGCTCGAGTAGGTCAGCGCCTTGTGAATGCCGTTACGGCGCAGGGTGTTATAAAAACGTCGGGCAAGTACCTCGCCATGTTCAGTCAGATTAAAGCGCTGGTAACACTCGGCTGTATTTGTGCTGCCTGGGCGTTGATCGCCATGTGCTTCGGCCGTCGGTATCAGCAAAACAAATCCTGGTGACTGCTTCAGGCTGTCCCACAGCAGCTGGTTGATCAGCTTTTGTTCATATTGATCCGATGCTTCCACTTCTTCCGCCGCCGCTGCTTGTTGACTCAGGGCACCCCAAAGTACCAGAGCCAGCAATGCCAGCAGTGAGGCAAGGCGTTGCTGTGAATAAAAAGAAACGGATATAAACGGACAAATATGGCTCGGGGTCATAACGGACTTTTCGTTGCTCGGACAGTCCTGCTACTTTATGCGGATGCAGCGATGACGTCACCCGACTTTTTCATGTGTGGGCTATTAGCGATGACGCTGGCAACGATTGTTGGCCGTTATCCCACTGCCTGTGGGGTGTTGTTCAATGGATATACAGTTTGCCCGCCACTACCAGGCTGCCATTCGAATTTTTTCTGATAACAACCAGATCGCCAGAGCGAGTGTGTATGCCCGTTATGGCGGTGATATTAGCCTGATGTGTTACCAGCAGTACCGGCGTGGTGAGCGGCTGTTGCTGAATCCATTGCTCCAGAGCATCTGGTTGTGATGACTGGGCGTCGTGGCTGTGAGGGCGTTTGTCGAGTGCTGCCAACGGCGTGGGAGTGCCCAGATCAAGCAGCCGGGCGGTTTCCTGGGTCCGGCACCAGTGGCTGCTATAAAGCTGTACGTCGGTGATATGGTGCTGGCGCAAGGCGTCACCAATGCGGCGGGCATGATCTTTCCCCTCGTTGGAGAGGTTCCTTTGGGTGCTGCAATCGGTCAGGTCGAAGTTGGCTGGGTCACCAAATCCGGGGGCACGAGCGGAGCGCATCATCAACAGATAGCCGGGCTGCTGTAATTGCTGCCACAGTTGGTCGGGGCTCAAGGACGGTTCTGCCTGCAGTTTGAGCGGTAAGCAGAACAGTAGCACCAGTACCAGTATGGCGACTTGTGGTGTGCTGAGGTTGAGGTGTTGGCGCGGAGAGATACAGTAGAGTCTGTTCAGAAAGGTCATGGTTGATTCCTTGCCAGTGCAGCGTCAGTGAATAAGCCAACGACGCTGCCCGCAAGAACGTTGCGTTGATCAGCGGCGGTAGCGTTTGGTCAGATCGCCATAGGCATCTACTCGACGATCGCGAAAGTAGGGCCAAATGCGTCTGAGTTGTTCGGTACGATCCAGGTCGATGCTGGCCATCAATACTTGTTCGGTACTGGCGTCTGCCTGGGCCAGAAACTCCCCCTGGCCACCACAGATAAAGCTGTTGCCCCAGAACTGGATGCCATCGGTTACCGCTGTCGGATCGGCTTCGTGGCCAACCCGGTTAATTGCGACCACCGGCAGGTTGTTGGCCACCGCATGGCCGCGTTGTACCGTGATCCAGGCGTCGGTCTGACGGGTGTTTTCATCGGCCTGTTCCGTCGGGTCCCAGCCAATGGCCGTAGGGTAGATCAGGATGTCGGCATCGGCCAGAGCCATCAGTCGGGCCGCTTCCGGATACCATTGATCCCAACACACCAGTACTCCCAGTTTACCGATAGACGTTGCAATAGGATGAAAACCCGGTTCATCGGCATCGCCGGGGATAAAATAATATTTTTCGTAAAAGCCGGGGTCGTCGGGAATGTGCATCTTGCGGTAAAAACCAGCCAGCTCGGCCGAGCCATCAAAAACCAGTGCGGTGTTGTGGTAAACGCCCTTGCCACGGCGCTCAAAAATGGAGCCAACGATCACCAGTTGCAGTTCGGCTGCCAGAGCGCCGAGTCGTTGGGCGGTTGGGCCGTCGATGGTTTCTGCAAGGTCAAAGACGTCGGCGGCCTGGTGCTGGCAGAAATACGGCCCGGCATGCAGTTCTTGCAGGCACACCAGTTGTGCCTGTTGGGCGGCGGCGTCACGGATCAGTTGCTCGGTGCGGTCCAGGGTGGCGGCTTTGCTGCCGTGCCAGGCTTGCTGGATGGCAGCTACCGCGAGCAGGGATGAATCAGACATGGCTGGTCTCCTGATGAAGTTGCATGGTCAGGCAGTGTAACGAACCGTACTGCTCAACAATGGGACGACAGTTGATCGGGTGCACCCAATGATTGGGAAAAGCCTGCATGATACGTTCAACCGCGATAGTGTCTTCTGCGACGCCGTACACGGGCAGCAAAACAGCGTGGTTGATAATCAGGAAGTTGGCGTAGGTGGCGGGCAGGCGCTCGCCATCGGTGTTGCGTATCGGACTGGGGAGCGGCAAGGGAATCAGCTGGTAAGGCTTGCCATTGCGTTGGCGCAGAGCCTGCAGTTCCTGCTCCATGGCGTGCAGGGATTGATAATGGTCATCGGACTGCCGAGCCTGACAGTAGGCGATGCTGGAAGGGGTGCAGAAGCGTGCCAGGGTATCGATATGGGCATCGGTGTCATCACCCTCCAGGTGGCCATGCTTGAGCCACAATACCCGGTCAATGCCGAGATCTTCAGCCAGTCGTGACTCGATCATGCCTTTGGTCAGGGTCGGATTGCGGTTCGGGTTCAGCAGGCAGTTTTCTGTCGTCAGCAGAGTACCCAGACCATCGGTTTCGAGGCTGCCACCTTCCAGAATCCAGTCGCTGGCGGTCAGTGGTGTCTCGCCATAAGCGCCCAGTTGCTGCAGTGTGGCGCTGATCTGGTTGTCGTGGTGGTGGTCGTATTTGCCACCCCAGCCATTAAACAGGAAATCCACCAGCGTCAGCTGGTCATTGTGGTAGACGCTGACCGGGCCGTGGTCTCTTGCCCAGGTGTCGTTGTTGTCGGCTCGAAATACCTGTACTGGGGCGTGGTTCTGGTAAAGGTGGCGCAGGCGACTGGCATCCTGATCCGAGCCACAGCTGATGATGACCTGTTGCTGCTGGCTGATACAGGCCACCAGCGCGTGGAAAACCGGTTCAATACGGGGCAAAAAGGGTGCCCAGTCACTGCTTTTGGTGGGCCAGGTCAGTTGTACGGCAGATTGTGGTTCCCATTCGGCGGGCATGCGTTTCTTCAATGACGGATTCTCTTGGGTGACTGCCACGGCGGGCAACAAGCAAACAGGGCTGAACTCTGGCGGTTGGCCGGGTTCTCAGTGGCGCGATTATCGCAACTTTTGCGGTCGGGTACAGGGTGAGATTCGCCTTTGTCGCCGGTCTCGGGCAAACTTGCGCCTCTCTGAGTGGCAGCCGCGCCTTCAGATGTCTTTCGGGTTACAGGAACAGATTAATTATGTCGTTGTCTCCGGGCAGTTTGCCACTGGGCATTGGGTTGCGTTATTTGTCGGCCAAGCGCCGCAATCACTTTATTTCGTTTATTTCGGCGTCTTCCATGGTCGGTATGACCCTGGGGGTGGCGGTGTTGATTCTGGTGCTGTCGGTGATGAACGGTTTTGATCGGGAGTTACGGCAACGCATTCTGGGGATGGTGCCTCATGGCGTGCTGTATGAGGCCGGTGGTATTCAGGACTGGCAAGCGCTGGCGGCTCGGGTCGAGCAATTCCCCGGCGTTGAAGCGAGTGCACCGCTGACACGACTGCAGGGCATGATGGGAGTGAATGGTCGGGTCAAGGGGGTGATGGTCACGGGGGTCGCTCCAGAGGCTGAGTCACGAGTGTCGATTTTGCCTGATCATATGACCGCCGGCTCAATCACCGATTTGCAGCCCGGTGAGTATGGGGTGCTGCTGGGTGATTTGCTGGCTCGCAGCCTCGGTGTGGTGGTCGGTGACAAGCTGACCTTGATGCTGCCGGAAGCGACCTTTAGCCCGGCGGGGGTGATTCCACGGGTGCGGCGATTAACGGTCGTTGGTTTGTTTTCTGTGGGTGCGGAACTGGATTCCAATCTGGCGGTGGTGCATTTGCAGGATGCCGCCAAGCTGGGGCGTTTGGACGGTGAGGCCAAGTCGTTACGCATCAAGTTTACCAACTTGTTTGATGCCCCGGATTTGATTTGGCAGCTGGTCAATAATCTTGACGGCCGTTATTCCGGCAGTGACTGGACCCGCACCCAGGGAAATCTGTTTTCAGCCATCCGCATGGAAAAGACCATGATTGGTTTGCTGCTGCTGATTATTGTGGCAGTGGCCGCGTTTAATATTATTTCGACACTGGTGATGGTGGTGACTGACAAGCAAGCCGACATTGCCATTTTACGTACCATGGGTGCCAAGCCGCGTACCGTTATGGCGATCTTTATGGTGCAGGGGTTATCGATCGGTATTGTGGGGGTGTTGCTTGGCACCGTGTTGGGTGTGATGGCGGCGTTGTCTATTTCGGATCTGGTCGCTTGGGCAGAAAAATTATTTGGTTTTCAGATTCTCAGCTCCGATGTGTATTTCATCTCATATTTGCCGTCCCAGTTGCTGTTGAGTGATGTTGCGGTGGTGGTATCGGCATCGTTACTGTTGAGTTTTCTGGCCACTCTCTATCCATCCTGGCGCGCGTCCCGGATTCAGCCTGCGGAGGCGTTACGTTATGAATAATCCGATTCTGGTGGCGAAGGGGTTACGCAAGACTTACACCAGTGGCCCGCAGTCGGTCACCGTCTGGAAACAGGTGGATATTGAGCTGGCCGCCGGTGAAACCCTGGCGATTGTGGGGTCGTCCGGCTCTGGCAAAACCACCTTGTTGAATGTATTGGGTGGGCTGGATTCTCTGGATGAAGGGCAGGTACTGTTGGGGGGAGAAGATGTTCATGCGCTGGATGAAGCAGCCCGTACCCGTTTACGTAACCAGAGCATTGGTTTTGTGTATCAGTTTCACCACCTGTTGCCGGAGTTTTCGGCGCTGGAAAACGTGATGTTGCCGCAGCTGCTGGCTGGCGTGGCGACGGCGGCTGCGGAACAACGGGCGCGGGAGTGTCTGGAGCGTTTGGGAATGGCGTCGCGCTGTGATCACAAGCCATCGGAATTGTCCGGTGGTGAGCGACAGCGAACTGCTATTGCCCGGGCGATTGTCAATCGGCCAAAGCTGGTGCTAATGGATGAGCCGACAGGAAATCTTGATCAGCAAACCGCGGCCCAGGTTGAAGCTGTGATGTTGGAGTTGATTAAACAGGTGGATACCGCGTTTGTACTGGTAACCCACGACGAATCATTGGCGCGGCGTATGGACCGGTGTTTGCGGCTGAAAGAGCAGACGCTGGTATCCGTGGACCCGGTGATGGGCTGATATCAAGACTGATCGTTGCTGTTGCGGCGATCGTCGCTGTCCTGTTCCGGAGATTGGTTGTGATGCTCGTGGTGGCCGGTTACCACCTCTTTGACCACTTTTGGTACTCGGGCGGCGCGTTTTTTCCAGTTGTCCCAAACATGCTTGCGCCAACTCCAGTCAACAATAAAATAACTGGCGACACCCAGCACGATCCCGGTGGTCAGTGACCCAACGATCAGCGGTTCCCAGACCTGGGTCAGCTCAGTAAGCACCCAGTCCAGTGATAGCTCAATATGAAATTCTCGTGAGGGTGTGTTGAGAATCCAGGTGCCAAAGAGATAGGTCGTGTAAAAAATAGGGGGAATGGTCAGCGGATTACTGATCCACACCAGCCCCACAGAAATCGGCATATTGGCATTGGCATAAAAAGCAATCAGGGCGGCAATGCCCATTTGAAATGGTAACGGCAGAAACGCAGCAAACAGCCCGACCAAAAAAGCTCTGGCCACTGAACGACGATTCAGGTGCCATAAATTCGGTTTGGCGAATAGCGGGGACAGGAACTGCAGTGACTTGTTGGTCTGGACCTGTTCCGGTGTCGGAAAAATGCGTTTGAGAAGTTTCTTTGGCATGAGAGCCGCCGTTGCTTGAATGCGCGGCGATTATGCCGATTCTGCCAGGGAGTGGCAATGCAACATCTATGTGTCGCGGCGGGTGCCGGCATCATTCTTGGGGTTATGGTTCCCTGGAGTGGTCTTTTTTTCGCGATAATCTGGATTCTTCTATGGCTTCTGCAGCGGACGAGTCATTCGTGTCGTACTGGAATAACGGTTCGCTGGCTGGTTGCGCTGGCCGTGATGTCATTCGCCAGTATCTATGGCCAACTCTGGTTGTCTTTGCAGCTCCAGCACCGCTTGCCTGCGTCTTTGGATCGTACCGATGTCGAGCTGGTGCTGGAGGTGATCGCCCGGGAAGGCGATAGTCTGCAAGCGGTATCGAGCCATGCCTCCACGTCACCAGCCGCCGATAAAAACAGACATGACAAACCGGCTGATGGTTATCAGAAAGTTACCGTTGCTGTAATACAGCAGCATCCGCTGGATGGCTTGGCTGGAGATCAGCAGTTGCCGCCATTACGACGTCTGGTCCTGGGTTATTACCAGGCCGAACCTGTGTTGCAGGTGGGCGATACACTGCGCGCCCAGGTCCGTTTGCGAGCCATTCGGGGGTTTGCCAATGGCTTGCCCTTTGATTATGAAGCCTGGATGTTGCGCCAGGGCATTGATGGCCGTGGTTATATCCGCTCGATTGCGGCCTCTGGTATAGCGATAGATAACGCAGCACCAGAGGTGTCCTTGCTGACACAATGGCGGCAGTACGGTCTGGAGCGACTGCAGCATATTCCCTCAGCGTCTGGCCGCCGCTGGGTAGCAGGCCTGGTATTTGGTATTCAGGATGCGTTCAGTCCGCGACACTGGCAATTGGCCCGGGATAACGGCACCTTGCATCTGTTGGTGGTGAGTGGCCTGCACTTGGGTTTGGTCGCTGGCGTGTGTGGTTTGCTGATGGGTCTGGTTGTCCGCTTGTTGGCACCTGTGTATGAAATAAATGCCGGGCGACGCTTGTGGGGCAGCGGCATATGGATCGCTACGGTGTGTCTTGTGTATGCGCTGTTGGCCGGGGCGGGCATCGCGTTGCAGCGGGCCTGGATTATGTTGCTGGTTGTGTTGCTGGTGATGGGCTTGCGCCGTCGACTGGCACCGGTGGCCGCGCTGTCTTATGCCTTTGTCATTGTACTGCTGGTCAATCCCCTGATGTTTACCTCCGCAGGTTTCGGTTTTTCGATGATGGCAGTGGCGTCCTTGTTGTTATTTCTGGGCGGCCGACGGGTTAATCTGTGGCAGGGATTATGGCTGCCACAATGGCTGGTATTTCTGGGCTTGTTACCCTTGATGCTGTGGTGGGGGCAGGCGGTGGGGTGGGTGCATTTACTGTGTAACGCAATTGCTATCCCTGTACTGGGGCTGGTGATGTTGCCACTGTCATTTTTGTTGCTGGTTTGGCCTGTGGACTGGGCTGTCGCTGCAATGGAACAGCTGGATGCTATCTGGTGGCTCGGATTGGAGCAGGCGCTTGAGTGGCCCTTGCCGGTTGTAACGTTTCTGCCCGACACGATATTGGCTGCAGTGCTGTTGTTGATGCTGCTGGTGTATTTGGGGTTGCGGCCCGGGTTGTCCTTTCTGGTCATAAGTGTGGCGCTGGCGGTGGTGTTTTCTCCCCGGGGTTGGCATGCACCGGCCCCGCCGCAGGTACGCTTGCTGGATGTGGGGCAAGGGCAGAGCTTGGTGGTCAGTGCCGGCGGCAAGGCATTGGTGTATGACCTGGGTGCTTCATTTGGTCCTGAATTCAGTGCTGCCGAATTTATGCTGTTGCCATCTTTGCGGCGTCTGGGGAATCCTGCAGTAACCGACCTGGTGCTGAGTCACAGCGATTCGGATCATGCTGGCGGTCTGAATATCTGGTTACAACAGCGAGCCAACAACGTCAGTGGTTTTAATGGCCATAACGCGCGTATCTGGCTGGGTCAGCCGCCAGCCGCTTATCGTCCCTTGATTCGGGATGCCGGGCTGACGTGGCCCCTGGCGTCGGTGCAAACCTGTCATGGGGACGATCGCTGGCGTTTATGGTCTGTGGATGTTCCCACCACCGCGTCGACAGGTTTTGTCGAGCCGATGGCTGTGCGTTTTCGTTTCTTGCGTACGGCTGAACACCTTCACGATAACGACAATGATGCCTCTTGTGTGCTGCAGCTTGAGTGGTTCGGGCGGCGGGTTCTGGTACCCGGGGATATTTCCCGGCTGGCGGAGCAGGCATTGGTCGCACGTTATGGCAGCGAGTTGCGCTCCGATGTGCTGGTTGCGTCCCACCATGGCAGTGCCAGTTCCTCCTCCCGGTTGTTTTTGCAGCAGGTTGCGCCAGGGCAGGTGTGGATTTCTGCCGGATTCAACAACCGTTACCGGCATCCATCGACCAGCGTGATTGAGCGCCTGGAGCGTCTGGGTATCCCCTGGCTATCCACCATTGATCGTGGCGCAATCCGTATGGATCAGACCGGTACGGTGACGGCTGTCCGGGATGGCTGGGCACCGCCCTGGCGTCAACTCTGATGCCGGTGTTACCGGTGATATCCGCTGGTTGGATAAAAACTGTTCGATTCGGCTGTGGGCAATGCTCTGTCGGAGATGTGACAGGGGTTTCAGGCTGTTGTGATGGTGGTGGCGATGGTCTTATGCAAGCTCTGGGCTTGTGCTAGAGTAGCGCGCAAATTGACTTATGGAGAGACTGTGCATGTTTGAGATCATCCAGAGCGGTGGTTGGATGATGGTACCAATCATTCTGTGTTCGGTACTGGCATTAGGCATCAGCGTTGAGCGTTTCTGGACGCTGCGTGTAGTACAGGTTGCGCCTCCTGATTTGTTGGCCAAAATCTGGTCATGGATGAAAAACAAGCAGTTGAATGCCGAGCGTATTCGCGAACTGCAGGAGTCTTGCCCGCTGGGACGGGTGCTGGCTGCCGGGCTGGTAAATTCTCGCCATGGTCGTCAAATCATGAAAGAGAGCATCGAGGAAGTGGCTTCCCAGGAAATTCATATTCTGGAGCGCTATCTGAATGCCCTGGGCACCGTGGCCGCGGTTGCACCGCTGCTGGGTTTGCTGGGTACGGTGATCGGTATGATCAAGGTGTTTTCGGAAATCATGATCCAGGGCACCGGGCAAGCCAGTGTACTGGCCGGTGGTATCTCCGAGGCGCTGGTGACAACCGCGGCCGGGCTGATGATTGCGATACCCGCGCTGGTGTGTCATCGCATGTTGCAGCGTCGAATCGATGACATTGTGGTGTTTATGGAGCAGGAATCCATCAAGCTGGTCGATGTTCTTCATGGTGATCGGGAAGTGGTAGATAATTCAGAGGCCAGTCAGTGAATTTCAAACGCCAGCAGCGAGAAGAGGTGGCGGTTAACCTGACGCCTCTGATCGACATTGTTTTTTTGTTGCTGATCTTTTTTATGGTGTCGACCACCTTTACCCAGGAAAGCCACCTGAGTATCGATTTGCCTGAAGCCGCTGCCAGTGACAAGGCTGTACCAGCGGCATCGATCGAGGTCGTGGTCTCTGCCACCGGCGAATATTCCGTCAATGAACAGCAGCTGATCAATCAGCAGCTGGAAACCTTGAAACGGGCGATTTTCAAGGTGCTTGATGGCCGCAAGACCGCGCCACTGATTATTACTGCCGATGCCAACGCGACACATGCATCGGTCGTCAAGGCGATGGATGCAGCGGGGCAGTTGGGATTGGTTAATATCAGTATTACCACCAGGCAGCCAAGCAATGGCAGTTGATCCTGAGCGTAATCCGGCGGACAAGGCACTGAAACAGCAAGACGTCAAAACACTCTACAAGCGCCTGTTACGTTATGTCTGGCCTCACAAGGGCGCATTTCTGATCAGTGTGCTGGGGCTGGCATTATACGCCTCGGCACAACCGGTACTGGCACATTTGATGGGCCTGGTTGAAGAAACGTTACGTGACCCGACCGAGCAGAAAATCCTGCTGTTGATCGGCTTGCTGATGGGGACGTTCTTTTATCGGGGTGTCGGTACGTTTCTGGGCAAGTATTTTATCGCCATTGTCGGCCGTAACGTTGTTCACTCCTTGCGGGTTGAACTGTTTGGTAAAATGACGCGGCTGCCAAGTGCCTTTTATGATGGTGAATCCAGTGGCCGCCTGATCTCCAGGGTCACCTTTGATGTGGATCAGGTGTCGGGGGCTTCAACCAGAGCCCTGACGACATTGATCCAGGAAGGTCTGACGGTCATTTTCCTGATGGGCTACCTGATTTATCTGGATTACACCCTGACACTGGTGTTTCTGGTGCTGGTACCGTTTATTGTTGCGGTGGTCGGGCTGGCGAGCCGGTTTTTCCGCCGTTACAGCCGCCGGGTGCAGCAGTCGGTAGGGGATGTCACCCAGGTCACTAACGACAGCATCAAGGGCTATCGCGAAGTGCGTACCTTTGGTGGTGTTGACTATGAACGCAGCCGGTTTACTGCCGCCAGCGAATACAATCGCAAGCAGGCGCTCAAGTTTGAGCTGACCAATGCCATCAGTGTGCCACTGACCCAACAGATCGTATCAATCGGGTTGGGGGTGATGATTTTTGTCATGTTCCAGCGCGTGGCTGCCGGCTCCATGACCAGTGCAGACTTTTTCCAGTTTATTACTGCTGCTTCCCTGATTGCCAAGCCATTGCGGGCGTTGACCGATATCAATGCCATGGTGCAGCGCGGCCTGGCCGCCGCAGAGTCCATCTTCACGGTGCTGGATGCGGATGAAGAGCGCGATACCGGCACCCAGACAATCGATCGGGCCAATGGCACCATGTCGCTGGAAAACGTGGTCTTGCAATATGCCGGAGCGGCGGAACCTGCGGTTAAATCGGTGAGTCTCGATATCACAGCGGGCACCTCGGTGGCGATTGTTGGTAAATCGGGCAGTGGCAAAACCAGTTTGGTGAACATGCTGCCTCGTTTCTATGATGTCAGTGACGGCGTTATTCGTCTGGATGGTATTGATCTGCGGGATCTGACTCTGGACAGCTTGCGGCGGCAAATCGCCATTGTCGGCCAACAGGTCACTTTGTTTGACGGCTCGGTGCGTGACAATATTGCCTATGGCCGGGCCGGGCAGTATACCGATGAGCAGGTGCTGGCGGCGGCGCGAGCTGCCCATGCGGATGAGTTTATCGAGCAATTGCCCAACGGGTACGATACCCGCCTGGGTGAAAATGGCGTATTGCTGTCCGGCGGCCAGCGTCAACGTATTGCAATCGCCCGGGCGATTCTGAAGGATGCTCCCGTGCTGATTCTGGATGAAGCCACCTCGGCACTGGATACCGGTTCCGAGCGCCATATTCAGGCCGCCATGGAAGAGGTCATGAAAGGGCGCACCACCTTTGTTATTGCCCATCGCCTCAGTACGATTGAACATGTCGACCGGATTCTGGTAATGGACAGCGGGCGCGTGGTTGAAGACGGTACGCATCTGGAGCTGTTGGAGCAGGGCGGCATCTACTCGCAGCTGTATCTGATGCAGTTCGGCTCGGAAGGCAAGCATGTCTGACGGCGTAAAGCAGACCAATGGCCTGGCGCGCTGGATCGAGCGCCACTGGTACCGGTCGCCGTTATTCAATATCTGGCTGTTGCCACTGCAAGGGCTGTTCTGGCTGGCCGTTACGTTGCGGCGCTTTTTCTATGCGCTGTTGCCACCCCTGTCATCGGCGGTCCCTGTGATCGTGGTGGGCAATATCAGTGTGGGTGGTACTGGCAAAACCCCTCTGATCATCTGGTTGGCTAATCGCGCCCAGGAAATGAATATGCGTGTTGGCATTGTCAGTCGTGGTTATGGCGGTGAGACGGATAACTACCCTTTGGAAGTGCGGCAAGATACCTCTGCCAGTGAATGCGGCGATGAGCCAAAATTACTGTTTGAGCGCCTGGGATGCCCCGTGGTGGTTGATCCTCAGCGCAAACGGGCGGTTGACTATCTGGCTGGCAAGGTCGACCTGGTATTGAGTGATGATGGCCTGCAGCATTACGCCATGGCACGAGTCGCCGAGCTGGTTGTTGTTGATGGCGAACGGGGTTTTGGTAACGGCTGGTTATTACCTATCGGGCCATTACGTGAACCTGAAACCCGGCTCGACAGTGTCGATCGGGTGATTGTGAACGGCAAGGATTTCGTGCTGCAACCGTTGGCGATGATTAATGCGATCACGGCTGAGCGTATGGATCTGCTAACCTTGGCGAATGAAGAGGTTCACGCCGTCGCGGGGATTGGCCACCCGGAACGGTTTTTCAATACCTTGCGACAGCTGGGCCTGACACCCCTTGAACACCCGTTTGCGGATCATCATCCTTTTACTGCGAATGATCTGGCTTTTGACGATAACAAGCCGGTGGTGATGACCGAAAAGGACTGGGTAAAATGCCGGTCCTTTGTAACTGAAAATTGCTGGTACGTACCGGTGGATGCAGTGCCTGACCGTTCTACCCGGCAGGCTCTGGATACCTTGCTGACAACCTGGGGAGAGAAATACCATGGATAAACAACTACTGGCGATGCTGGTATGCCCACTGTGCAAGGGCAAGCTGAAATACGATGCTGAAGCACAAGAATTGTTATGCACTTTCGATGGCCTGGCTTTCCCTATTGTTGATGGTGTGCCGGTTATGCTGGAAGGTGAAGCTCGCCGTCTGTCGGTTGACGAAAAGCTCGACAAATCCCAATCAGCCACGACTGCCCAGCCATAATGACCGTGACGGCTACACCACAACTGTCGGTGTTATTTGTTTGCCTGGGTAATATTTGTCGTTCACCGACCGCTCACGGCGTTTTCCAGAAAATGGTGGATAACGCCGGATTATCCGATCGAGTGCGCATAGACTCAGCTGGTACGGCTGCCTGGCATATCGGCAAGTGTCCGGATTCGCGGGCAATCAGTGCCGCGGCTGGCCGCGGGTATAACCTGTCGGTACTGAAAGCACGGCAAGTGATCGCTGAAGACCTGCAGGTGTTTGACTATGTGTTAGCGATGGACAGTGCCAACCTGGTCGAATTGCAACAGCTCGCCAGGGAACAACAAGGCTTACAGACTGATGGCGCTATAGTGACAACGCCATCCCGGTTTTTACAGTTTGCGCACAATACTCCATTGCTGGATGTGCCGGATCCGTATTATGGCGGAGATGATGGCTTCGACCAGGTGCTGGACATGGTTGAAGATGGCTGTCGAGGCTTGCTGGCAGAGATTCGACGGCAGTCAGGGCTTGTCTCTTGATTTGCGCCAACGTGGATATGTCGGCCATGAACACCTTGGCTTTACCGGGGCGCAGCGAATTTTTTGCTCGTTTTGGCGATCTTTCCGATCTGTTGGAGCACATGGAATGGGCGGCTAGCCACCAGCTCCCCATTCGCATGATTGGCGGCGGCAGTAATGTACTGATGCCGGCTCAAGTTAATGGACTGGTATTACAATCGGCGATGACCGCTGTCACGGTTCGTACGTGTACTCAAGAGACACTGACCGTCGCCGTTGATGCTGGCATGAATTGGCATGACTGGGTATTAAACAGTACGACGTTTGGCCATGGGCTGGAAAATCTGGCACTGATTCCCGGTACTGTTGGTGCCGCGCCGGTACAGAATATTGGTGCTTATGGCGTGGAAGTCGCTGAATTGATCGAGCAGGTTGAAGGCTTTCAGATCAGTACGCGGCAGTGGCGTATTCTCTCCCGTCAGGCCTGCCGGTTTGATTATCGGGATTCCATTTTTCGCCATGAACTGGCCAATGATTTTATTGTTGTACGGGTGGTGTTTGCACTCAAGCGACAGTTTTCGCCCAACCTTTCTTATGCGCCGTTGGCCCAGTGGGCAGCAGAACAGGCTTGTGCTGCTGGTCGAATGACGCCAGAGAGCCTGATTGCTGCAGTATGTGCTATTCGGCAATCCCGCTTGCCCGACCCGGCGCAGCTACCCAATGCCGGATCTTTTTTCAAAAATCCACTGGTATCGACCGCTGTCGCTGATGGTCTGAAATCCCGTTACCCAGACTTGCCGGTTTATTCCGCTCGCTTGCCACAACAACGAAAACTGGCGGCGGGGTGGCTGGTTGATCAGTGTGGCTGGAGAGGGAAATCATTGGGGCCGGTCCGTATGCATCAGCAGCAAGCACTGGTATTGACTGCCCCGGAAACCGCCACCCTGGTACAGGTGCAGGCATTGCAACAGGCCGTGGTTGATTCGGTATGGCGGCGTTTTGGGGTCAGGTTGGAACCCGAGCCGCAGATCTTCGGCGCGTGAGACTTGGGCTGGGCAAAGTGTACCGCTGTTGGGTATGTTCCGTTACTGGATAGCAAGCCGTAGCGGAAACTGTTTTAGCACCAGGCCATCGTCCTCGCTCCAGCGGATCATCCAGCCATCTTGTTCACTCCAGTCTCCCAGTACCCAGCGTTGTCGCCATTTGCCCTGGTGTTGCCACTCATGGGTGGCGGGGCGGTGGGTATGGCCATGAATCATGATATCGACTCCGGCATCGTCCAGCGCTTTGTCTACTTCGGAGAGGGTGACATCCATAATGTCATTGTCTTTCATTTGGCCGCTTTTCTGGCTCTGCTCGCGCGCCTGGCGGGCGAAGGCGATACGCTCGTCGATGCTCTGGCTGAGGAATTGCTGTTGCCATTGCGGGTTGCGGAACATGTGCCGCACCTGTTGGTATTCCAGATCACGGGTACAGAGACTGTCACCATGAAGTAACAGGATGGGTGCATTGCCCAGTGTGATGGTGGCGTACTCATCCAGCAGCTGACTACCGGTGCGCTGGCAGAAGTCAGCACCAATGAGGAAGTCGCGATTACCATGCATGATATAAACGGCGCAATGGCGCTGGCTTAATGCCGCCAGCGCCTGCTCTACCTGGCGAGTCAGCCCGGTAGCAATATCATCCCCGATCCAGACCTCAAAAAAATCTCCCAGAATATACAAGGCCTCGGCATCGACCAACTGGTTGATAAACGACAAAAAACCGGCAGTAATGGCGGGTTTTTCTGATGTCAGATGCAGGTCGGAGATGAAATAGACAGCCATTAGTCGATAATTTCCATTTTCTCGATCAAAACGTCTTCGACTGGTACATCACCATGGCCCAGCTTGTTGGTGGTCTCAACCGCCTTGATACGGTTGACCACTTCCATGCCTTCGACGACTTCGCCGAATACGCAATAACCCCAGCCCTGCATGTTTTTGCCAGTATGGTTCAGGAAGTCATTGTCCTTGACGTTGATAAAGAACTGGCTGCTGGCGGAGTGAGGATCCATGGTACGAGCCATGGCCAGTGTGCCAGTGGTATTTTTCAGGCCGTTGTCTGCTTCGTTCTTGATTGGTTCCTTGCCTTCCGGTTTTTCGGTCATGCCGGGCGTAAAGCCACCGCCCTGAACCATAAAGTTATCGATGACACGGTGGAAAATCAGGCCGTCATAAAAACCGTCTTTGACATAGCTTTCAAAGTTGGCTGCTGTTATCGGGGCTTTTTCGTGGTTCAGCTCAATCTTGATATCGCCGAAGTTGGTTTTAAGCAGAATCATATAACTGTCTTCCGGTTGTTGAATCACTGGAGCGTGATACGTATGAATTCGTGTAACACATGCGTGTTCGGGTGCGTATAATAGCGCCTTTTTTACGGGCTTACAGCGTTGCAAATGCTTGTCTGGCATGAGGAAATGCCATTCTGGTGGCTGCAGCGCCCTGCGAGCCAATTATTTTTTGCTTTAAGGTGGTTATGACAGACGCTCCTGCTCGTGGTAACAACTTCGTTGCCAAAATCATTGAAGAAGATCTCGCCGGTGGCAAAGTACAACGGGTGGTTACCCGTTTTCCACCCGAGCCCAACGGCTATTTGCATGTTGGTCATGCAAAATCCATCTGCCTGAATTTCGGCGTAGCGGAGCAGTTTGGCGGTGGTTGCAATTTGCGTTTTGATGACACCAACCCGGAAAAGGAAAGCCAGGAGTTTATCGATGCCATCAAGGCTGATGTGCAATGGCTTGGCTTTCAATGGCAGGGCGACATCCACTACGCTTCAGATTATTTTGATCAGCTGCACGAGTGGGCGCTGCATCTGATTCGCACCGGCAATGCCTATGTGTGTGACTTGAGCGCAGAAGAGGCACGCCAGTACCGCGGCACCCTGACAGAGGCGGGTAAAAACAGCCCGTACCGGGAGCGCAGTGTGGATGAAAACCTGGCGCTGTTCGAAAAAATGCGGCTGGGTGAATTTGACGAAGGCGCCTGTGTGTTACGTGCCAAAATAGATATGGCCTCGGGCAATATGAACTTGCGCGACCCGATCATCTACCGTATTCGCAAGGTGTCCCATCATCAGACCGGGGACAAGTGGTGTATTTATCCGACCTACGACTTTACCCATGGTCAGTCGGACGCCATTGAAGGCGTAACGCATTCCGTCTGTACGCTGGAGTTTGAAGATCACCGGCCATTGTACGAGTGGTTTATTGCCCATCTGCCGGTACCGGTAGAGCCAAAACAGTATGAATTTGGTCGCCTGAATCTTGATTATACCGTTACCTCGAAGCGTAAACTGAAAGCACTTGTTGATAACCAGATCGTTAGTGGCTGGGATGACCCACGCATGCCAACCATTTCAGGTATGCGTCGCCGTGGCTTTACCCCGCGTTCCATCCGTAATTTCTGCGATATGATCGGTGTTACCCGCTCCGATGGTCTGGTCGACGTCGCCATGCTGGAACATGCCGTGCGTGATGACCTGAATCGTCATGCGCCGCGAGCCATGTGTGTGATCAATCCACTCAAGGTGGTAATTGAGAATCTTGCCGAAGATCATCTGGAAATGCTGAGTGCGGACTACCACCAGGAGCTGGATCTGGGCAGTCGCGCAATGCCCTTTACTCGTGAGTTGTTTATTGATCAAGACGACTTCAAGGAAGAGTACAGCAAGAAGTTCAAGAAGAAATTCACCCCCGGCAAGCGCATTCGCCTGCGTCATGGCTATGTAATTGAAGCCACGGATTACGAGAAAAACGACGCCGGACAGGTTGTATTGGTACGTGCCCAACTGATTGAAAACACCTTGGGTGTGGACCCTGAAGACGGCAACAAGCCCAAAGGGGTCGTGCACTGGGTCTCGGCGAGTCACGGCGTACAGGCTGAATTGCGCCTGTACCAGCGGCTGTTTACCCATGTAACGCCAGACAAGGCTGAAGGCGACCTGATGGAGTTGATCAATCCGGAATCACTGACGGTTGTGCATGGCTGGATTGAGCCGGCATTGGCATCCATTGCCCCTGAAACGCACTTCCAGTTTGAACGTGAAGGGTATTACGTTTCTGACCAGAAAGATCATACCGCTGCAGCGCCTGTGTTTAACTTGACGATTGGCCTGCGTGAAGACAAAGAACTGAAAAAGGATTAAACCTGTTATGGCATTGTCCGTTTACAACACCCTGACCCGTCAAAAAGAGGTGTTTACACCCCTGGTGCCCGGAAAGGTTGGCATGTACGTCTGTGGCATGACAGTTTACGACTACTGTCACCTGGGCCATGCCCGGGTGATGATTGCCTTTGATGTGATTGCGCGGTATTTGCGCCATCGTGGCTTTGAAGTCAACTATGTTCGCAACATCACCGACATCGATGACAAGATCATCACTCGGGCCAATGAAAATGGCGAAGCATTCAATGTGCTGACTGAGCGGTTTATTGATGAGATGCACAAGGACTCCGCATCACTCGGGATCGAAATGCCCGATGCGGAGCCACGTGCAACAGCCCATATCGACGATATTGTTGCCCTGATTGAGACCCTGATTGACAAAGGCTTTGCCTATCCTGCAGCCAATGGCGATGTGTATTACTCGGTACGCAAGTTCGACGGCTATGGCAAGTTGTCGGGCAAGGTACTGGATGAACTGGAAGCGGGTGCGCGGATCGGTGTTGACGAACACAAGCAGGATCCTCTCGACTTTGTGTTGTGGAAGTCAGCCAAACCGGACGAGCCACATTGGGAATCACCCTGGGGAATCGGCCGCCCTGGCTGGCATGTCGAGTGTTCTGCCATGTCCAAATGCTGCCTGGGGGATACTTTCGATATTCATGGTGGTGGGCCAGATCTGAAATTCCCACACCATGAAAACGAAATAGCCCAGTCCGAGGCCGCCAATGGGGCGCATTACGTCAATACCTGGATGCATGCCGGGGCGGTGCGGGTTGATGGTGAAAAGATGTCCAAGTCATTGGGTAACTTTTTTACCATCCGCGAAATTCTCGACAAGTACCCTGCTGAAGTTGTGCGTTTTTTGCTGCTGTCGAGCCAGTATCGCAGTGCGATCAACTACAGCGAAGAGAGCCTGAAGGAATCACACACTCGTCTGGAGCGTTTCTATAATGCCCTGGATGGAGTTGAGGTTGGTGCTATCGAAGATGTGGAAAATGATTTTTCTGCACGTTTTCATGCAGCAATGGATGATGACTTCAACACCCCGGAAGCAATTGCCGTGCTGTTTGAGTTGGCGCGGGCCATTAACAAGGCCGAGGGGGCAGAGCAGGCAACACTGGCCGGGCAATTACGTTATCTGGGGTCGGTTTTGGGGTGCTTGCAGTCGGAGCCGAAAGATTTTTTCCAGGCTGGTGCTGGAGATGAAGCCGACTGGATTGAAACCATGATCCAGCAGCGACTGGATGCCAAGAAAGCCAAGGACTTTGCCGCGGCTGATGCGGTGCGGGATACGCTGGCTGCCAAGGGAATTGTATTGAAAGATGGGCCGGAAGGAACGACCTGGATCAAGCAGTAGTCGACCACAGCCTGATCTGTTGATCCTTCACGTCTGATAGCGATCCTGATGAACACAACAGCCCGGCATGTCCGGGCTGTTGTGTTTCTTGTTGCTGTATGGGCTGTCTGGCGGGGAATGCCTGTAACGGCCTCAGGTATGCAGGTTTTCGCAGGCAAACAAGGTATTTTCCAGTAGTTTGGCGCGTGTCATTGGCCCCACACCGCCCGGAACCGGGGTGATGTATGACGCACGGCTGGCGGCCTCGGCAAATTCAATATCACCAATCAAGCGGCCTTCTGGTGTGCGATTGATGCCCACATCAATCACGATTGCCCCTTCCTTGATCCATTCGCTATCGACAATACCGGGCTTGCCAACGGCAACCACCAACAAGTCGGCCTGGCGTACGTGTTGCTCCAGGTTTTGGGTAAAGCGATGGCAAGTAGTGACGGTGCAGCCACGTAATAATAATTCAAGCCCCATTGGTCGCCCAACGATATTGGATGCCCCCACGACAACCGCGTGCATGCCCGCCAGTTTTTTGCCAGTGCTGTCGAGCAAGTCAATGATACCCGCTGGAGTACAAGGGCGGAGCAGGGGGATGCGCTGGGCAAGGCGACCCATATTAAACGGATGGAAGCCGTCGACATCCTTGGTTGGGTCGATGCGTTCAAGAATCTCGTCGGCTCGCAAACCATCGGGGAGGGGGAGTTGCACCAGAATGCCATCGATGGTGGCATCGTCATTCAGCTGCTCAATCAGTGTCAGCAGTTCCTGTTGCGTGGTGCTTGCTGGCAGGTCATAGGCCTTGCTGGCAATACCAACCTGCTCGCAGTCCCGGCGTTTGTGGGCGACATACACTTGAGAAGCGGGATCTTCTCCTACCAGGATAACAGCCAGCCCTGGCAGGCGTTTGCCTTGCTGTTGGCGCTCGGTAACCTGTTGCTGGATGTGCGTGCGGATAGCTTCCGCTCTGGCGTTACCGTCAATCAGTTGTGCGGTCATGAAATGAAAAACCTGTTGTAGAGATGTATCTGTTGCAATTTTCTCACGCCCACGAAGGAAAACAAAGCGACAGCTAAATGACTGATCAGTTATCAGGCAGTTTCTCGCCAAAAGCAGTGAAGTATTTGTTTTATCGAAATATTTTCAAATTCTGGTTGACCTGCTGGCAGGTCATCTATAATATGCGCAGCCACTTGGGAGGGTCAGCAAAACACTGACTGTTGCAAGTAGTGTGACGGGGTATAGCGCAGTCTGGTAGCGCGCCTGGTTTGGGACCAGGATGTCGGGAGTTCGAATCTCTCTACCCCGACCATTTAATCTCGAAGGTTAGATGGACATGCGCCCGTAGCTCAATTGGATAGAGCACCGGCCTTCTAAGCCGGGGGTTGCAGGTTCAAGCCCTGCCGGGTGCGCCAATAGCATCCCGAGCATGATATGGTGGCCGTAGCTCAGTTGGTAGAGTCCAGGATTGTGATTCCTGTTGTCGCGGGTTCGATCCCCGTCGGCCACCCCATTTTCAAGTCTTGTTTGTCTTTTCTTCTTCCTGTCAGCTTCTTCGTATCGACACCTTTGGGTCAGTTGCTCTTCGCTGCTTTCTGCCTTCAGGCTCTTTCTCTGTATTTTTATTGTCCCAGTACTCTTGCTGATTGCTTTTTTTGTTTCTGCAATTTGCAGTGGTTTGTTTTCTCTCGTTTATTCGTCCTCTGGCTTGCGTTATACTCCGCGGCTTTCTGAATCGGCGACCGGTATTTTCCGGTAGTGATCGTAAAAAACACTTTATCTGAGAGGCATCTATGCAAGTGTCCATCGAGACAACCAGTGGTCTTCAGCGTTGTATGACCATTGGCGTTCCTGCTGCGGAAGTAGAACCAAAAGTAACAGCAGAGCTGAAAAAGCTGGCCAAAGGTCGTCGCATTGATGGTTTTCGTCCGGGCAAGGTTCCTCTTGCAGTGATCAAACGTATGTTTGGTCAGCAAGCGCGTTATGAAGCTGTCTACCAGCAAATGCAGCAGTCTTTCTTTCAGGCTGTGCAGGAGCAAGCGCTCAAGCTGGCAGGAATGCCCAGTTTTGAACCTGTGGTAAACGAAGACGGCAAGGATCTTGAGTTCAAGGCAACCTTCGAAGTGTATCCAGAAGTTGCTCTGGGTGATTTTGCTGAGCTGTCCATTGAGCAAAAGACAGCCACCGTATCCGATGACGATATGGAAAAAATGGTGGAGACCCTGCGTCAACAAAACACCACCTGGACAGAAACCGATGCCGCTGCTGAAGATGGCGATCGTGTTGTTATCGATTTTGAAGGCTTTGTCGATGGTGAAGCATTCGAGGGTGGCAAAGCTGAAGGCCACACCCTGACTTTGGGATCTGGCTCCATGATTCCAGGTTTTGAGGCTGCAATTGTCGGCTTTGTCGCTGGCGATGAAAAAACCATTGATGTGAACTTCCCTGATGATTACCACAAGGAAGAGCTCAAGGGTAAGCCAGCACAATTCAAGATCACTGTGCAAAAAGTCGAGAAGGGCGAACTGCCTGAAATGAACGAAGCCTTCTTCAATACCTTCGGCGTAGAAACCGCTGATGAAGCCGAGTTCCGCGCTGAAATTCGCACCAATATGGATCGCGAATTGAAACGTGCCCTGCGTACTTTGACCAAGCAACAAGTGATCGATGCATTGGTTGCCAGCAACGAAGTTGAAGCACCAACCCCTCTGATTGACCAGGAAATTGATCGTCTGCGCCAGCAGGCAGTCAAGCAGTTTGGCGGTCAAATGGATGCCTCACAACTGCCTGCCGAGATTTTCAAAGGCCAGGCGGAGCAACGCGTCAAGGTTGGTCTGTTGATGAATGCTGCTATTGAGGCAGCCGACATGAAGCCATCCGATGAAAAAGTCGCTGAGCTGATTGAAGAAATTGCTTCTACTTACCAGGACCCTGAACAGGTTCGTGAGTATTACTCCAGCAATGCCGAACAAAAATCACAGATCCAATCATTGGCTCTGGAAGATCAATTGATCGAAAAAGTGTTAGCGGCTGCTACCGTTTCCGTGGTTGAAACCTCGTACGAAGACGTTATTCGCGCTGCCAATGCCAACCAAGCAATGTAATAGTTGGTATCTTGGGGACTGACAGATTCGTCTCCAATGGCTACACTCAAAAACAGCCGCTACATAGCGGCTGTTTTTGTAATGATGGTTCGATACTGGTTTTGTATGGGAGTAATTTTATGAATGACCAATTCACTCAGGGATCGGAAGTGATCCAGAATGCCCTGGTTCCTATGGTAGTAGAGCAGTCTGCTCGCGGTGAGCGCTCTTACGATATCTACTCCCGTTTGCTGAAGGAGCGGGTGATTTTTCTGGTAGGGCCTGTGGAAGATCACATGGCCAATCTGGTCGTGGCTCAACTGCTGTTTCTTGAGTCTGAAAATCCGGACAAAGATATTCACCTGTATATCAACTCACCGGGTGGTTCGGTTTCTGCTGGCATGTCGATTTATGACACCATGCAGTTTATCAAGCCGGACGTCAGTACCATGGTTATTGGCCAGGCCTGTAGCATGGGAGCCTTTCTGCTGGCTGCCGGGGCAGCAGGCAAGCGCTACAGTGTGCCGAACTCACGGGTAATGATTCACCAGCCAAGCGGTGGTGCCCAGGGGCAGGCAACGGATATTCAAATTCATGCTCGCAATATCCAGCATACCAAGGAACGTCTCAATAGCATTCTGGCGCATCATACTGGCCAGAAGTACGAGACAGTTGCGGCGGATACCGAGCGCGACAACTTTATGACTGCCGATATGGCACTTGAATATGGCCTTATTGACAAGGTTTTGACCCATCGAGGTCAATAAAATTGACCAAACGATGGCCGACAGGCTTGAAACTCGACCATTGTGCACCTATATATGAATGCTATGTACCAGAATGAGGCAGTCGAATGACCGACGATACTAAAGGCAAAGGCGAAGACGGCGGCAAGCTGCTCTACTGTTCGTTTTGCGGTAAGAGTCAGCATGAAGTGCGCAAGCTGATTGCCGGGCCTTCGGTGTTTATTTGCGATGAATGTGTTGATTTGTGTAATGACATTATTCGTGAAGAAGTCCAGGAGACCGATAACAAGGGCGGTTCTGACACCCTGCCTACGCCACAGGAAATTCGTCTGACTCTGGATGAATACGTTATTGGTCAAGATAAAGCCAAGGTGGTTTTGGCTGTGGCGGTTTACAATCACTACAAGCGTCTGCGCTTTGGTGAAGGTAAAGGCAAAGGGAAGGGCGATGTTGAGCTATCCAAGAGTAATATCCTGCTGATTGGCCCAACGGGCAGCGGCAAGACATTGCTGGCAGAAACACTGGCTCGCTTGCTGAATGTACCATTTACCATTGCTGATGCCACTACACTGACAGAAGCGGGTTATGTGGGCGAAGATGTAGAAAACATCATTCAGAAATTACTGCAGAAGTGTGACTACGATGTTGAGCGCGCCCAGCGAGGCATTGTGTATATCGATGAGATTGACAAGATTTCACGTAAATCCGACAACCCGTCAATCACACGTGATGTATCAGGCGAGGGGGTTCAGCAAGCATTACTGAAGCTCGTCGAGGGGACTGTTGCATCCGTGCCGCCACAAGGTGGTCGAAAACACCCGCAGCAAGAATTTCTACAGGTGGACACCTCCAATATCCTGTTTATTTGCGGAGGAGCCTTTGCCGGACTGGATCAAATTATTCGGGATCGGTCTGAGCGTAGTTCCATTGGCTTTGTGGCTACCGTTAAAGGCAAGGAAGACCAGAAATCAATTGGTGCAGCATTACGCGAAGTAGAACCCGTTGATCTGGTTAAATTTGGTTTGATTCCTGAGTTTATTGGCCGTTTGCCGGTTGTGGCAACGCTGGATGAACTCGACAAGGATGCCTTGATCCGGATTCTGACCGAACCAAAAAATTCACTGGTTCGTCAATTCCAGAAGTTGTTTGAGATGGAATCAGTAGAGCTTGATATTCGCGACTCGGCTCTCGATGCCATTGCCAATTGCGCAATGGAAAGAAAGACCGGCGCGCGAGGATTGCGCTCGATTCTGGAAGGAGCCTTGTTGCAGACCATGTATCGAGTGCCTTCTGAACCGGATATCAGCAAGATTGTTATCGAAGATAGCGTTATTAATGGTATCGCTGAACCCATCATGATTTATGAGAGTGGCGATGTCGCCATGGCCTCTTCAGAAAGCGATTAACACTTTCCTGAAAAACAATAAAAAGGAGCCATTGGCTCCTTTTTATTTGTTTGTTGCTTGTTTTTAACGGGCACAACCCCCACTCTCAGAATATTGCTTTGTAGCAGAGACCTAATCTGATGAATCAAGAAGTATTACCTCTCTTGCCACTGCGTGACGTAGTGGTCTTTCCCGCCATGGTTATTCCCTTGTTTGTGGGGCGGGAAAAATCAATCAATGCTCTGGAAGAAGCGATGGCGGGCGACAAACGCATCATGCTTATTGCCCAGAAGGACGCCTCTGATGATGCCCCTGGCATTGAAGGGCTCCATAGCGTTGGAACAGTAGCCACCATCCTGCAGCTACTTCGCCTCCCTGACGGCACTGTCAAAGTGCTGGTTGAAGGTGAAGAGCGTGCCTCACTGGAACGTCTGATCGATGAGAGTGACTTGTTCCGTGGCCAGGTTGTACCAGCCGGAACACGCATCCCGGATGAACGCGAGAACGAAGTACTGACCCGCTCCTTGACCGGGCACTTTGAGCAGTATGTACAGCTGTCCAAAAAAGTACCCAGTGAAGTGCTTTCCACCATTTCTGGTGTTGAGGATGTCAGCCGTCTGAGTGACACCATTGCCGCCCATATCTCTCTCAAACTGGAAGAGAAACAGGCTGTGCTGGAAATGTTCGACCCCAAAGAGCGGGTTGAGCACCTGATGGAATTGATGGAATCTGAAATCGACCTGCTCAAGGTCGAGAAGCGGATTCGTGGTCGCGTTAAAAAACAGATGGAAAAAAGCCAGCGCGAGTACTATCTGAATGAGCAAATGAAAGCCATCCAGAAAGAACTCGGTGATTTGGAAGACGGCAGCAATGAATTTGATGAGCTGACCGAAAAAATTGAAAAGGTTGGCTTGACCACAGAAGCCAAGGAAAAGGCCGAAGCAGAATTACGCAAACTGCGCATGATGTCACCGATGTCGGCTGAAGCTTCCGTTGTCCGGGGCTATCTGGACTGGTTGCTGAATCTGCCGTGGAAAAAACGTTCACGACTGAATCATGACCTGGTTCGCGCCCGGGATATCCTCGATGCCGACCATTACGGTCTGGAAGAAGTCAAAGAACGCATCCTTGAATACCTGGCGGTCCAGAATCGCGTCAAAAAGGTCAAAGGTGCAGTCCTGTGTCTGGTGGGCCCGCCGGGTGTTGGTAAAACCTCGTTGGGCAAGTCCATTGCCCGGGCGACCAACCGGCAGTTTACCCGCATGTCTTTGGGTGGTGTTCGGGATGAAGCTGAAATTCGTGGCCATCGCCGTACCTATATCGGCTCCATGCCAGGCAAGCTGGTCCAGCGCATGACCAAGGTTGGTGTGCGCAACCCCTTGTTCCTGCTGGATGAAATCGACAAAATGGGGATGGACAACCGCGGTGACCCGGCTTCTGCCTTGCTGGAAGTGCTGGACCCAGAACAAAACAACACATTTGCAGATCACTACCTTGAGGTGGATTATGATCTGTCGGATGTCATGTTTGTCTGCACATCCAACAGCATGAATATTCCCGGGCCTTTGCTGGATCGTATGGAAGTCATCCGTATTCCAGGGTACACCGAGGCTGAGAAGGTGAATATTGCCCAGCGCTACCTGTTGCCAAAGCAGATCAAGCAAAACGGCCTTAAAGCCGATGAGATTGAGCTGCCAGAATCACAGTTGCGCAGCATTATCCGGCACTACACCCGTGAGGCGGGTGTGCGAGGGCTTGAACGTGAACTGGCCAAGCTTTGTCGCCGTGTAGTCAAGACCAATATGCTGAGCCAGACAACCGCTACCTGCGTGATTACCGAAGAGTTGCTGGAAGAATTCCTCGGTGTTACCAAATACAGCTACGGCCTGGCTGGAGCCAGTAACGAAGTTGGACAAGTAACCGGACTGGCCTGGACATCGGTCGGTGGCGAATTATTGACACTGGAAGCGGCGGCCACTCCTGGCAAGGGACGGATCATCAAGACCGGCTCGCTGGGTGACGTGATGCAGGAATCCATTCAGGCGGCCCTTACAGTCGTCAGAAGTCGCGCCCCAGGCATGAAAGCGGATGTCGAGTTTTTTGAAAAGAACGATATCCATGTTCACGTACCGGAAGGCGCTACTCCGAAAGACGGCCCCAGTGCCGGGATCGGCATGGCAACCGCACTGGCATCCGTATTGACCGGCATTCCGGTTAAGGCTGAAGTTGCCATGACAGGGGAGATCACCCTGCGCGGCAAGGTGCTGGCGATTGGTGGCTTGAAAGAGAAGCTGCTGGCCGCGCATCGTGGAGGCATCAAAACGGTTATTATTCCTCGAGAGAATGAAAAAGACCTCAGGGATATACCGGAAAATATCAAGCAAGACCTGACGGTTGTTGCTGTAGACTGGATCGACGAGGTTCTGGATTTGGCGCTTGAGTCAAGCCCTGATGGTGTTTCGGCACCAATTGTTCCGACAGATGATGCAAGCGTCAGCAAGGACGAGGGTTCTCGCCCAAAGACGCACTGAGTCTGCTTGACGGTGCATAACCCAGTTGGTATAAATCGACGCTCTTTAATTTCCTGTAGCGATCGCCCAGTCGCATAACAAGAATCTAATATTGCACACAGAGTGAGGGGAAAAGTGTGAATAAGTCCGAATTAATCGACGCCATTGCCGCATCAGCTGATATTCCAAAGGCAGCTGCTGGTCGCGCACTGGATGCCATGATAGAAAGTGTTGGTACTGCGCTAAAAGACGGTGATCAGGTTGCCCTGGTTGGATTCGGTACATTTTCGGTGAAAGAGCGCGCAGAACGTACAGGCCGCAACCCTCAAACCGGTGAACCAATTCAGATCAAGGCTGCCAAAGTGCCTGGATTCAAGCCAGGGAAAGCGCTTAAGGATGCCGTTAACTAAGCTGTCAGAATGATTTGACACACTGACTGGCAAGGCGGTCTGGCATGCCGGACAGGGTAGTTACAGCAGGTTTTTACCTTGTTGTACTACCTACCCAGATAAAAGAGCGCATCCTGGATGCGCTTTTTTTATGTTGCTGTAGCGAATACCCGGAGGAAGCATGCTACAAACAATGCGTAATAGTGCCCAAGGCATTATTGCCAAGGTCATCGTATTTTTTATTATTCTTGTCTTCGCCCTGTGGGGTGTTGAAGGCATTGTCAATATTGGTTCTGGCGAAACGCCAGTCGCCGAAGTCGGTGGTGTCGAGATACTGGAGCCTGATATCCAGCGACTGATTGAGCAGCAAAAGGCCAACTTGCGCCGCCAGTTTGGCGAGCAATTTGATGAAAACCTGTTTAATGACCAGTTGTTACGTGAATCAGCGCTTGATCAGCTGATCCAGCAGCGAGTTGACGCCGTACAGGCTGATCGCTTTGGTCTGTATGCCTCCACCAGCGTGGTTGATCAGGCTATTGTCAATATTCCGGCTTTTCAACTGGACGGCCGTTTCAACAAGGAACAGTTTCTCAGCGTATTGCGTATGAACGGCTGGACGCCGCTGACATTTCGAGCCAGCTTGGGCGAAGATCTGAAAGTAAACCAGGCACAGCAAGCATTGACCATGACGTCCATTCCGACGCCATATCAAACTCGCCTTAGCGCCATGCTGAACGGAGAGCTGCGCACGGTTTCCTATGTTGAAATTCGTGCCCAGGATTTGATGGATGACATCGAACTCTCTGATGAAGACGTGCAAACCTACTACGATGACAACAGTTCCCGCTTCCAATCGCCAGAGCAGGCCCGTGTTCGTTATGTCGGTTTTGACCGCGCAGCACTGGCCGCCGCAGAAGAGGTCTCTGAGGATGAAATCAAGGCCGCTTACGATGATTACCTGAATGAGCTATCCGCCAAGGAACAACGCAGTTCCCGTCATATTCTGGTTGAAGTCAGTGATGAGCGTTCCAGTGAAGAAGCCTTGGCCAAGGCAAATGAACTGAAAGCAGAACTGGATGCTGGTGCTGATTTTGCCGAACTGGCACAAACCAGTTCCGATGATATTGCCAGTGGCAGCAGTGGGGGTGATCTGGGTTATATCAGTCACGGTACCTTTGTGCCGGAGTTTGAAACGGCTCTGTTTGCGATGCAGCAAGGGGATATTTCCGAGCCGGTAAAAACTGAGTTTGGTTACCACATTATCCAGTTGCTTGATGTCAAGGCGTCGGAATCGGACACTTTTGAACAGCAGCACGATGAACTGGCCGAGTACATTCGTAACGAAAAAGCCGGGCTGCGTATCGCTGAGCAAACGCAAGAATTAAGCAATCTGGCGTTTTCATCAGACTCTGTGGATGAGATTGCCGCGGTACTGGGTCTGACAGTTCAGGAATCGGGCTTGTTTACTCGTGATTTTGGTGAAGGACTGGCCGCTAATGATGCTGTGCGCCAACAGGCGTTTGCAGAAAACCTGCTGCTGGATCGGGAGTTGAGTGAGCTGGTTGAAACAGAGCAGGGAGTCTATGTGTTTGCTGTATCTGAACATGAAGAACCCCGAACATTGCCTCTGGAAATTGTCCGCCAGCAAGTTGAAAACCTGCTCAAGCGTGATAGAGCCTCAGAACTGGCCGACACCATTGCCGCTCAAATTGCCGCAGGAGAGCAAGAATCCGATGCCTGGACTTCTGTCGAAGTCACTTATGACCAGACGACCGATCTTCCTCGCGAAGCCCAGTCCAGAGCATTTGCCTTGCAGCAAGGTGTCGTAGCAGTAGTGGACGTACAGGGCGGTGCTGCCGTTGTGCGGGTCGATGATATACAGGTAGATGATCTGGCCGATCTGACGGTCAGCGCTGAAGAGAAGGGCCTGCTTGAAAATCGGGCAGCTCGTGCCAATATCGCCAGCTACCGCAAATGGGCACAAGACAACATTGAGATCAAACGTCCCGGTGCCTGATCGGCTATTTGATTAGCCATTTGGTTGTTGATAAAAAAGCCCGCATTGATTGCGGGCTTTTTTGTTTTTCATTCAGGATGGATTACATATTGGGATAGTTCGGGCCACCACTCCCTTCTGGAGTCACCCATTCAATATTCTGGGACGGATCCTTGATATCGCAGGTTTTGCAGTGAACACAATTTTGCGAATTGATCTGGAAGTGCTTGCCTTGCTCGTCTTCCGTGATTTCGTAAACACCCGCCGGGCAGTAACGTTGAGCCGGCTCATCCCACTGCACCAGATTGATCTCCAGAGGAATTTCAGCATCGGCCAGCTTCAGGTGGCAAGGCTGGTCTTCGGCGTGGTTAACATTGCCGATAAACACGGAATCCAGTTTGCTGAAGCTTAATTTGCCATCTGGCTTGGGGTAGATGATCGGTTTGCATTCAGAGGCAGCCCGCAGAGTGTCGTAGTCTGGCGTGGTGTCGTGCAGTGTGACCGGCATGGCCAGAATATTCTGATCAATAAAGTTGAAAGCAGCCCCGCCCAGAGTCCCCAACTTGTGAAGCGCGGGGCCAAAGTTGCGGCTGCGTTGCAGCTCTTGCCAGGCCCAGCTGCTCTCAAAAGCGGTGGTGAATTCCGTCAGCTCGTCGTGACAACGATCAGCCGCGATAGCGGCAATCACCGTCTCGGCAGCAATCATGCCGCTTTTCATGGCAGTATGAACGCCTTTGATTTTGGCAAAATTCAGCGTTCCGGCGTCACAGCCGATCAGCAAACCACCAGGAAAGGTCATTTTGGGCAGGCAGTTCAGTCCGCCCTTGGTGATGGCCCGGGCACCATAAGACACCCGTTTGCCACCTTCCAGATACTGTGCGATGGCAGGGTGGTGTTTCAGACGCTGGAATTCATCATAAGGGCTGACATAAGGGTTGGAATAGGAAAGATCGGTAATCAGCCCAACCATGACCTGACCGTCATCCCCATGGTAGAGAAAAAAACCACCCGATGAAGATGATTCGTTCAGTGGCCAGCCAGTACCGTGCATCACCAGTCCAGGCTGGTGCCTGGCAGGATCGATATCCCACAATTCCTTGATGCCGATTCCGTAATGCTGAGGGTCCTTGCCAGCATCCAGTTGATATTCATTGATCAGGCGTTTGCCCAAATGGCCACGACACCCCTCTGCAAACAGGGTGTAACGGGCCCGTAGTTCCATTCCCGGAGTGTAACTGTCCTTGGGATTGCCCTCGGCATCCACGCCCATATCCCCGGTAATCACACCCTTGACCACCCCATCTTCAAGCAATACTTCTGCCGCCGGGAAGCCCGGATAGATTTCAACGCCGAGTTCTTCTGCCTGCTGACCCAGCCAGCGACACAAATTGCCAACGCTACCTATATAGTTGCCGTGGTTATGCATCGGTTTGGGCACAGCCCAGCCAGGGGCCTGTATCGACTTGCTGTCGCCAAGCAGAAAATACACTTCATCCCTGGCAACCTTGGTCGTGAGAGGGGCATTGTTTTCCTTCCAGTCCGGGAACAACTCCGTCAGCGCCCGGTCTTCAATAACCGCACCAGACAAGATATGGGCACCGACTTCGGAACCTTTTTCAACCAGGCAGACCGAAATCTCGTTGCCTGCTTCGTTGGCGACTTGCTTGATGCGGCAAGCCGCTGCGAGGCCCGCTGGGCCTGCGCCGACAATTACAACGTCATACTCCATTACATCACGGTCCATACGGATCTCTCCTGTTAACGGTTAGAGTTATTGGCCACGGCTGTGCTATTCGGGTTTGATTTTTTGGTGATAATCAGCAAACTACTAAGAAAGCGCTTTATAGAGGTGCAGCATTATACGTTCGTGCCTGTTTCAGGCAACCGCATCGCTCGGGAATGCTGCCGTTTTGGAAACAAACAAGCCTCACTATTGACGTAAAGGTAAAAGTCCAGAATAATTCTTCTGGTCTGAAGCCCCCGAAAAGTAGCGCCGAATCACCGCGCCACTGGGTAAATCGGGGTAAAATTTCAATCATTTGAAGATAAGAGGAATCTATGAAGGTTCTCGTCGCTGTAAAGCGCGTCATCGACTATAACGTCAAGGTACGCGTCAAGCCGGATAATACGGATGTTGATCTGAATAACGTCAAAATGGCCATGAACCCGTTCTGCGAAATCGCTGTTGAAGAAGCGGTACGTCTGAAAGAAAAGGGCATCGCCAGCGAAATTGTCGTTGTTTCCATTGGCCCTAAAGTAGCACAAGAGCAGATTCGTACTTCCATGGCTCTCGGTGCTGATCGCGGCATTCTTATAGAAACTGAAGACAAACTGGAATCACTGACTGTTGCTCGCTTGCTGCAAGCGGTAGTCGAAAAAGAAGAGCCTCAACTGATATTGATGGGCAAGCAAACCATCGACAGCGATAACAATCAGACTGGACAGATGCTGGGTGCTCTGACCGGTATGGCACAAGGTACTTTTGCTTCTGATGTTGCGATTGACGGCGACAAGGTCAAGGTAACCCGGGAAGTCGACGGTGGCTTGCGTATTGTCACTCTTGAATTGCCCGCCATTGTTACCACCGATCTGCGTCTGAACGAACCCCGTTATGCGACCCTGCCAAACATTATGAAAGCCAAGCGTAAGCCGTTGGCCATCATGACACCGGCAGATCTCGGCGTCACCATGGAGTCAACCCAGACGTTGCTGAAGGTGGTTCCACCAGCAGAGCGTCAGGCAGGTATCAAGGTGGCCGATGTTGCAGAGCTGGTCGAAAAACTGAAGAACGAAGCGAAAGTGCTGTAAACAGGAGTCAATGAAATGAGTATTCTGGTAATAGCGGAACATGATAACGCTACCCTGAAAGGCGCTACGCTGAACGTTCTCGCCGCCGCTGCTGAAATTGGCGGTGATGTTGACGTACTGGTTGCAGGTTCTGGTTGTCAGGCTGTCGTGGATGCTGCAGCGGCAGTCGCTGGGGTCGCCAAGGTGCTGGTTGCGGACAACGCCGTATATGAACACCAGCTGGGCGAAGTCATGGGGGATCTGGTTGCCAACATAGGCACAGGTTACAGCCATATTCTGGCACCCGCCACGACCACAGGCAAAGACCTGTTGCCTCGTGCTGCAGCGCTGCTGGGCGTCAATATGTTGTCCGACGTGATTGAAGTGGTTGCTGCTGATACATTCTCACGCCCGGTGTATGCCGGTAACGCTGTGGCAACGTATCAGAGCAACGATGCCATCAAGGTACTGACGATTCGTGCGACTGGCTTCGATGCGGTTGCCGCAACCGGTGGCTCAGCAACTATCGAAGCTGTTGATTTTGTCAGCGCCTACGGCAAAAGCGTATTTTTGAGTGAAGAGTTGGCCAAATCCGATCGTCCGGAACTGACAGCTGCCAAGGTTGTGGTTGCCGGTGGTCGCGGTATGCAAAATGGCGATAATTTTGCCATGCTGTTTGATATGGCAGACAAGATGGGAGCGGCAGTCGGCGCTTCCCGTGCAGCGGTAGATGCCGGTTTTGTTCCTAATGACCTGCAAGTTGGTCAAACAGGTAAAATCGTTGCGCCAGAGCTGTATATTGCTGTTGGTATCTCCGGTGCAATCCAGCATCTGGCTGGCATGAAAGACTCCAAGGTGATTGTGGCCATCAATAAGGACGAAGAAGCACCGATTTTCCAGGTAGCGGATTACGGACTGGTTGCGGACCTCTTTGATGCTGTTCCAGAGCTGGACAAACTCGTTTAACATCAAGGCGTTAAAAAGGCCCGGCTCAGTCCGGGCTTTTTTGTGTCACCGATTTGTCATTAAATAGACATAAGCTGCGCCCCAGTGTCGTATTGTCGAAAAGAAGTGCATTTACGGACGGTTTTGTCGCAATACTTTACCGATGGAGTGTCGGAGCCACCGAACCATCAGTATGATGCATGGGTCGATAGTGATGTGCCGGGTGACCAGCGAGTCTGTATTGTTGACCGTCAGGTATTATTGTTATCAGAAAGCTGTGCAGACAGCCGGTTATTATTGACGGCCATTGTCGGTGTGTGATCCAGGTGCTCCGTTTTACGGAGTCTTGGGTCCACTTATCTTGGTCGCAACGTTGGATAATTCATGAGTTCTACCCTTGTACAAGATCAACCCGAAGACCGTGCTGAAGCGATATTGATTGACCCGTCGACCCCAACGGCAAATGACCAGAACAATAGCTCCACCGGGCTGGCTACTCGCGTGCCTTTCGGTTTTGCCAAGCGTTTTGGTGTGCTGGTTGAAGGGGCTGCCGATGGGCTCAAGGTGGTACACCGGGTGCCGGTCAGTGCAGAAGCCATTATGGAAGTGCAGCGCTTCCTGTCTTTGCCATTCCGGCTCGAAGGTGTGGCCGACGACGAATTTGATCGCCGCCTGGGGCTGTCTTATCAGACCGACTCATCAGAAGCCATGGAAATGGTGGAAGGCCTCGGCGATGAAATGGATCTCGCCAGTCTGGCTGATTCCGTTCCTGAAACCGAAGATTTGCTGGAGCAGGACGGTGACGCGCCGATTATCCGTCTGATCAATGCCTTGCTGACCGAAGCAATCAAGGAAAATGCTTCGGATATCCATGTCGAAACCTACGAAAAACGCCTGGTGGTGCGCTTTCGCATTGATGGCGTGTTACGCGAAGTGGTGCAGCCCAAGCGGGCTCTGGCCGCCTTGCTTGTCTCTCGAATCAAAGTCATGGCCAAGCTGGATATCGCGGAAAAACGGGTGCCACAAGATGGCCGTATCGCCCTGCGGATCGGTGGACGGGAAGTGGATGTTCGGGTATCGACCATGCCATCCAGCCACGGCGAACGGGTGGTGATGCGTTTGCTCGATAAAAAAGCCGGGCGCTTGAGTCTTTCTCAGCTCGGCATGTCGGAACGTGATTTACGCACCATGCGTAATATTATCAGCCGACCTCACGGAATTATTCTGGTGACCGGCCCAACCGGTTCCGGTAAAACCACCACGCTGTATGGCGCCCTCAGTGACCTTAACGACACCAGTCGTAACATCCTGACCGTAGAAGATCCGATCGAATACAGCTTGCCCGGTATTGGTCAGACCCAGGTTAATGCCAAGGTTGAAATGACCTTTGCCAAAGGCTTGCGAGCCATTTTGCGTCAAGACCCCGACGTGGTCATGATTGGTGAGATCCGGGATCTCGAGACCGTTGAGATTGCCATTCAGGCTTCTCTGACCGGTCACTTGGTGTTGTCCACACTGCACACCAATACGGCTATTGGTGCGATTACCCGCTTGCAAGACATGGGGGTTGAGTCATTCCTGTTATCCTCCAGTCTGGTGGGCGTATTGGCCCAGCGACTGGTCCGGGTGCTTTGTGATGACTGCAAGGTACCGGCAATTGCCAATGCCAGTGAATGCGAGTTGCTCGGCGCCGATCCTGATCAGCCTCCGGAAATATTCCACGCCAAAGGCTGTGACAAATGTAACCAGCTGGGTTATCGCGGTCGTCAGGGGATTTACGAAATCATTGAAGTTGATGAAGGCCTGAAAACCCTGATCCATGACCGGGCAGGGGAGCAGGCCATGACCGCTCACGCCCGTCGGCTTGGTCCCAGCATCACCCAGGATGGCATTCGCAAGGTACTGGGCGGCAGCACAACCATTGAAGAGCTGCTGCGGGTTGCCAAGGGATAATTATGGCTGCATTTCTTTACCAGGCGCTTGATGCCAAGGGCAAGCAGCTGAAAGGTGTACTGGAAGCTGACAGTGCCCGACAGGTGCGGCAGAAGCTGCGCGACAAAGGCTGGATGCCGTTATCGGTGGAATCCACCAGCGTCAAACAGAAGCACAGCTCCGGTGGTCGCGGCCCCGGCATGTCCGTACCAGACCTGGCACTGCTTACACGCCAACTGGCAACCCTGATTGGTGCCGGCCTGCCTATCGATGAAGCCTTGCGGGCGTTGTCTGAGCAAACCGGCAAAGCCAAGATCAAGGCCATGATCCTCGCCATCAGGGCCAAGGTTCTGGAAGGTTACACGCTGGCCAAGGCCTTGGCCGAATACCCGCGAGCCTTTCCGCACCTGTACCGCTCGACGGTCAGTGCCGGTGAACATGCCGGGCATCTGGACGGCGTATTAAACCGGCTGGCCGATTACACGGAAGCGCGGCAGTCGGCAGATCAGAAGATCAAGCTGGCCGCCATGTATCCGATCATCCTCAGTATTGTGGCAATCGGGATTGTGGTTGGTCTGCTGACGTACGTCGTACCTGACATTGTTGATGTATTTGTTAAAAACGGTCAGGAACTGCCCGGACTGACCCAGTTCATGCTCGATCTCAGTCATTTGATTACCGACTTCGGACTGTATATTTTACTGGCGGTGGTGGCGGTGGCGGTACTGTTTGGCCAGGCTATGAGAAGTCCGGCATTCCGTGAAAAATATCACCGTTTCATGCTTGCCGTACCGGGCATCGGTGGTTTTGCCAAGGACGCCAATACCGCCCGTTTTGGCAGCACGCTGGCGATTCTGACCAGCTCCGGGGTTCCCCTGGTTGACGCCATGCGTATTGCCAGTCAGGTCGTCGACAATATACCGATCAAAAAAGCATTGACCGAAGCCACGCTGGAAGTCAGCGAAGGCGGGAGCCTGCACAAGTCGCTGGATCACACCGGCTACTTTGCCCCCATCATGCTGCATATGATCGCCAGCGGTGAAAACAGTGGTGAACTCGATGCCATGCTGGCAAAAACAGCGCAGCAGCAGGAAACTACGCTGGAAAATACAGTCTCAGCGATGGTCAAAATCTTTGAGCCCATGATGCTGCTTACCATGGGGGCGATTGTTGCCCTGATTGTTGCCGCTATCATGATGCCCATTCTTGAATTGCAAAACATGGTTCGTTAGGAGAAACACATGCAAACCCGCAAGCGCGTACAAGGCTTTACCCTGTTGGAAGTGATGGTTGTACTGGCCATTATTGGTAGCATCATGGCGCTGGTCGCCACCAATATTATTGGTTCCGCTACCGATGCCCAGGTCAAGACCACCAAAAGCCAGATGAAGCTGATAGAAGGCGCGCTGGATATGTACAAACTCGATAATTTCACCTACCCAACCACCGAACAGGGCCTCGAGGCACTGATCAGCAAGCCGTCATCGTCTCCAGTACCCAAAAACTACCGCAGCAGTGGTTACCTGAAAGGCAACAGCGTACCAACCGATGCCTGGGGTAATGAGTTTCTGTATTACCTGGAAAAAGGACAGTACGAAATTGTTTCGCTGGGCGCTGATGGCCAGGAAGGCGGCGAAGCTGAATACGCCGACATTTCCTACCCCGAATAACAAGCTACTGACTGCCGGGGTGACCCGGCAGATGGACATCTGTGTTGACATCCTTTCGCCCCATGACATTACCAGCCCAGCGCCCGCTCCCGCAAAGAGGATTCACTCTGCTCGAATTGCTGGTTGTGCTGATGATTATTGGCGGCTTGTTGTCGCTCGTTAACCTGAATGCCAGCGACACCCAGATTCAGGATGAAACCGGGCGTTTTGCCACAACTATGGTAATCGCCATGAACCTCTACCGTGAAGAAGCCGCCTATCGCAACCTGGACCTTGGCCTGGCCATGGACCGGGACGAGCTGATGCTGTTGTCGTGGCAAGACGTTCGTCAGCAGGCCGCCAAGGGCACGCTGTCAGTGGAAGAGCTCAGTGATATCGATAAAAACCCCTGGCAAGCGTATTCCAGTGCATCCCTGAATGCGCCAACCGTGCCGGAAGGTATGGTCATGGCGTTGGTGATAGATGATGACGATGTCGACTTTGAAGAGCTGCTGGACAACGACGAAGGCCCATTACCCGCATTGCAATTTCTGTCATCAGAAGAGTACACCGCCTTTGAACTCACCATTACCCATGACGCCGACAACAGCTTTGCCTTTGTGATTCATGGCGATGGCTTCAATCCGGTGTGGAAAGAGGTGGTTCGATATGAGCAATAATACCTTCAATGCCTGCCGGCGGGCCGATGGTTTTACGCTGCTCGAAGTGATGATCGCACTGACTATTTTTGCTTCCATTGCCATCGTTATCAGTGGCACCACCAGTCAGGCCGCCGACACCTTGCTGACGCTGGAAAACAAGACCATGGCATCCTGGGTGGCTGAAAATCGCCTCGCCGAAATTCGCCTCAGTCACGAAACCCCCAAGGTTGGTACCACTCGGGACACCGTTGATATGGCATCCCGCGAATGGCAAACCCTGACGACCGTGATATCAACCAGCTGGCCCGGAGTTGTACGGGTAACCGTTGATGTATCACTCGAAAGTGAACCCGACTATATCCTCGTCAGTCTGGCAACCATTATGGGTGAACACGGATGACGCGCTATCAGGGCTTCACCCTGCTGGAGGTTATTGTCGCCGTCGCCATTACGGCATCCATCAGTGTTGGCTCCGTGCAATTGCTGCACACCATTATTGTTGCCCGTGATTCAACCGAAGTCCGGTCGGACCAGATGATTGCACTGCAGCGGCTGAATGCCATTGTCAGTCGTGATATTGAGCAGTTTATCAATCGTCCCATTCTGGATGCCTATGGCGATGAACAGGATGCTCTCCTGCTGGATGACGGGGATTACCTGCTCGAATTAACCCGTACCGGCTGGCGTAATCGCCCCGGTGTTGAAGACCCACGTTCAGAGCTGCAGCGTATCGCCTATCAACTGGAAAGCATCGATAGTGATGCCTGCGAAGCCGCCCGGCGGCGTCTGTCCGACTGGGGGATAGAAGAACCAGAAGGCGAGTGTCTGGTGCGCTATGTCTGGTCGGTACTGGATCGCAGTTACGACAGCGAGCCAAGAAGCATGGTGGTACTCGACCAGATTGAGGAGCTGGACATATCGCTACTGGCCGACACCGTCAACAGCGACAGCGACGATGAAGTCACGGATTCAACCTGGTACGACAGCTGGCCCATTGTACAAGGTAGTGATGAATCGGTTATCCCCCAGGGGATGCGTTGGAAAATGACCCTGCCGATCATCGGTGAAGCAACCCGGCTCTGGACGTTGGCACATGATGGTGAGGAACTGTGATGCGCCGCCAGCAATCCGGACTTGCCCTGTTGATTGTCTTGCTGATTTTCGCTGTGGTCAGTGTTTTGGCCACCGTACTGATTGAGCGCCAGGCCAAGGATATCCAACGAACCACTGCCCAGTTGGCACGCCAGCAGGCACAAGCGTTTTTGCATGGCATCGATAGTGTGGTGCGCAGCGGCCTGTATATGGACTGGGACAACGACCCGGATATTGATCATGGCTTGGAAGAGTGGGCCATTGACCGCACGTTTCCGATGGACGAAGGCCAGGTATTTATTCGGATGGTGGATGCCCAGGGCAAATTCAATCTCAACTGGCTGGCTCCGGCTGCCAGTAATCAGAGCGTGTGGCAACAGCGGCTGTATAACTTGCTTAACGACCTGGGGCTGGATGTCACGATTGCAGAGCGACTGGCCGATTGGATGGACGCCGAAAGCCAGGTAGAAAATGACTATATGAGTCTGGAGCCGCCTTATCGTCCTGCTTATCAAATCTGTAAGCACACCTCTGATCTGATGCTGCTCGAAGGGGTCGATACCGACACTTATTACGCCCTGGAGCCTTATGTCACCTGCTTGCCGGTGACGACCCAGCTGAATATCAACACGGCCTCTGAACTGGTAATGTCAGCCCTCGATGCCAACTTTTCCATAACGGACGCACAAGCGGTTGTATCTGCCCGAGGTGATAGCGGGCTGGCCAGTGTCAGTGATTTTCTGGATCTGGATGAAGTGAAAGGTTTTGTGTCGGGCAGCAGTAACAGCAACGACAGCAAATGGACAGAAAGCGATTTCACCGTCAAATCGGAATATTTTGAAGTATTTGGGCGAGTGGATATCGGCACCAGTGGAGACTGGTTTGGTACCAATGAGTTTTTACTCAAGCGCGATGCCGATAGCGGTAATTTCCGTACCTTGTATCGGGACTATTCCCGCCGGGAAGCCAGGCGTTTGCCTGAGTTGCCCAATACCACCCCTTGATTTATTAAATTCAACCAGCGTAAGTGATATGCAGCGAGAAACAGCATGAACACAATCAAAGTGACCTGGCAGGGGCGCGATGCCCAATGGCTGGTGAGCGATCCCAGCAATGATGCTGTCCCGCCCTGCAACCTGGAAGACTGGGCTGCTGACCAACCCGACCTGACTCCAGTACGGATGATTCTGTCAGCGGCCAATTACAGCTGCCACTGGATCGAATTGCCGGGCGTTTCAGGCCGTCACCTGGCCCAGGCATTGCCTTTTGCGCTGGAAGAGAACCTGATCAACGATATCAGTGAATACCTGATTGTACCGGCAGGCAAAGTGGGTGTCCGGGCTCGGGCTTACGTAACGGCCTGTGATCTGGTCGAGCGCCTGCTGGAACAGGCAGAGCATTTACATCTGACAGTGCGGGAACTGATTCCGGAAACCCAACTGCTACCGGAAGCAGCCATTGCCGTTTGGCAGGATCAAGGCTGGCTGGTCAAGCTGCCGGGAGTATTCGAAGGCTGGGTCAATGAGTTTGCCATAATGCCGGTGCTGGAATCCGTACTGGAAGACCAGCAAGGCCTGGGTGTATTAACCATTCACGCATCGGGGCTGGATCAAGCCAACCTGTTGCGCACTACGATTGAGACCGGATTTGCGGATGCCTTCGAGCGCATCGATATTTCTTCGGCGACCAGCGACTCACCAGCGTTACCCACCCATGCCCGCCCGGTCAATATGCTGATTGGCCAGTTTCAGGTACGTCATGGCCAGGCAGACAAGCCACGCTCCTGGTGGCGGCCTCTGGCATCACTGGCGACCGCTTGCCTGCTGATCATGGCGGTTACGCTGTATGTGCAAAACCGGCAGCTGGCCAATCAGAGCCAATATGTTTATCAGCAAAGTCTGGCGCTGTACAAACAGCTATTCCCCGGGGTACGGATACGGGCACTGGAGCGGGAATTTCGCGGCCGACTGGCCGAAGGCAGTCATGGCAACAATCATGGTTTTGCGTATCTGATCAATACCACCGCCAGTGCGTTTCAATCCGTCAACCTCAAAACCATCAAGCTGGACTCAGCGCGTTATAACGAACGCCAGCAAGAGCTGATTATAGAGGTGCAAGCCAGCAACCTCAGTGAGTTGCAGACTCTGCGCCAGGCCCTGTCGGAGCGTGGTCTCGATGCCGAAGTGGCCTCTGCCAGCAATGAGGATAAAAAGGTCAAGGGTCGTCTTAAAATAGGGGAGTCCGCATGAATACGGAGATACTGACCGAAATGCGCCAGCGCCTGACAGCCATCCCTCAGGTGCAAGCTGCCAGCAACTGGTACGGTGCCTTGCCTGCCAGAGACCGACTGGTCGTGCGAGGTCTGGCCTGGCTATTAGGGGCTGCGCTGGTGTACGTCCTGATATTTGCTCCGCTGTTACGGGAAAACCAGCGCGTACAGCGTGATCTGGACAAAAAACTGGACGTTTACAACCTGATTGCAGAGAACGCCGGCAAATTTGGTGGCGCCTCACTGGAAAAATCCTCCGGCCCCATTCTGACCCTGGTCACGCAAGCGGCACGGTCTGATCGCATCCAACTGGATCGCTATGAACAGGACGGGCAGGGGGTTCGAATCTGGCTTGATAATATTGAATTCGATATGTTCATCGCCTGGGTCGAATCCCTGCAAATCCGTCACGGCATTCGCGTGAGTCAGATTACCGTCGACAGTTCCGACTTGCCAGGCCGGGTTGATGTGCGGGCAACGCTGGAAAACGAGTAGTCGAGGGGCTGGCAGTGGCGGATGACTATTCTATTGCTGCTTTATAGCGTATCGCTATGGCCGTTTCGCAATCCGGGCCAAACAGGCTAGCATATAGCCCAAATTTTATTGCGGAAGAGCCGCTCCGGCGCTAATACTCAGAGCATCGACCGCAGTTATTCGACCAGCGCTGGAATAAGCGGGTCACTCACGGAGAAGCGTTATGTCATTTGATTTTGATTTGTTGGTTATTGGTGCCGGTTCTGGTGGCGTACGGGCCTCACGCATGGCGGCCGCCAAGGGGGCAAAAGTCGCCGTGGTAGAAAACCGTTACCTGGGTGGTACTTGTGTCAATGTCGGTTGTGTACCCAAAAAACTGTTTGTTTATGCCTCCGAATACGCTGATAAATTCGCTGAGGCCAAAGGCTTTGGTATCGAAGGAGAGCTCAAGAGCTTCGACTGGCCAACACTGCGTGACAACAAAACCCGTGAAATTGAACGATTGAACGGTATCTACGGCAATATGCTCGGTAATGCTGGTGTTACAACAATCAACGGCACCGCCAGCATCAAGGATGCCAATACCGTCAGCGTCGATGGTCAGGACTACCGCGCAGAGCGCATCCTGATTGCCACCGGCGGCTGGCCGTTCAAACCCGAAGTTCCCGGTGCTGAACTGGCGATCACTTCAAACGAAGCCTTCTTTCTGGAAACATTTCCCAAGCGAGTGGTTGTTGTTGGCGGTGGTTATATCGCCGTGGAATTTGCCGGTATTTTTAACGGTCTCGGTGCCGAGACCGAACTGCTGTATCGCGGCGAGCAAATCCTGCGAGGCTTTGACTCCGGGGTGCAAGAGTTTGCCGCAGAGCAGATTGCCAGCAAGGGAGTTCATATTCGCACCCAGACCGATATTCAATCGATCAGCAAAAACGAGCAGGGCGAACTGGTCTGCACACTCAACAACGGTGACTCACTGATTACCGATTGCGTGATGTATGCCACCGGCCGTCGCCCGATGACCGACGGCTTGAACCTGGAAGCCCTGGGCGTGGAAACCCGCCGCAACGGTACCATTGTTGCCGATGACTTTTTCCGCACCACGGTGCCCAGCATTTACGCACTGGGCGACGTGATCGGCACACCGGCTCTGACGCCGGTAGCGCTGGCGCAAGGCATGAAGTTTGTTAATCAGCAGTTTGATGGCGACACCCAGCCACTGTCTTACGACAATATCGCCACCGCTGTTTTCTGCCAGCCCAATATCGCTACTGTTGGCATGACCGAAGACGACGCAGCAGAGCAATTTGCAGGTGATCTCAGCGTGTTTGAATCCAGCTTCCGACCGATGAAACACACCATCAGTGGCATGCCAGAGCGCTCATTCATGAAACTGCTGGTACAAACCAGTACCGACAAGGTATTGGGCGTACATATGGTAGGGCCGGATGCCGGTGAAATCATGCAAGGGTTGTCCGTCGCAATCAACGCAGGTGCCACCAAGTCTGTGTTTGACAGCACCATCGGGATTCACCCGACAGCGGCAGAAGAGTTTGTCACCATGCGCTCACGGGCACGTTAATCCGGCAGTCTGTACCCGCAGAATCGGCACCGCCTGAAGGCGGTGCACAGACCGTAAGGGCCGGTGGCACTGTCCGTGCCCACCGGTTTCGACCATTTAGCCGCAGAATACCAATCGCACGCTGTCCATCTGTAGCTGGGCTGTTTCAATAGCGGCCAATACCGCTTGCCGTTCCTGCTGGACATCGCTGATCAGCTGTTCCGGGATGTTGGGGTTATGCTGCGCCAGTGCCTGCAATCGCTGCAGGCGATCATCAAAGGCTTCGTTGGCCTTGTTGGTGGCACGCTGGATCATTTTATTCAGCTGACCGCCGCCGAGTTTCTCCAACTTGTAGATCAGCGGTTTGACCTCGTTCATCTTTTGTTCCGCCAGGCCTTTGGCGGTTCCGCGTTTTAGCGGCAAGACAAATCCGGCCAAATCCGGCTCATTCACTTTCAGTTCACCGGTGGGGGTAAAGGTCAGGTGCATGGCATCCGCAGGCAAATAGCGTTCGATCTGTAAATGCTTGGGCGCCGGGCAGGAAGCCACAAACTGCAGCTGTATAAAACAGTCGCCGGTTTTATAGTCATGTTGCTCAACGTAGCCGACGGAGGCGTTGCCAATCGGGCCACTGGTAACCAGCTCCAGAGCCTGGTCGATAAATGGATGCTCCCAACTGAGGAACTGGACATCATCCCGAGTCAGTGCCACTTCGCGGCGAGTAGTGGCCATAAAGCCATCTTCTGGCAGGTACGGTAAATCTGGCACCAGCATATGGTCCCCAGGGGCGAGGGCAATGCAGTCGTTGTCCAGATCGGCCACTTCCACACCAAACGCATCGGCAAACAGCTCAATAAAATCATTCAGCTCTGCTTCATCTTCGATGTGGGTAATGGTCATATCCCGAGCCAGCGAACGTGAACGTTTGGGGTGGCAGGAATGTAATTCCAGCAAGCGGTCACGGCCTTGTTCAAGCTGTTGTTGCAGCTCCATCCGTTCACTGCTGAGAGTGGCGACCAGCGCTTCCATGCCGTCACCGGTCAGTACGGCGTTGTGCACGGCTTCGCGATGACGTTCCAGCAGTGTCTGGGCCGCCGGGTTGGGCTGGGTAAATACATCCAGCCCTTGATGCAATAGCTGTTGCCAACGACCAGTGGCATGTTGCTCAAAGGCCAGGCTGTGAATCTGGATTTCATTGGCCTGACCAATACGGTCAAGACGGCCAATGCGCTGTTCAATCAGGTCGCAGTTAAACGGCAAGTCAAACAACACCAACTGATGGGCAAACTGGAAGTTGCGGCCTTCGCTGCCGATTTCCGAGCACAACAGCAAGCGGGCGCCTTGTTCCGGATCGGCGAAGTAGGCAGCGGCACGGTCACGTTCAACCAGATCCATATGTTCATGGAATACCGCCACCTGCATGCCGTGCTTTTCCCACAGATAGGCTTCCAGGTCGAGCACTGTGCTGGCGTGATGGCAAATCAGTACCATTTTGGCCTTGCCCGTTTGTTTTAACAGCTCCAGCAGGTGACTGACCCGGGGGTCATCCAGCCACCAGAATGCCTGGCCCCGTTCGGGGAACAGTACGGCATTGATATCATCCGGCGCGGCTTCATAATCCGGTATCGCCAGCTGATTCAGGTGGGGGACGCGAGCCGGGAAGCCAGAGACACCATGACGGGTATTCCGGAACATGGCTCGGCCGGGGCCGCGACGATCAATCAGGGCATCCAGCAAACGGTTGTTGCCCTTGTCTTCTTCCAGTGCTGTTGCCAGGTCTGGCAAGAGTTGTTGCAACTGGCCTTGTTGCTCGGCACTCAGCGGCTCGTTTTCTGCCAGGGCACCGGCCAATTCAGCAATGGGCTGGTAGGCCTGTTGCTCGGCAAGGAACTGATCCAGGGAAGGGTAACGATCAGGGTCCAGCAGGCGCAAACGGGCAAAGTGCCCTTCAATACCAAGCTGTTCCGGTGTTGCTGTCAACAACAGGATGCCGGCACTGGCTTCGGCCAGATCTTCGACCAGCTGATACGCCGGGTCCTGATGTTCCGGTGTCCAGGTCAGGTGATGCGCTTCGTCAACAACAATCATGTCCCAATCGGTGTTCATCATGGCCACGGCGACATCTGGTTCATCGGCCATCGACATCGGGCACAAATGCAGCTGGGAGTTACCAAACAAATCGGTATTGCCCGTTTCAATGGCTTCATCAATGTCGTCTTGCTGCAGGATGCTGAAGCGCAAGTTGAAGCGGCGAATCATTTCGACCAGCCACTGGTGCAACAAGTGATCCGGCACCAGTATCAATACTCGCTGGATCCGTTGCTGCAGCAATAACCGGTGCAAGATCAAACCGGCTTCGATGGTTTTGCCCAGACCAACTTCATCGGCAAGCAATACCCGCGGAATGGAATCCTGGGTGACTTGTTGAGCGATATACAACTGATGTGGCAACAGGCTGGTACGAGCACCCAGCAAACCATAGAAAGGCCGCTGGCGTAATTTGGTGATTTGCTGGAAGCAAAGCTGGCGCAATTCGTAGAGGCCATTGTTATCGATCTGGCCGGAAAACAGGCGATCGGCCGGCTGGTTTAGCTGAATGGCGCCACTGAGCTGGATTTCAGAAACCGAACGACCCTTGGTGAAATAGAAAGCGATATCGTCCATCACCTCCACATCATCCACTTCGATAACAGAGCCATCCTGAAGTGGAACGACATCACCGACCTTGAAGATTACCCGGGTAAGCGGCGCATTGTGGCTTGCGTAAGTGCGAACATCGTCAATGGAAGGGAAATAGAGAGTAACAGAACGAAAATCGACGCTTTGAACAAGACCCAAACCGAGATCGGTTTCAGCTTCGCTGATCCAACGCTGGCCAACTGCATACATAGTGATATTTATCCCGAGCTTTTAAACAAGACAGACGTCAGAGCGTATGATATTCAGATGCTATCAAACACTCGCGAGCGGCGCGAAGTCTACCGCATGCTTGCTTGTGAGGCCATGAGGATGGCGCCTTTGATGCGGGTTTCTGTGGCCAAAATACATTTTGGAATGGCAGAGATGAAGCATCGTCACACAATGGCAATTATTGGTGATTCTGAATGGCCAGAGGGTTGTGGTTTTATGGTTGGATTTCTCTTATATTTCCGATAATTGATATTATCGGAAGTTTAGGAATAACCCGATCCGGTACCCGAAAACCCCGACATCCGGCTGCTTTCTCTGGTTACCTTGCTTGTATTCCGGCTAACTGGGCCTCCAGTTGGCGAATCTGACCAAGGCTGATCGCTTTGGCTTCTGCCAGTTGGCGGTTTTCCTCGGCCAGTCTGTCGCACTCCGTCCGGTTGTCAGCCGCTGCCTGTGTTGCATTGTCGAGTAACAGACTCAAGCGTTGTTGTTCGTGCTGGCTTGTGGTCAGCTGCTGATTGTTGGCGGTGAGTGATGCCTGCAGCTTGTCGTTCTGTTGCTGCAAGTCCGCGATGGCTGTGCGGCTGTGCTCAAGGTGAATGTCGGCTTCCCGCTGCGCTCGGCTGGCTTCTGTCAGTGCTTGTTTTAATCGGCTTATTGCCAGGGATTGCTGCTCCAGCTGTTGAGCCTGGCTGATATTGAGCGTGTCCAGCTGGTTGTTTTTGGTGCTGGCAGCGTTCAGCTGTTGCTGCAAATCCTGCTGTCGGTCTTCCAGTTGTTGTAATGAAAACCGGAATTGCTCGCGCTCTTGCTGGCGATCGCTGGCCATTTGCTGCTGATAGTGTTCAAAATGGTCGCGAATATCGCGATTTTCCTGGCGTAATTCGGCGATGGTTGCCCGGCATTCGACCAGCTGCTGGCGAGTTTCATCCAGTGTCGCATCGCTTTTCACCAGCTTCAGGGTTTGCTGCTCCAGGGTTTGCGAGAGCTGTTTGCGCTCAGCCTTGAGTCTTTCTATCTGTTCCTGCTGCTGGGTGTTTTCAAGGCTGGTCTGTTGTTGTAGCGCAACAGCCTGGGCCAGTTCTTCCTGCATGGTTTGCAGCTGCTGCTGGGTGTCGGCTTCAATCTGTTCAATCTTTTGCTCTGCCAGCGCCTGAGCCTGGGCATACACCAGCTTGAGTGCCTGGAGTAATTCGGCTGGCAATCCGTCGCTGTTGCTGTGTTCGTCACGCTGCTGACGCCAACGCTTGAGTAATGGCGCGATAGTGCTCTTGCTACCGGTGCCCAGATGCTCCCGCACCCGATCCACTGTCGGCTCGGTGCCTGCCTGGGTAATGGCGGCCGCGGCCTGGTCAACATCCTGATATGTCACCCCTGTTCTGCCCACTGTTTTTTATCCCCCGATATGTTGGTGCGATTAATTCTGTTGGCTACCGCCTTTGCGCGGCTGGACCTCTGGCTTTTCGGCAGCTGGCTGAAGTACTTGCTTCAGGCGGCGCATTCCGGTTTCTGTCGTGTTATTTTAAATCGTATTACGTAACACGTAATATTACATAATTTATCTGGAAATATAAAAATAAAAATTCAAAAATATAACCAGCGATAATAAATGTTATCGTTGGTTATAGTAGTATAGGTACCCTGTCAGCCCTGTACCGGCGGTACAGCCCCCAGCGGGCCAGTTACATCACAGGAGAAACCATATGAGCAAGACCCCAATCAGCCATCCTCTCCCCACAACCGGGGATGCCAATAAAACGCCGCCTCTGGCCTCAGCACCTCCGCTTCCAGCGTCTCAAACCGCGGCACAGCATTATTTGTCCCAGGCAACTTCCGACAACACCCGGCAAGCGTATCGATCGGCCATCCGGCAATTCGAAAAATGGGGCGGTCGACTGCCTTGCGATCACAACACCCTGGTGCGCTACCTCCTGGCAAAAGCGGTGGTACTTAACCCCAGAACCCTGGATTTACACCTGACGGCCATCAGTCAGTGGCACCACTATCAGGGCATGACCGACCCGGTACGAGATCCACTGGTGCGGAAAATCATGGAGGGGATTCGCCGCACCCACGGTCGCCCCAAACAGAAGGCCAAGGCATTACGGCTGGAGCACCTTGCACAGATGGTGTCCTATTTGAGAGGCTTACCGGATAGTCCGAGGCAGCGGCGGGATATCGCCATTGTCCTGACCGGCTTCTTTGGTGCTTTCCGGCGCAGCGAACTGGTTGCCATCCAGGCTGAAGATCTGACCTGGGAGCCAGAGGGGTTACTGATTCACTTGCCGCGTTCAAAAACCGACCAGCAAGCAACCGGACTGGTACGGGCCTTGCCGTTTGGAGATGCCAGCTGCTGCCCGGCCAGCGCCATCAAAATATGGATGGACGTGGCCAGCATTACCAGCGGGCCGCTGTTTCGTCCAATCAACCGCTGGGATCAGATTCAACCCCGGCAGCTGAATCCGGGGGCAATCAATACGCTGTTGAAGTCACTGGCGCAGGCGTGTCAGTTTGATTTTGCTCCCGATCTCAGTAGTCATAGCTTTCGCCGTGGCCTGTCGACATCCGCAGCGCGGGAACGGATAGACTTCGAACTGATCAAGAAACAGGGCGGCTGGCGGAACGATGCCACCGTGTGGGAGTACATAGAGGAAGGCCAGCAATTCAGTGATAATGCGTCACAGATTCTGATGGATAAAGTCACCAGCCTGATGAATCAAGCAGGCTCAAACCGTTCATAACACCAGACGGATATCAGCTCAGGGAAATATATGACCATAGAAGTGATTTACCAATACATATTCGGGGCAGCTGCCCTTGCCCTGCTGTGCGTTGTCGCCAGCGTGTTTACCCGGCGTATTGGTGCTCCGGTGTTATTGGTGTTTCTTGGTCTGGGCATGCTGGCCGGCGAAGATGGCCCCGGAGGCATCAAGTTTGATGACTTCAGCCTGGCCTTTCTGTTTGGTAACGTCGCCCTGGCAATTATTATTTTTGATGGCGGCCTTGGCACCCGCAAAGACACCTTCCGCGTCAGCCTGAAACCCGCACTGTCACTCGCCACCATTGGCGTTATCGCGACCGCATCCATAACGGGCTTTGCCGCTCATATGATTCTTGGCCTGCCATGGCAAGAAGGTTTGCTGATTGGAGCCATCGTGGGCTCTACCGATGCTGCGGCCGTATTTGGCTTGCTGCGCGGTGCTGGTCTGGAGCTCAAGGAACGTACCGGCGCCACGCTTGAAATAGAGTCCGGGTCAAATGACCCGATGGCCATCTTCCTGACCATCACTCTGGTACACCTCATACAACTCAGCGGCAGTGGCAATCAGATCTGGACCATTCTCAGTGAGTTATTCCGCCAGATGGGGCTGGGGCTGGCCATCGGTTTTGCTGGCGGTTATTTACTGGTACAAATGCTGCGGCGCTTGCCGCTCTCTTCGTCCTTGTATCCCCTGCTGGCACTGGCGGGCGGCATTAGTCTGTTCGGCCTTACAACCCACTGGGGAGGCAGCGGTTTTCTGGCTATCTTTATCGCCGGAGCCATGATTGGCAATACCCCTCTTCCCTACAGCAATGACATTCATCGGTTTCACGATGGCATTGCCTGGCTCAGTCAGATCGGCATGTTTTTAATGCTCGGTTTGCTGATCACGCCCAGCAACCTGGTGCCGATTATTTTCCCGGCCGTGGCCATTGCCTTTGTCCTGATCTTTATTGCAAGGCCGCTGGCCGTCGCGGCGTCATTACTGCCCTTTCATTTTCCATGGCGGGAACAGGTTTTTATTGGCTGGTGCGGCTTGCGCGGCGCGGTACCGATTATTCTGGCACTGTTCCCCTCACTCGCAGGCCTGGAACACACCCAGACCTACTTTGAACTGGTCTTTTTTGTTGTGTTGATTTCTTTGGTTCTGCAAGGGTGGACCATTGCGCCGATGGCCAGATGGTTACAGATAGAACTGCCTCCAACCGCAAAAGATCCGGAGCATTTACACCTGACCATCAAGCACGAACAAGACAAGGAGTTGCTGATTTATCCGGTGCTGGCTGGCAGTCGTGCTGTCGGCCTGAACGTTCGGCGCTTGCCAGCAACAGAAGGCAGCCAGGTCGCAGGCGTGATTCGTCAGGGCATACTGATAAAGGATACCGACCAGCAAAAGCTGCTATGTGATGATCAGGTAATGATCCTGGCGACCAGCAGCGCCAAATCAGAACTCGGCCGCGTTTTTGCCCCGGCTGCACAGTCTTCACTGCTTGAATCGGCTCGTTTCTTTGGTGAGTTTGTCTTGCATTCCGAGGCCCGGTTGTCCGATGTTGCCATGGCTTACGGCTTTGAGGTTGATCCTCTTGATGCTGCCCTGACCGTCGAGCAATATATTGTCCATCAGTTTCATGGTAAACCCGTTGTTGGAGACCATGTGGTACTGGGACGCGTCAAACTGATCGTCAAGGAAATTGAGGGCGACCATATTGTATCGGTTGGTTTGAAGTTGGGAATACCGCAGAAGTAGCCGCCAGAAAAACATTCACACAGCGCCAAAGCAGGCGCAGACAACAAACAAGACACAGGAGTCAGAAATATGGATGTTTTTGCGATCATCGCTCGATCATCTTTTACAGAGATTGCAGCGCTGCTTGTACTGGCTGCGCTGATGGGGTTCGTTGGCCTGTTAATGAGGCAACCGCTGATTGTCAGTTTTATTGCCGTTGGTCTGGTAGCTGGGCCATCCGTACTGGATATTGTTCACTCCACCGCTCATATCACCCTGTTGTCCGAGCTTGGCATCGCGATCCTGTTGTTTCTCGTTGGCATCAAGTTGGATGTAAAACTGATCCGCTCCATTGGTGGTGTGTCGGTTATGACAGGGCTGGGCCAGGTCGCCTTTACCTCGATCATTGGGTATATCATTGGTTTGGCCATCGGGCTGGATCAAATCACCAGCCTCTATGTCGCCGTTGCCCTGACCTTCTCGTCCACAATCATTATTGTGAAATTGCTGTCAGATAAACGGGAAATCGACTCGCTACACGGCAAAATTGCACTGGGCTTCCTGATTGTTCAGGATCTGGTCGTGGTCCTCGCCATGATTGTACTGGCGACCATTGGCATCGGCGCCAATCATGATGGTGCCAGCACAACGTCCATCTGGAATGTCGCTATTTCAGGCGCCGGACTGGTGTTACTGGTGGTGATATTTGTTCGCTATATCGCTAACCCCTTGACTGAGAAACTGGCCCAGGCTCCCGAATTGCTGGTGATCTATGCCATTGCTCAAGCAGCGTTATTCGCAGCGATTGGCGATCTGATCGGGCTGGGCATGGAGGTGGGCGGCCTCTTGGCCGGGGTCGCTCTGGCCTCAACACCGTATCGGGAAAGCATTGCCGCGCGGCTTGCGCCATTACGTGATTTCTTACTGCTGTTTTTCTTTATTGCTCTGGGCTCCACTCTGGACCTGTCACTGCTCGGCTCTCATATTACCGGCGCCATTATATTCTCGCTGTTCGTCTTGATTGGTAATCCGCTGATTGTTCTGGTGATCATGGGAGCCATGGGCTATCGCAAAAGAACCGGGTTTCTGGCTGGCCTGACCGTTGCTCAGATCAGTGAGTTTTCTCTTATCTTTATTACCATGGGAATCAGCCTGGGACATGTGCAAGCGGATATTCTCGGGCTGGTCACACTTGTGGGGATCGTCACCATTGCAACCTCAACCTATATGATCACCTATTCTCACCAGCTTTACGCACTGTTCGAGCCAGTGATCGGGCTGTTTGAGCGCGCCGGTGCTCCCCGTGAGCAGCTGATAGAGCAACACACCAATGCCAAGCATGCGGTGATTATTTTTGGCCTGGGCCGGTTGGGAACAGCCATTGCGGTACGACTGCAGAATCAGGGAATCAAGGTGCTTGGGCTAGACTTCAACCCGACAGCCATCAAGCGCTGGAATCATTTAGGGCTGGATACCGAATACGGCGATGTGACCGATGCAGAATTTATAACCGAGCTGCCGCTCGGGCAAGCCCACTGGGTGGTATCAACGATTCCGCATCACCATGTCGGGGTTTCCTCCGAAGATACCCGTAAAACCATTATTCAATTAACCCGCGCCGCAGGGTTTGCAGGCAAGCTGGCTACGGTATCGCAAAGCAAGGCAGAAACAGAAGAGCTGAATATGCTGGGTGTTGATCTTGTTCTGGAGCCTTTCCAGGATGCCGCCGACCGCGCCTCTGAATTGTTACTCGAAGGGCTTGACCAGACACATCCCGGTTAATCCATCCGGGCTTCAAACGGTTGGCATATACGGTGCTGCATATGCCAACCACTAACCGTCAGTAACGGTAATCTTCCCTGCCTGCCTTCCCCGCCTATCAGCAATCAGCAATCGCCCCGGCTCGACGACAATACGCTGATGCCGCTGCCGGGGTAATTCACAGCCGTCAGGACTCAGCGGCCGTTCTCATACGCCGAAGCGCGAGTCGAATCTGCTTTTCAACTTCAATAATAGTAAACAGCGCCACGCCGACTCCGAAGATCAGCACGCATTCCAGTAGCGGAATCGCTTCGGTCGCAAAGATAGCTTGCAGTGGTGACCAGTACGTCATACTGAGTTGCGCCACCATAATCACCAGCACCACAGCCCAGACTACCCTGGTTCCTCGAACGGCCTTCCAGGTCAACGACGTGCTGTAGATGTTGCGAATAAAGAACAAATGGAAGATTTCCATCACCACCAGGGTATTCAGGGAAATGGTCCGGGCGAGTTCGACCGAATGACCCTGCCCGATGGCATAGTGATGGATACCAAAAACGCCGCATAGAAACAGAAAGGAAACCAGCAAGACATGCCAGACCAGCTCGCCACCCAGCAACGGCTCATTGCGAGCACGTGGCGGTCGGCGCATGGTATTGTCTTCTGTTGGCTCAAAGGCCAAGGCAATACCAAGCGTAATCGCGGTAATCAAGTTAACCCATAATAATTGAATGGGGGTAACCGGCAGTGTCATTCCCCAGAGCAAGGCCACCACAATGGTCATCGCCTCCCCGGCGTTGGTGGGCAAGGTCCAGCTGATGACTTTTTTGAAGTTATCATAAACCGTACGCCCTTCGCGCACGGCCGAGACAATGGAGGCAAAGTTATCGTCCGCCAACACCAGCTCTGCAGCTTCCTTGGCCGCTTCGCTACCTTTTTGCCCCATCGCGATACCGGCGTCCGCACGTTTCAGTGCTGGCGCATCGTTTACTCCGTCACCCGTCATGGCCACGCGCATACCGATGGTTTGTAATGCCATTACCAAACGTAATTTATGTTCCGGGCTTGTTCGGGCAAAAATATCGCAGTCCAGCACCTCCTGACTCAGAGCGGCATCATTCAAATCATCCAGATCTGCCCCTGTCAGTACCTTGTCTGCATTGTGCAAACCGATCTGTTTGGCGATGGCGGCGGCGGTTTTGGTGTGATCCCCGGTAATCATTTTTACCCGAATCCCCGCGCTGTGGCATTCCGCAATGGCGGTTATTGCTTCCGCGCGAGGCGGATCCATCATCCCGACCATACCCAACAAGGTCAGGGAGTCCGCTACATCATCATATTCCAGCACGGTATGCTCCGCGGTAACCGGCCTGACCGCCAAAGCCAGCACCCGCTGGCCAAGGGCGGCAATGGATTCGGCTTGTGCATTCCAGTAGCCCAGGTCCAGAGGTTCTGTTGCACCTTCGGTACAGCGTTGATTGGTGCACATCGACAAGATTTGTTCGGGCGCACCTTTAACAAAAATAAACGCCTGATGCTCATGATCGTGATTCAGCGTCGCCATAAAGCGGTGGCGGGCATCAAAAGGGATAGCATCGGTACGCGTCCAGAGCGCCTGCTCCTGGGGAGGGTTCAGCTGCATCTTGCCAGCAAACGCCAGCAAGGCCCCTTCCATCGGGTCGCCTTCCACAATCCAGGCGGCATCATGCTCACGCAGGGCAGCATCGTTACAAAGCACAGAGGCCCGGGCGAGCTCTTCAAGCATGGTGTGCCTGGCAGGCTGCACCTCATCAGTCCCCGACTTGAGCACGCCGCTTGGCTCATAACCATTGCCATCAAGAGAAAACAGGTGCTGATGCGTCAGTACCGAGGCCACCATCATCTCATTACGCGTCAGCGTGCCGGTCTTGTCGGTACAGATAACTGAAACAGACCCCAGTGTTTCGATGGCGGGCAAGCGCCGCACAATCGCATTGCGCCGGGCCATGGCTTGAACCCCAATCGCCAGGGTAATGGTCAACACTGCGGGCAGCCCTGCCGGAATCGCCGCCACCGATAGCCCCACTACAGCCATAAACATATCGGTAAAATTGTAATGCGCTACAAAATGGCCAAATACAAGCAAGACAGTAGCCACCACCAGAATAAAAATAGTCAGCCATTTGGCAAAGACATCCATCTGGGCAACCAGTGGTGTGGTCAGAGTCTGAACCCCGGACAACAACCGACTGATGCGGCCTATTTCGGTGTCCGGGCCAGTGGCAACCACTACCCCTCTGCACTGGCCACTGGCGACCAGGGTGCCGGAAAACGCCATGCAAGCCCGGTCGCCCAATGATGCCTCTTCAGCCACCGCCTGGGTGTCTTTTTCCACCGGTACCGATTCACCGGTTAAAATGGCTTCCTGTATCGAGGCACCATGGGCGGTCAACAGGCGCAAATCCGCAGGTACTTTATCGCCGGCTTCCAGCAACACAATATCGCCCGGTACCAACTGCTCACCGTCAACCGTAATTCGCTCACCATTACGAATCACATTGGCACGAGGGGCCAGCATATGCCGAATGGCATCCATGGCCTGCTCGGCCTTGCCTTCCTGAATAAATTCAATAATGGCATTAACCACGACCACGGCCAGAATAACGCCAGTGTCGACCCAGTGGCCCAGCAGCGCAGTAATCACTGCAGAAGCAATCAGTACATAAATCAGAACATTGTGGAAATGCTGCAGAAAACGCAGCAACACATGACGCCGTGGTGCTTGCGGCAAGCGGTTAGGGCCATGAGCCGCCAAACGCGTAGTGGCATCTGTCGGGTTTAAACCGCTGGCAGAGGTTTCGAACGCCTCAAGCGCTGCCTCTGTTGTGGTGTTGTGCCATCGACTCGTAGGGGGGTTGTCTTCGGAATGCTGCATGCCTGCCTCCTTGCTACATAAAATTCAGTCTTACTCTATCCAACCACCCAATAGCGACACCAACCTATATCAATAAATAGTTGGAAAATCTGGGTTTTTGGTCATCGTATAATCAGTCCGTTTGTTGTAAAAGCTGCTGCCCGGTACAGCGGCATGCTGACTACCCTGCGCCGTCAAGGGCTGCTATAAATACTCCCTGTATTTCCGATAATCCCAAAGGTGTTCATTATCCATGTCCACGGCCTCTCCCATTGCTTTTATCGACAATCTGAATTACCTCAGCAGCCCATTAACAGATGCCCGCCAAGTCCTGTTACGCCAGCCATCCCTGAGAGAGATCGAAGGCAGCTTTGACGATCTGGTGCATTCTTTTGAATTCCTGGTCAGCTTTAATGGTTCAACCGCTACCTTTAACAGCTACCGCCGTGAGATCGAACGTCTGTTGCAATGGACGTTTACTGTGCGTCAATGCGCTCTTGGCGAGCTGCGGCGCGCCGACCTGGAAGACTACATCGGTTTTTGCCAGTCCCCGCCTGATTGCTGGATTGGCACCAGCCAGGTTGCACGTTTCAGCAAAACGCCTGAAGGGCGAATCCCCAACAGCAAATGGCGGCCGTTTGTGATTCAACCCGACAAGTCATCTTTGGCGGGAGCGCGCCCCGACGTCTTTGCACTATCGCAAAAAAGCCTGCAGTCGGTATTTGCGGTTTTATCCAGCTACTTTAATTATCTTATTCAGGAAGATTACCTCCAGACCAACCCCGTCGCTCTGATTCGGCAAAAAAGCAAATACCTGCAGCGTCACGCCTATGCCGAACCGATTCGCCGCATCTCCAACTTGCAGTGGGATTATATTCGGGAAACGGTCACCCAATTGGCAGACGACAACCCCCGGGAGCATGAACGTTCACTGTTTATCATGTTGTGCCTGTTTGGCATGTATCTGCGGATTTCCGAGCTGGTCGCCGATGAACGATCCACCCCGGTGATGGGTGATTTTCAATGTGATCAGGATGGTAACTGGTGGCTGCGGGTGGTCGGCAAAGGGAACAAGGCCCGTATGGTGACGGTATCCGATGATATGCTGGCGGCGCTGGTGCGTTATCGGGAACATCTCGGTTTGACGCGTTTGCCGCTACCTGGTGAGCAAACCGCCCTGATTCCCAAACTGAAAGGTCGGGGTCCGGTAACCAGCACTCGGCAAATTCGTTATCTGGTGCAATTCTGTTTTGATACGGCGCTGGAGCGAATGACTCAGGAAGGATTGGCCGATGAAGCCCAGGAGTTACGTGTTGCCACCGTACACTGGTTAAGGCATACCGGAATATCGGAAGATGTTCGCACTCGACCGAAAGAACACGTCAAGGAAGACGCAGGCCACGCCAGCATGGCAACTACCGACCGTTATATTAATACACAAATGCGCGAGCGCCATGCCAGCGCCCGCAACAAAAAACTGAAGCCCGGGTATTAACCCGGGCACTGCCCATCAGGACATATGCTGACCACCGTTGGCGGAGATATTACTGCCCGTTACAAACGCGGACGCATCTCCGGCAAGGAAGCTGATAACGTTGGCGATTTCTTCTGGCTGACCAAAACGACCAACCGGAATACCTTTCAGAATCTGGTTACGGATTTCTTCCGGTACATCCATGATCATGCTGGTGGCAATATAACCAGGAGATACCGTATTCACGGTAATACCCTTGGAAGCCACTTCCTGGGCAACGGCTTTGGTAAAACCATGCATACCGGCTTTTGCTGCTGAATAGTTGGCTTGCCCGAACTGGCCTTTCTCTGCATTAACAGAAGAAATATTAATAATCCGGCCCCATTTCTTTTCCAGCATCTCGTTGATCACCAGACGCGTCATATAAAAAACAGATGACAGGTTGGTGTTGATCACGTCATGCCACATTTCCGGGGTCATTTTTTTCAATGTGGCATCACGAGTAATTCCGCCGTTGTTGACCAGAACATCAACTGAGCCAAATTCTTCGCGAATCTTGTTGATACAGGCTTCGCAAGATTCCCAGCTGGTAATGTTGCCAAAACCAAGGGCAATATCATAACCCTCGCTTTTCAGCTTTTCTTGCCAGGCCTGGGCTTTCTCATGCGACCCTCCCGAATAGTATCCAGCGACCACCTGATAGCCATCATCATGCAGTCGCTTACAGATGGCAGTTCCTATTCCGCCAGTTCCACCGGTAACCAATGCAATACGTTTTGTCATCCTTCCACTCCTTTTGCGTTTCGGTTTACTGTTTTCCAGCTGCTGTTGTTGTCAGCGGCATTCCATCTTACAACTCGTCAGTGACCAGACTATTGCATCTCATCAATACTGTCTTCTAGCACCGATTCAAACGTTAACTCTGACACGTTTAGATACACCTTACATGCGTTCGGATGAATGAGACATTGAGCTGAGTTATACTTCCTGCCCTTTTTCTGCCAGTCATCGTCTTCCATGAAGTTTGTCGTCAAGTTCTTCCCTGAGATTACTATTAAATCCAAGTCAGTGCGCAAGCAAATGACAAAAATTTTGCGCGCCAACCTACGCACTCTGACGCGCAAACAAAACATTTCGGCCGATGTCCAGGACCGCTGGGATAGCCTGGTCATCGAGGTCAATCTGTCAGCCACAGAAGACATCGCCATGACGCACCGCCATATGGTGCAGATCCTGTCTCACACTCCCGGCATCGGTTATGCGCTGGAAATTGACGAACACCCGTTCGAATCACTGGACCAGGCCTATCAGCTGGTACGTGAAGCCAATCGTGATGTATTGGAAGGAAAAACCTTTTGCGTCCGCGTCAAACGGGCCGGTAATCACGACTTCACATCCCATGACGCTGAGATTTATATGGGCGGCGGTTTACTGAAGGAAACCGGTGCCATTGGTGTTTCGCTGAAAAACCCGGATGTTGTCGTACATGCCGAGCTGCGCAATGACAAGGTACAGGTCGTCAAGCGCCGTATCCCTGGCCTGGGGGGCTTTCCTCTCGGTAGCCAGGGGGATGTACTGTCATTGATCTCTGGTGGCTTTGACTCCACCGTCGCCAGCTATCTGCTCACCCGGCGCGGCCTGAAAACCCACTTCTGTTTTTTTAATCTTGGTGGCAGCGCCCACGAGATCGGCGTCAAGCAAGTGGCCCATTACCTCTGGTCTTGTTATGGCGAAAGCCACCGGGTGAAATTTGTCACTATTCCTTTTGAAGAGGTAGTCGCTGAAATTCTGACCAAGGTCGATAACGGTCATATGGGGGTAGTGCTCAAGCGTATGATGATGCGGGCCGCCTCACAGGTGGCAGACAATCTGAAACTGCACGCCCTGGCTACCGGAGAAGCCGTCGCCCAGGTATCCAGCCAGACCATCTCCAATCTGGCCATTATTGACCGTGCTGCCGAGCATATGGTTTTAAGGCCGCTGGCGGCGATGGACAAGCAGGATATTATTACCATTGCCCGTCGTATCGGAACGGAAACCTTTGCAGCCAATATGCCGGAATATTGTGGCGTCATCTCGGTCAATCCACTGACCCATGGCGAGCGCAGCAAAACAGAAGCAGCCGAACAGGCCTTTGACTTTACGGTACTGGAGCGGGCCTTGCAGCGTTCAAGCTATCAGCGTATCGATCGGGTGTTAGAGGAAACGGGCAGTGGTCTGGAGGATGTTGCCTTGCTGACAACTCCCGCCCTGAGTGATGAAATTATTGATATTCGCCATCCTGACGAAGCGGCGGACGCGCCTCTGGAACTCGCCAACAACCCGGTCAGACATATTCCATTCTATGAACTGGAAAGCCGCTTGCGAGAGCTCGACACCAGTGGCCAGCAGCGTTACCTGCTGTACTGCCACAAAGGCACCATGAGTAAAGTCCACGCTCACCACATCAATCAGACACACCCGGGACTGTTCGGGGTATTTATGGAAAAACGCTGAGTGCGCCGACCTGATGATCAGGCAGCAGAGACAAATACACCGCCAGGAGGCGGTGTATTTACAAGCAAGGCCATCTTGTATTTACAGGCGATTCAAGCCATTTAATGCCGCAACACGATAGGCTTCTGCCATGGTTGGGTAGTTAAAGGTGGTGTTGATAAAATAGTTCATGGTATTGCCTTCACCTTTCTGGTTCATGATGGCCTGACCGATATGAACAATTTCCGCTGCCTGGTCACCAAAACAGTGAATACCCAGGATTTCCAGCGTTTGGCGATGGAACAGCAATTTCAGCATACCTACCCCTTCGGCCGTAATCTGAGCCCGGGCGATGTTCTTGAAGAACGCCTGCCCCACTTCGTAAGGGATTTTTTCCTCGGTCAGCTGACGCTCGGTTTTACCGACCGAGCTGATCTCCGGAATGGTGTAGATACCGGTAGGTACAGAATCCACGTAGTGGAAGTCAGACGGACAGGCAATAACCGATGCCGCTGCACGACCCTGGTCGTACGCTGCTGAGGCCAGCGCCGGCCAGCCAATCACATCACCAATGGCGTAGACGTTCTGTACCGCAGTGCGGTATTCCTTGTCGACTTCAATCTGCCCACGGGAATTGGCTTCCAGTCCCAGATTCTCCAGCCCCAGGTTTTTGGTGTTGCCACTTCGACCAGCAGCCCACAAGAAAGCATCAGCTTTGACCTTTTTACCAGACGCCATGATCATGGTGACAAAACGATCATTACTCTCAACGGAGTCAAACTGCTCGTTGTGCCGGATCAATGCCCCCTTGTCACGCAAGTGATAGCTCAATGCGTCGGAGATTTCATCATCAAGGAAATTCAATAACCGGTCGCCGGGGTGAATCAGATCCACCTTGACGCCAAGCCCGGAAAAGATCGAAGCATATTCACAACCAATCACACCGGCACCATAAATAATAATGGTCCGCGGCGTATGGCTCAGTGTCAGAATGGTGTCGGAGTCATAAATGCGCGGGTGATTAAAATCAATACTGCTTGGACGCCATGGGCTGGAACCGGTTGCTACCACAATCTGGTCGGCGTGCAGGCGTGTATTGCTGGTATCACCTTGATATACATCTACCGTATTGGCATCTGCAAAACGGGCTTTGCCTGTGTATACGTTAATACGGTTGCGACCGTAAAACTCGGTACGCAACTTGACCTGCTTGCCAATGACTTTTTCGGCACTTTTTAATACCTGTGGAAATGAGAACCAGCGTGGCTCACCAATCTCCCGGAACATATTATTGGTATTAAACTGAATAATCTGTTTGACGGCGTGACGTAATGCCTTGGAGGGAATGGTCCCCCAATGAGTACAGTTACCGCCGACCATCTTCTTGTCTTCAATGACGGCCACTTTCTTGCCGTGTTTGGCAGCATTCATTGCTGCCCCTTCTCCCGCAGGGCCGGCGCCAATAATGACTACATCATAGCGGTAATCTGCCATCTAACAGTGCTCCCATATCCAGTGAGTATTCAATTCCGATCTTGGCCATATTCTAGAGCAAATGGCCAGGTAAGGTTGTTAGCGCTTGGTCGCGTCGTAAAACTCGGCGCCGACTGATTTGGCGGCTGCAATCTTGCTTTCTTTCTCGCATTTTTTCTTGTCACCGCCGCACACATCGCAGGCAGATTCCATGCCGATCGCTGCCATACCACCGCATGAACCGGAAATAGGTTTGCGTCCCATCAGCACACCAACAGCCATGGCAGCCACAATCAATAACATGACCGCAAAGGCCACAAGCATCATAGTCATAAGATTATCCTCGTTATTCGTTTCCCTGCATCAGACCAGGAAAACGACGTAAAAATTCATCAGAAGCCAACTCGGTAAAGCCGTCTCCAGTACGTACAATGGCATACATCGTCAACTGATAACGGTTGGCCAGTAAAACAGCCTGTTCAGGGCCAGCAACGGTCAAGGCCGTTGCCCAGGCATCTGCCAGGGCGCAGCTGGGATTCAGAATGGTCACTGACGCCAGCTGGTGAGTAATCGGATAGCCGGTGTGCGGGTCAATGGTATGAGAATAACGCACCCCCTGCTCTTCAAAATAATTGCGGTAGTCACCGGAGGTTGCCAACGCCGAGTCACCGGGCTCCAGAACCAGCTGTACCTGATGCGCCATACTATCCAGTGCAGGCCGTTCTATGGCAACCCGCCAACCACTGCCATCCGGCTTGCTACCACGCGCTCTCAGCTCACCGCCAATTTCCACCAGATAAGAGACCACCCCCTGCTGCTCCAACAAATAGCCAATCTGGTCAACTGCCCATCCCTTGGCAATGGCAGACAAATCGATATACAGCGGTTTGTCGGTTGACAGGGTCCGGTCATCAAGATGAATAGCGTCAGAGCCGATACCGGCAAGCAGGCCGTTGACCTCTTCTTCCGACAACTTCTGGTCGCGGTGTTTGCCCGGCCCAAAACCCCAGGCATTAACCAAAGGGCCAACGGTAACGTCAAACCGGCCTTCACTCTGGTTATAAATCATCAGTGCTTGTGCCAATACATCGGCCAACTCTTCAGACAAGGTGACATTATCCAGCGCCAAGGTTTGCCGGTTTAATTGCGACAACTCCGAGTCAGGATCATAGGTAGACATAATGCGATTGATATCCGCCAGGCGCTGATCGATCAGATGCTGGATCTGTTCGGCGCTGTCGTTCTGGCCGATCCAGCTGACGTGATATTGCGTGCCCATGGTCGGCCCTGCGACCTTGACGACTGAATCCGGCTGGCTACACCCGGCGGCGGTGAAAATTACCAAGAGAACAACAAACAAATGTTTTAACATGACACCCCCTGAAATGGCGGCGTCAGTATACAGTGAGTTAGCCCTGGATGCCCACCGCTGGCCTGCATTCTGACACGGAGTCCGGATCGATGAAAAAAACAATCTATAGCCTGGCAGGATTTGCTGCCCTTCTGGCACTGGGATTTGCTGCCTGGGTGTACAGCAGCACCTACCATCCCGCCGCACAAGAAACCGCAGAACTGTCTTGCCCCACCACTACCCCTGAGTACGATGCCCGCCAGGGACCTTTATCGGTCATGAGCTACAACGTGCAGTTTTTTGCGGGCAAACAGTATGTTTTCTATTTCGATATGCCAGACAACCAGGGGCCAGATACCCGACCATCAAGCCAGGACATAGCCACCACCATCAGCGGCATTGCAGCCTTACTGAAAGAAACTGCACCGGATATTGTTTTTTTGCAGGAAGTTCACGATGGTGCAGCCGCCACCGACCATGGCGATCAACTGGCCGAGTTGCTGAAGCAGTTACCAGCAAACCGTTATCCCTGTATTGCCAGCACCTATTACTGGAAAGCGGATTACATTCCACACCCTCAGATCATGGGCAGTGTTGGCATGAAACTGGTGACATTGTCGCGTTATAAACTCAGTGATGCTCTGCGCCACCGTCTGCCACAACCTCCGATGGATATCGTCTCCGCACAGTTTTACCTCAAGCGGGCCATCCTGGAAGCTCGACTGCCCACCGTGGGCGGTCCGGATTGGCAACTGTTTAACACCCACTTTGACGCTTTTGCCCAAGGCAGCGATACCATGGAGCAGCAGGTGGATATCGCCGCCAGCCTGATGCAAAAGCAAGACCGCCAGGACCGGCCGTTTATTCTGGGTGGCGATCTTAACTTGCTGATGCCAGGACAACTGGCTCAGCTGCAACCCAGCCAGCGTTATCTGTACCAGGAAAATACCGAGTTACGCCGACTGCTCCAGTGGCCATCCGTTCCTTCCGTAGAGAACATCCAGAGCGAAGCCGCCACATGGTTTACCCACTACCCGAATGACCCGGATGTCTCCGGCCCGGACAGAACGCTGGATTATCTGTTCTATAGCCAACAGTTATCCGCACACAATCCAGAGGTCATTAACACCCGGACGACACAAAATCTGTCAGACCATCTGCCAGTTTGGGTTGGTTTTTCTTACCCTAATAACAAAAAAGAATAAGCTGAAATGAAAAAATTCCATCATTCATATCTTTATGCCTATATTTGAATGCTGGAACATGACGTACACTCTCCACCAAGAAGGAGAGAATCACTATGCAAGAAATTTTATCTGAAGAAATGCTGGAACTGATCGCACAGCGATTTCGTTTATTATCCGACCCCATGCGCCTGAGAATTCTGCATCAGCTGCAACCGGGAGAAAAATCCGTAGGTCAACTGGTGACCGCAACAGGAGCCTCCCAGCCCAATGTGTCGAAGCACTTGTCGACACTGAGAACCCATGGCTTGGTCCGCCGTCGCCAGGAAGGCAATATGGCGTATTTCAGTATCGGTGCACCTTTCATTTTTGATTTGTGCGGCACTGTTTGCGACAGCATGAAAGAAGAGTGGGAGCAGCGTCAGTCGTTGCTGGATAATTCGTCCAGCACTCGCAGCTAGCCAGGAATCAACAAGGGACAGGGATAAAGAACCAATGCGCCAGACTGTTCTGGCGTTCAGGGAGCGCCGACAGTACGTACCGGCGTTTCTTCGCTGGCCACCCAATAATAACGACCGGACTTTTCCGTGCGACTTGCCTGACCAAGCCGTTCCCAGGTTTCCATAATGGAGCGGAATTGGGACTTGCTTACCCGAATATCATCAACTGCATGGGCATTGGGTCGACGTCCCAACAACTGTTTTCGAACGGTCTCGGCAATAAATGCTTCCAGACAGGCACGCAGCCGATCTTCGCTGATATTACCGACAAAAGAACTGCGTAGTGCCCGGTACAGCTGATCCAGACGGGCAGGCAACACCATTTCTTCACGTGATAGATTGCCCCCTTGATAGACCTTGGCCGACACCATCAGATTGATGGACTTGCGACTCATTTCCAGCCGCTCCCGTACCGAGAGTGCCGTGCTGGCCAGATCGGAAATGGAGGCATTACTGGCCGTCGCCAGGTCGGAACTTGCCGGATCGGACACCTGGTCACCCATTACATCAGCCCAGCGAACCCAACCGGAATCGGCATTCAGTTCAAGACTGCCAACGGCCGCCCGAACAAACGACAATAATTCATCCCGCAGATGCCATAATTTATAACTGACCTGCTGAGTCACCAACTGATAAAAACCCTTCAATCGCCCCTGCTCGACTGACAGTGAGCCGGCGACCGGAAGTTTTTTAAGGAATGCCAACACCGGTTTGCCTACCGTTCTGGCATGGACAAACTCTCTATGCAGATAACTGATACCGGTTGGTGCCATTGGGCCATAGTCATCCCCAACCAGAAGAATAAAAAAATCAGCCAGTTCAATCTGTCGACGCGCCAGATCCCAATCGTAACCCTCACCGTCTTCCCGACAGGAAAAACTGACATTGGTCATATCCATTCGGGCAAGCAAGCGCTCAATCTCGTAACGTTCCAGCTCAAGTCCCTGCTGATTAGATGCCAAGTAAACTAACTGGCGCTTCCCCTCTGGCATTTACACCACCGATCCCAAAATTGTCAAAAACAGCCTAAGAGCGTCACTATAGCAGCGACATTATCCGTAAAACATAGAAAATTCCGCCCATCGTCAACATAGAGCCCAAAGTGCTAACTGCAACCGCATTGGCGGTCAGCACATGATTTGCCCCCATTGCCTTGGCCATCACAAAAGCGGCTGCGGCTGTTGGGCACGCCATCATCAGGGCAACCACTCCAAGCTCGACACCACGAAAACCCATGGCAATCGCGGCGGACACAATCAAAATTGGCAAAATCACCAGCTTTAGCAAGGCCATTTGCAGCGTGGTAGAGTTGGCTTTTCTCAGCGCGCCGAAGTCCAGCGTACCACCAACGCTGATCAAGGCCAGCGGCAACGTCATCTGGCCGAGACTACTGGCCGCACTGTGCAGCGGTTTCGGCAGCTGCCAGCCAAACAGACTGAAAGGCAAAGCCAGTACAATGGCAATGATCAACGGATTTCTGGCGATCATCAACAACTGCCCAGACCAGTTAACACCTTGTCCCCGGGCCAACACCACAACGGACAACAGATTATACGCTGGCACACCGACCGCAAGCACCAGAGCGCCAATCTGCGTACCCTGGTCGCCAAAAGCATAAACCACCATCGAGATACCGATAATACCCAAGTTACCCCGAAATGCCCCTTGCACAAAGGCACTGACGTCATCTTCGTCGATACCCGCAAACCTGGCCCATACAAAACTGAACAGGCAGCTACTCAAAATTGCCAGCGCCACAAACACTATCAGTTCAATATGAACACCGGAATCAAATCGTACTTTGGCAATGGCCAGAAACACCAATACCGGCAAGGTCAGGGTAAATACCAGCCTGGAGCTGACCGTCACAAAATGATCGTCGATCACCCGCCGCTGCCGCAGGAAAATACCGAGAACCACAAGAAGAAATACAGGAAGTATGATTTCTCCTGTAAAAACAAAGGATTGCCAATACATTTAAAAGGTAGTTCCCTATTTATGAACATGTGTTAAAGCCAACTGGCCGGACACAATAACGCGCCAGCACCAGATGTAAATACTGCGGCTCTTTGTTATTATTGGCTAATCGTTCACCACTCTTGTTGATGTAGCCAAACATGACCCGTCTGAAAAAAAACCGATCCCTCAAACGCATCCACAAGGTAAAAACCGGCAACACTGCCAAGCTCAAACGCGAAGCGGGTAATGACCGTCAAACCGGCAAACGAGTCAAAAACCGCGTTCCGTCGGTATTTGAAAAGTTTCTGGCCGACAACCCTGATGTCAAAGCGGCACAAAACAAAGAACAACAAACAGACAAAGCAGCGGCCACCCCGAAAAAAACCGAGCGCAAGGTTGAAGCCAAAGATGCACCACTCGCCGCCAGTCAACCCAAAACTGACGCCCCGGAACGCTCTTTGCTCGACCAACTGGAAGACAAAGATTTCAAAGATATTTATTGATGGCCTGGTGGCAAGCAACATCCTTGCAACTGGCGTGTTTTCCCGCTGTTCCGGAACAAATCGCCCGTCCCTGGGACAGCGCCGATGAATACCTGCTCGATCATCTGGATCGTGATGCTCCCACCCTGCTGTTTAATGATCGCTACGGTGCTTTGTCCTGCGCCCTGACTCAACCGGTCAGCTGGCTCGACAGCGCCTGCGCCCAACGAGCCAGCCGCGACAATCGCCAGCGTAACAGTCTTGAGCTGGCAGACGAGCACTGGATTCACGAGGCTTCACACCTGCAAAACAGCCAGGTACAACAAGTCGTTATCCGGCTACCCAAAAATTTTGAACAATTACGTTACTGGCTGCAGCTGTGTCATCAACACCTGGATCACAAAACACCCTTGTACCTGGCAGGCATGGCCAAACATATCCCGGTGCGCTGGTTAAACTGGCTGGAACAACACAGTGCCGAGTATCGGCAGATGCCGATCCAACGTAAAGCCCGGCTACTGCAAATCCGTCTCCCGGTCAGTGATCCCGGATTACGGACATGGCAAGGCTATACTGTCGGGCAGTTAAACATTCAAGCGTTGCCCGGCGTGTTTTCCCGCAGCAACCTGGATCCCGGCACCGCCTTTTTGTTACACACTCTGGAAGATGCAAGGCTTGCCCTGCCGACCTTTAGCGGCCGCCTTTGTGACCTCGGTTGTGGCAATGGAGTCCTGGGTTTGTGGCTCAAGCAGCGTCAGCCAGAACTGCAGCTAATCCAGACGGATGATTACCTGCCAGCCGTTATATCCGCTCAACATAACGCTGCCAACGCCGGACTTGAGGTGTCGTGTTATCACGGCCATAGTCTCAATACCATTCGCGAGCCTCTGGACTGGGTCGTCTGTAATCCCCCTTTCCACGATGGCCACAAGCAGCTGAACAATATCGCCAACGACATGTTCCGTGATGCCGCCCGCCAATTACAGCCCGATGGCAATTTACTGGTCGTTGCCAACCGGCATTTGAATTACCCGCCCTTGCTCAAACGCCTGTTTAGCCAGGTACAGCGCATCAGCGCGGATCAACGCTTTGTTATCTTCTGGTGCCAGACACCCAAATGCTGACACCCACTACAGGATCTCCTATGAAACCTGCACACGCCGCTGGCCGTAGCGCCTATTGCCTGATGCTGGCACGTATCAATTTGCCCCATTTGCAGATGTGGCAAGACGATCAACAACTGGATATAACTCCATTCACCAAGTTGCTCAGCAAACAAACCGCCTTCCTCAAGGGAGAACTGACTTCCCGAGCCAATCTGGAACGGTTTTTTGCCCAGTTCAGTGAATGGCGCTCCGGACTGACTGAATCCGACACCCTGGGATGGCAAATTGTCGACCTCTGCAATGCCGCCCTGTACGCCTCCAGCGAGTGCGTCTTTGACGACGCCTGCGACGACACCATCTTGCTGAATCAATACGTTGCCGATATCTACCAGCAGATGACGGAACTGGGCGCTGAAACATCGGAACTGAAACATTATTTTGCGTCGATCCAGCAGGAATTCCAGAGTCAATTCAATGAGGTGAAGCATATCCCTTTGCCGAAAGACTTTTTTGTCTGGCTATCCGATATGGATGTCAGTCTGTTCGGTGTGGCGGAATAACAGGAATACGGGCTGGATCAATGCGGCAATTTGAAACGGCGCTAGAATGACGCGTTTATTCCCATTATCCAACCCGGCACTCAGAACCAATATCATGATCATCCCCGAACTGCTTTCTCCCGCTGGCACACTCAAAAACATGGATTACGCCTTTGCCTATGGTGCCGATGCGGTTTACGCCGGCCAGCCTCGTTACAGTTTGCGTGTTCGTAATAACGATTTCACCCTGGATAACCTGAACCAAGGTATCAGCCGGGCGCACCAGCTGGGCAAGAAATTCTACGTCGCCAGCAATATTGCCCCTCACAACAGCAAGGTTGATAGCTACATGAGGGACATTGAGCCCGTCATCGCGATGCAACCCGATGCACTGATCATGTCTGATCCGGGCCTGATCATGCTGGTCAAGGATCGCTGGCCAGATACCGTCATCCACTTGTCGGTACAAGCCAACGTGGTGAACTACGCCGCGGTGGAGTTCTGGCGGCGCCAAGGCGTCAGTCGCATTATCCTGTCCCGCGAGCTGTCGTTAGCCGAGATCGCCGAAATTCGCCAGCGCTGCCCGGAAATGGAAATTGAGGTGTTTGTCCATGGTGCGTTATGTATTGCCTACTCTGGCCGCTGCCTGCTATCCGGTTACATGAACCATCGCGATCCGAATCAGGGTACCTGCACCAACGCCTGCCGCTGGAAATATGACGCCCACGAAGCCAGGGAAACCGACTCCGGTGACGTTATTCCCGCAGGTGTGGAAGAATTTGATCCAGCCGGGCCAGTTTTTAACCCCGGGCAGCAACCCGAACCACCAACACTCGGTAGTGGCAGCACCACCGATCAGATTTTCCTGCTACAGGAAGCCGGCCGCAGCAACGAATACATGCCTGCCTTCGAAGATGAGCACGGCACCTACATCATGAACTCACGGGATTTGCGCGCCATCCAGCACATCGAAAAGCTGGTTGAGCTGGGAGTGCACTCGCTCAAGATCGAGGGCCGAACCAAATCCCACTATTACGTTGCCCGTACGGCCCAGACCTACCGTCAGGCCATTGATGACGCCGTGAGCGGCAAAACATTCAACCCAGCCCTGATGGATACCCTCGAAAACATGTCCAACCGCGGATATACCGAAGGGTTCTTCCGCCGCCATGTACATGATGAATACCAGAACTATGAACGCGGCACCTCGACCAGTACCCGCCAGCAGTTTGTCGGGGAAAGCATGGGGACAACCGCCGACGGCCTGCTGCGTATAGATGTGCGTAATCGCTTCGAGGTCGGCGACCAGCTGGAATTGATGACCCCGCAAGGAAATATTTCGTTTATGCTCGAACATATCCAGGATCGCAAGGGCATCATCCGCAACGATGCACCAGGCTCCGGCTTTGTTGTTGACATTCGTATTCCGGCTAACGTCGTCACACCCGCTGCAAAAAACGTTATGCTGGTGCGGAACTTGCCAGATATTTGCTGATAAACCAGACTGAACCTTCCAACCTACAGGATTTTCCATGTTGATTCGTTGCTATCTGACTCCGCTTATCTTGCTGATATCCCTTTCTTTTTTCACCACCAGGGCAGCTGCTGATACGGACAACACCCCGGAGAGCATGGTCAAATCTGCCGTTGGCCTTGTCACCGAACATCTGATGGCCGACAAAACCTGGATAAACAACCACCCCGGCTATCTGAACCGGTTGTTATCGACCAATATCATGCCTTTGATCGATACCCGGCAAATGGGCAAAAAGGTTCTTGGCAAATACTGGCGACGAGCTTCGAGCGATCAACAGATCCTGTTTCTGGAAGCCTTCCAGCGTAAATTACTGACCACCTACGCCGGCGCCTTCCGGGCATATGACGGCCAGCCTGTCCATTTTCTCGACACGCGTTACCGAGGCAACAATCAGGCGCTGGTTGCCAGCCAGATCGAACTGGCCGGACAACCGCCACTGGCGGTCGACTACCGTCTTTATCACAGCGGCCAATGGCGAGTTGATGATGTCATTATTGCCGGCATGAGCCTGGTCAAAAGCTTCCGCGACCAGGTCCAGGCGATGATTCAGAAGCATGGATTCAGTCAGGCCATGGTTAAACTGAGCAGAGAGTACCCAGACAATCGTCCGGTCATCAAACTGGGCTCCGACAGTTGGGCACCCTACGCCGGCAAACAACTGCCAGCGGATGGAATCGCGACGGACTTGGTTACTACCGCCCTGAGCAACCTCGGGTATCTTGTCAATGTTGAATTCATGCCCTGGATGCGTGTTATGGAATCCATCAAAAGCGGTGAGATCCAAGGCGTCTTATCCACCTGGGAAGGCCAGCACGACGACCAGTGGTTATTGTCAGAGGCTTATCTGCACGGCCGGTTACGCTTCGTCAAACCCAAAGACAGTGATTTTCAGTATGTCGACCAAGCCCAGCTCAAGGCCACAGATCTCAAGCTGGGGGTCTATTCAGAAATCAACTACGGCCCATGGCTGAACAATCTCGATAGTTATTTCCAGGTCGAGGGCCGGGATTACTGCTCGCAATTATTTCGTGATGTGGCCAATAACAACCTCGACCTGGCGCTGGTGGATGAATGGGTTGCCACCTCCGAACTGAGCAATAGCCCCACCATTGCCGAACACCTGGTACTGGCTCCTGGTGATGTCGCCAAAACCAGCATTCATCTGGCCATTAACCGTCAACTCAGCAACGCTCCCGTTCTTGTGCAAGGCTTCAATCAGATGCTGCGACAGATGAAACAAGACGGCAGTTATCAGCAGATACTGGAAAATCACCAATACCCCTATCATGATTAAACAACGAATCCTTTACCAAGACAGCGAAATTGTCATTCTCAACAAACCCGGTGGATTGCTCAGTGTTCCCGGGCTATACGACAAAGACTCTGCCTTTGGTCGACTGCAAGACCTGCTGGGTGAATTACACATTGTGCATCGACTGGATCGCGACACCTCCGGCATTATTGTTTACGCCCGTAACAAACCGGCACTGACCTGCATTCAGCAACAGTTTGAAAAGCAGACAACCCGCAAGGTATACGAAGCCCTGGTAACAGGGGAGCCAAAAGGTAATGGCGGCTGTATTAATCTGCCGATCATTGTTGACTGGCCCAACCGCCCACTGCAGAAGATCAGCCATACCGACGGTCGATATGCCCTGACCCGCTGGCGCAAGCTGGAGGTCGACACCGATGCCGCAGGCCAGCGGATGACTCGGGTGGAAATGTACCCCAAAACAGGGCGATCACATCAGTTACGCCTGCATATGCAGCAGATTGGCCACCCTATCATTGGTGATCCGTTCTACAGCGCAGACTATTCAGAACAAAAAACACCTACCATGCATCTGCATGCCAGAGAATTATCCTTCCGCCATCCGACTACGGATGAGCGTATGGATATTCTCTCGCCAGCACCGTTCTGATCAGCCCTTGCCCCCTGTCTGGTGTTGCTGCCAACGAATCAGCAGCACCAGATAAAAACCGAACAGCAGCAAGCCCCCGGCGGTAATTGTGACGGCAATACCGCCAAACAAATCGGGCGCCTTCATTAACGTCGCCATCAATGAATCCTGATAATAGAAAAACCAGGCATGATCCGGTGGGAAAATCATTTTGTGCAAATGGTAAAACACCTGTTTGGGACCAATCAGGAGCACCGACACCAACGTCAAACCCAATAACCCACCCAGCAAAGCACCTTGCACTCCCCAGCGTGGGCGCTGCCGCCGCAACCACCAGGTGCCACCAATTGCCACCAGAGCAAACACCCCGCTAGCCAGGCGCAAGACATCAATCAGATTGGCAACATCCTGCAGGTGAACCACCTCAGGCTTTCTCAATAACACCCGGGTCTTGCCACGATAAGCAAAGGTGATGGCTTGCAGCCCCTCGCCATGGTCATGTACCGCCTCACTGATGGCATTAAACAGGTGTACATGTTCTGCTTTATCCAGACTGTCCAGACCACGGATATAGCGGTTTTGCGGACCATATCGTTCAATATGGTTATCAATATCATAAAACTCATACCAATAATCAAAACCATAATGGGCCGCCGCCTGCCCGAACCACGACAACGACAATGCCAATAACAACGCCGACACAAGCACAAAAAACCAGCCGACCTGTTGAATATATTTCACTTGGTACGCTCCCAGAAAGCATTTAGATATCGGGCCAGAATTACCGCCCCGGCGGATTCCAGATGTAAATGATGATGGCCATCCAGATCCAGGCGCTCAGCCATTGGCAAACACTCGAACCGCGCACGGAACATGGCCTCCGGGATCATGCCGTTACCAGCCCGAACTGCCAGTGCTGGCACAGACATGGCCCGCAAGAAATCCTCGACCATGGGTTCCGTCAAACGAAAAGCAGAAGGACGCCGTAAAGCCGGGTCAGTACGCCACCACCAACGCTGATCACGCTGCTCAAGATTACGCAAAATAACAGGGGCTATCGCTGTGGGAGTGACCGCCGGCGTCGCTTTTAACCGGGCAGCAATCGCTTGTTCCGGAGTTGAATAACCTGAAAAGAGAGAACGTACAGAGGTACTGACATAACGGCGAAAGGTACTGGCTGCCTGATCAGGAGACTGGACCAACGGACCAATAGCATCCAGCAAAACGATACTGGCAAAACGCTCCGGAAAGGCGCCCGCAGCCAGCGTCAGCGCAGCCGCCCCCATGGAATGACCGAGCCAATGAACGGATTGGGGGAGTTGATCAGCAACCCAGAGAATTGCTTCTGCTGGTGTCCAGATTGGATAACCAGACGGCGACCAGGAAGACAGGCCATGGCCAGGCAAATCCAGAGCAATCAGATGGATCTCCGGCAGCTGATTCGCCAAAGCAGCAAAACTGAGCGCATTGTCCAGCCAGCCATGTACAGCGATAACCGTTAACCCACCCGGCTCCCCCCACTCCAGGCCATCAATATGACCACCAGGATAATCAAACTGTATCGGTTTCAAACTTGAGCACCACTCACCTGTTGCGAGTGGGCATTATGACAACAGACTCAGACGAGTACAGCCCGTGCCACGACTCAGAGGCCGGAAAGTACCGGATACCAGACTGATTCAACGGACAAACAGCCGGGGCCAGCCACGTCACCAGACAGTAACCAGCACTCTGCCGGAGACCAGGGCTGATCAAAGACCTGCCCTTCCACCAGATAAGCCGCAAGGCGTCCAACCAGTGGCAAATGAGATACCAGAATGATATCCCGTTCTTGTGATAGCAACTCATCAACAACCGTATTGACGTCGGAGGAAGGCACCAAAAAAGCGTGCTCTTCCGTATCCAGCGGCAGGGATTCAGCAATCAGTGAGGCGGTTTGTTGTGTTCGATAATAGGGGCTGACCCATAATACCGGGTCATTCCATTCCTGTTCTGCCATCCACTCTCCGGCAGCCTGAGCCTGGAACCGACCTTTTTCAGTCAATTCCCTGTGCTGGTCATCCATACTGCCGATCACTGCAGAACCATGGCGAACTATACAGATTTTCACAAAACATCAGCCTTTCTGGTCAAGGCGTCTCTTTATTGCTGGCATCAGAACTGGCCGGTTCGACGACGGCATCTGGCTCGTCTTCGGGTACAACAACGACAGGCCACTCCCGGAAAGGAAAAGGTTTGTCGTCATTGCAGCCGGTCAGGTAATACACAACCTGCTGGTAGTAAATTCCCAGCGACTGGCAGAATTTGCCCAATTCTTTTTGAGGGCGGCCTGTCAGCAGGCGTGACACCCATTGCACCAATGTTGACAACAGCAACACCAGATCAAGCATTCTGATTACAAAAATAAAGATAACGGTATAAATTGTTCGAAGCCAAAAAGCATCTGAGGTGACATTGGTTTTAAAGTTGACGTCTGACATGTAGCTAACTCCTGTTATATTTCGTGCCTGGGTAAGGCAAATTCTACATCGGACGCATGCTCACCGGTCATCAACTCTCGAGCGACCATTCCGGGATCGGCGCCATTAAACAAACATTCATAAGCACCCATCACCAGTGGCATATAGATACCTGAATCCTCCGCTTTAGCCCTGACATAGCGCAAGGTATTAACACCTTCGGCTACTTCCCCCAGCTCTTCTGTCGCCTGATCGAGGGTTTTCCCCTGCCCAATGGCATAACCAACCCGAAAGTTGCGACTGAGTGGCGACATGCAAGTAACAACCAGATCACCCACACCGGCCAGGCCGAGAAAAGTCAGTGGATTGGCCCCCATGGCGTCGGCAAAACGGCTCATTTCCGCCAGGGAGCGGGTAATGATCATGCTTTTGGTATTTTCCCCCATCCCCAAGGCTGCGACAAAACCCGACACGATAGCGTAAATATTTTTTAACGCCCCGCCCAGCTCGACGCCATACACATCATTGGATGCATAAACGCGAAAATAATTGCAGCTTAATGCCTCTTGGATATCACGACGAAGATCACTGTTTTCACTGGCAATCACGGTACCGGCCAGCTCTTTGCGGGCAATTTCCTTGGCGAGATTGGGGCCACTCAGCACCCCGACCGGGTTATCAGGAAAGACATCACGAATCACCTGGCTCATTAACAAAAAGCCATCGGGTTCAATCCCCTTGGTGGTGCTGACCAATCCCTGCTCAGGTTTGATCAGGTGCGCAAAGCCGGAAATAACCTCTCGAACCGACTTGCTGGGAACAGAGACAAAAATAACATCAGCCCCTACTACCGCTTCCTCGATGGTGGTGGTTGCCCGTAGTGATGAATTCAAGGCAATGCCGGGCAAATACTGCTCATTGACGTGTAACTGATTAATGCTTTCGGCTATTTCCGGGTTACGGAGCCACTGAATAGCCTGAATATTATTATCTGCAAGAATATTGGCTGTGACGGTGCCAAAACTGCCGCCACCAATGATGGCTGCTGTGCGGATGCCCACAAAAAATCTCCTGACGGGTGTTTATTGGGTTTGATGACATTCCAGGGTTTCAACCAACTGGCTAAAGGTATCGCGATTGCTGTCGTTCAGGTCCATCAACGCCTTGTGCGCAGAAATAATCTGTACCCGAGCCGCTTCTTCATCAACAGTATCATCGACCCAGTCGCGAAACTCTGCCTCATTGGCAAACGGCTCTTCCAGAATATGGAACACATGGTCAAAACCCATGCTCATCAATATGCGTGTAATGCTGGGGTCAGGAGAAAATACTGTCGGGGTGATTTTGAACCGGTCCCGACTCACAATCGCTATTTTCGCCAGCTGACCCAGTGTTGTACTGTCGACCCCCTCTGCCGAGGATAAATCCACCAGCACGTTGGCAAACATACCATCGGAGAGCACCTGACGGATATATCGGTCAAATGCAGTACAAAGATTAAGTCGAACATCCCCGATCAAACGTACAATCTGAACCCCATGGTGCTGGGCAACCTGAATTTGACCCGATGTCATAGCTTACCTCGACCAATAGAGACCATTGCAATATCATCCGGAACTTCCAGTTCTTTCCCCAGACCCAGTACGGATGTCAGCCCGTCCAGGTCACCGTTCTGATCCTCAACCATACCGAGCAGAGCCTTTTCTTTCGCTGCCAGATTGGCTTCCGTAATAATTTCCAGCACGCCATCAGAAAACAGTAACAACCGGAAAGCAGACGGCAGTTCCAGGTGGCGAGTGGTGTACTCTGCCTCGCGAAACAGGCCAACCGGCATCCCCTGGCCTTCAAGATAACGACACCCGGAAGCATCCAGCAATGCGGGCATGGGCAAATGGCCACCGACGCTGTATTCCAGCACCGACTCCCGAGTATCCAGGATGCCGTAAAAAATGGTCAGATGCTTGTCCAGCCCGGTAGCCAGCATTTCATCATTCATGCGACTGAGCACCTGCGATGGATGCAACAAATCATCACTGGAGCCCCGGCGATAATTGCGCCGCAAACGATAGGTAAGGTTTTTCAGCAACACGGTGACAAACGCCGACGAAGAGCCATGGCCGGAAACATCGGCGATATAGAACACCAGCCGATGCTCGCCCAGCTCAAAATAGTCGAGAAAATCACCACTTAACATCAGCGACGGGAAAATCCGGTGATCGCAGCACAAGCCGTTATAGTTCAGCGAATCGGGCAGCATGCGCATCTGGATTTGCCGCCCTGCCATCTGGTCGGTACGCAACTCTTCCAGGCCGTGCCTTAACTCGGCATTGGTCTTTTCCAGATATTCCCGATAAGCGGTATTTTCTGTTTCCAGTTCAACCCGCTCCAGCGCCCGCTTGATGGCGTGGTGCAGCATTTCCAGATCAAGAATCGGCTTGACCAGAAAATCATCCGCCCCCATACGCAAGGCCTGGACAACATCGTCCATAACCCCGCCTCCGGACACAACAATCACAGGTAATGACGGCCAGCGCTGTTTCAGCTGCTCCAGCCATTCAATACCGCTAGTGTCGGGCATTCGCAAGTCACAGACCACAATATCTATATGATGACGATCGAGTTCTTTCCAGGCAGCCACTGCGGACGGTGCCGCTACCACCTGATAGTCGTATTCCACCAAAAATGTGGCAATACTCTCGAGCACCGAGGGGTCGTCATCAATGACCAGCACATTCGCGGCCATTCGCATCTCCTAACACCAGAAAGCATTTCGAACAAGAGGTCACGCCTCGACAGCCAGTCCAGCGACCGGGCTTAATACCAGTATAGCGGACCAGCCTGTCTTTCCTCTGACATCAGGGGCAGGCAATATGGATGCGAACACTAACGCCAAGCGAATCGCCATGCAATCCCTCTCAGCTGCTATGACCGGTGAATATCGAACTATACGGATTGGCACAGAAGAAACTGTCGACATATCACCGGCTAATGAGTGGTATAAGCGCTATTAAAGGCGTTTTTCAGTCCTATTGCCTATTATTTGGTTATATAAAAGACATTCAACCGTATTATTTGATACAACCAATAAATATCCACCCAAAAGCGACAGCAAACCGCTGATTTTTTCACCAGGATTTTTGACAATACCGACAAGATGCCTTGCGCCATACCCTGGTATTCATCGGGGCATCCGCAAAGGTTAAAGAAAAAAGAGGAATTAACCCGGTAGCGCAGCAGCATAATTCTGCCCGCCAACGGGTCAATCTTATCGAGAACAGCAGAACAGAATGCCTGCTGCGACGCCACGCAGTACTGCTATTTGCTATTTAAAGTACGCCTTATCCGTCACGCTGTGATCCGTTACATCGCGTACACCCTGAACCTCAGGAATCTTGGCGATCAGACTGGCTTCAACACCGTCTTTTAATGTCATATCCACGGCGCTGCAACCCTGGCAACCACCACCAAACTTGAGAATCGCCAGCCCGTCATCAGTGAGCTCCACCAGACTGACCTCACCACCATGGGATGCCAGGCCCGGATTGATCTCGGTATAGAGCAAATAATTGATACGCTCTTCCACCGGGCTGTCCTCAGTGACTTTGGGCATTTTTGCATTGGGAGCCTTGATCGTCAGCTGTCCCCCCATACGATCCTTGGCAAAGTCGATAATGGACTCTTCCAGATACGGCACACTCATCGCCTCAACGTAAACCCGGAGCAGCTCCATCTGTTGCAGCTTATCGTTTTCATTCACCTCTTCCGGGCGACAGTAAGCCAGACAGGTTTCAGCGTAACGGGTGCCCGGCTGGGTGATAAATACCCGCACAGACATATCTGGTGTTGGTTGTTTACTCAACAACTCAGCCAGGTAAGCTTCGGCATCCGGTGTAATCTTTACGTATTCGGTCATAAACACATCCTCAAAACTGATCGCCATTGTAGCGAAACCCGCCAGCCAGCGAAATACCCCACTAATATAGTTGGATAAGACAAGCTGGTGCACCTCTGATATAATCCCGGCCCTTTTTTTGTCGATCCGCAGTTCATTCGAGTGAGTCCAAGCACCATGCCCAACGCCAGCCGCCAACGCCGTATTCAGCAGTTGAAAGAGAATCTCACCCAACGCATCCATATTCTGGATGGTGGCATGGGGACCCTGATTCAGTCGCATCAACTGGAAGAAAAGGATTATCGCGGTGAGCGTTTTGCTGACCTGAACCAGGAAATCAAGGGCAACAACGACCTGCTGGTGTTGACCCAACCCGAAATTATTGCTGGCATTCATCGCCAGTACCTGGAAGCCGGGGCCGACATACTCGAAACCAACACCTTCAACAGTACCCGGGTCTCCCAGGCCGACTACCAGCTCGAAGACCTGGTGCCGGAGTTAAACCGCGAAGCAGCGGCCATTGCCCGCCGTGTCTGCGACGAAGTCGAGGCAGAGACAGGTATTCCCCGTTATGTCGCGGGCGTACTCGGCCCCACCAGCAAGACCTGCTCCATCTCTCCGGATGTCAACGACCCCGGCTACCGGGCTATCACCTTCGACCAGTTGGTCGAAGAGTACACCGAAGCCACTGCAGCCCTGATGGATGGCGGCGCCGACCTGATTCTGATTGAAACCATTTTTGACACCCTCAACGCCAAGGCCGCTGTTTTTGCCGTACAAGGCGTTTTTGAAGCCCGCGACGAAGCACTGCCCATCATGATTTCCGGCACCATCACTGATGCCTCGGGCCGCACCCTGTCCGGACAAACGGCAGAAGCCTTTTACAACTCGCTTACCCATGCCCGACCATTAACCATCGGTCTGAACTGTGCCCTCGGTGCCGAAGAGCTGCGCCCCCATATCGAGGAATTAAGCAACAAGGCCAACTGCTTTGTTTCAGCCCACCCCAATGCTGGCCTGCCCAACGAATTTGGCGAATACGACCAGACTCCCGCAGAAATGGCCGCCATCGTTGAAGAATTTGCCGCCAGCGGTTTTCTGAATATTCTCGGTGGTTGCTGTGGTTCTACCCCGGAGCACATCCGTGCCATCGCCGACGCAGTGGCCAAACATGCCCCCCGGGTTATCCCGGAGATCAAACCGGCCTGCCGACTGGCGGGTCTGGAACCATTCAACTTTGACGAGACCAGCCTGTTCGTCAACGTTGGCGAACGTGCCAACGTCACCGGCTCGGCAGTCTTCAAGCGCCTGATTGTGGATGAAAACTACGATCAGGCCCTGACCGTCGCCCGTGAGCAGGTCGAAAACGGCGCCCAGATCATCGATATCAACATGGATGAAGGCATGCTGGATTCCAAGGCCGCGATGGTACGCTTCCTGAATCTGATTGCCGCCGAGCCGGATATAGCCCGCGTCCCCATCATGGTCGACTCGTCCAAGTGGGATATCATCGAAGCTGGCCTGAAATGTATCCAGGGCAAAGCAGTGGTGAACTCCATCTCGCTCAAGGAAGGCAAGCAGGAGTTTGTCGACAAGGCCAGACGTTGCTTGCGTTACGGTGCCGCCGTAGTGGTCATGGCGTTTGATGAACAGGGCCAGGCCGACACCGAAGCCCGCAAGAACGAAATCTGTGAAAAATCCTACCGTATTCTGGTCGATGAAGTCGGCTTTGATCCGTCTGATATTATTTTCGACCCGAACATCTTTGCCGTCGCCACCGGTATCGAAGAACACAACAACTACGCCGTTGATTTTATCAACAGCTGCAAATTCATTACCGACAACCTGCCTCACGCCAAAATATCCGGCGGGGTCTCCAACGTATCGTTCTCGTTCCGGGGCAACAACCCGGTGCGGGAAGCCATTCACTCGGTCTTTCTCTACTACGCCATCAAAAACGGCCTTAGCATGGGAATTGTCAACGCCGGTCAGCTGGCGGTCTACGATGACCTGCCAGCAGAACTGAAAGACCTGGTAGAAGACGTGATTCTCAATCGCCGTGACGATGCCACCGACCGCCTGTTAGCCGTCGCCGAAAATTATCGTGGCGATGGTTCGGTGGCCGAAAAAGAAACCGAAGAATGGCGCACCCTGCCGATTACCGAGCGGCTGACCCACGCCCTCGTCAAGGGCATCAATACCTATGTCGAGGAAGATACCGAAGCGGCCCGCCAGCAATTTGCCCGGCCGATTGAAGTGATCGAAGGGCCATTGATGGACGGCATGAACGTCGTCGGCGACCTGTTTGGTTCCGGTAAAATGTTCCTGCCCCAGGTGGTCAAAAGCGCCCGGGTGATGAAACAGGCCGTAGCCTATCTGCTGCCTTATATCGAAGAAGAAAAAGACGGCAAGTCCGAAACCCAGGGGAAAATCCTGATGGCCACGGTCAAGGGGGATGTCCACGATATCGGTAAAAACATCGTTGGCGTGGTATTGCAGTGCAACAACTTTGAGGTGATTGACCTCGGCGTGATGGTGCCGGCGGAAAAAATTCTCAAAACCGCCAAAGAAGAAAACGTCGATATCATTGGCCTGTCCGGTCTGATTACCCCCTCACTGGATGAAATGGTTCACGTTGCCCGTGAAATGCAACGACTCGATTACCACATCCCACTAATGATTGGCGGCGCCACTACTTCCAAGGCGCACACGGCGGTCAAGATTGAACCTCAGTTCAAAAACGACATTGCCATTTACGTCGCCGATGCCTCCCGTGCCGTCGGGGTCGCTCAAAAACTGGTGACACCAGCGGCCAAGCCCGCCTTTATTGAAGCCACTCGCGACGAATACATCCACGTCCGTGAACGTAATGCCAACCGCAAAGCCAAGGCCCTGCTGCCGTACCCCAAAGCCGTTGCCAATGGCTTTACCTGCGACTGGGCCAACTATCAGCCCACGACACCCAAAAAACTGGGCATCCAGGTGTTTGACCATTTTGATGTCGCTCAACTGGTGGATTACATCGACTGGACGCCGTTTTTCATGTCCTGGGAACTGGCTGGAAAATACCCCCGTATTCTCACCGATGACGTTGTCGGCGAAGCGGCCACCAATCTGTTCAAGGACGCCCAGGCGATGCTGAAACGCATTGTCGATGAAAAACTGTTCCGCGCCCGTGCTGTGATTGGCCTCTGGCCTGCGGCCAAACGGGGTAACGACGACACCGTGATTTTCAACCCGGACAACCCATCCGAAGAACTGGCCATTCTGCATCACCTGCGCCAGCAGACCGACAAACCCAACGACCAGCCCAATTACTCGCTGGCGGATTTTGTCACACCAGAAGATCAGCTCACCCATGGCAAACAGGATTACATGGGAGCGTTTGTTGTCACCGCCGGGATTGAAGCCGAGCAGCTGGCGCAGAATTACAATGCCAACCATGACGATTACAACAGCATCATGATCAAGGCACTGGCCGACCGTCTGGCCGAAGCCTTTGCCGAGCATATGCACCAAATCGTGCGCAAGGATATCTGGGGCTACGCAGCGGACGAACAACTGGATAACGAACAACTGATCAAGGAAAAGTATCAGGGGATTCGACCAGCCCCGGGCTACCCGGCCTGTCCGGATCACACCGAAAAAGCCACCTTGTTCAAACTGCTGGACGCCGAGGCCAATACCGATGTATTCCTCACCGAAAGCTTTGCCATGAGTCCGGCGGCTTCAGTCAGCGGCTGGTATTTTGGACACCCGGACGCCAAATATTTTGGCCTGGGGAAAATCGCCAAGGATCAGGTGGAAGACATCGCTGACCGCAAGGGGATGACTGTTGCCACCATGGAGCGCTGGCTGGCACCCAACCTCAACTACGACCGCTGAGCCATGTCAGTTGAGCACTGGCTTGGCAAACTGCTGCGGATTGAACCGCAGCGCCTGACCCGGATTTTTGGTATTGGCCTGCCAATCATCGGTGCCATGCTGTCACAAAGCCTGATCAATCTGATTGATGCCGCCATGGTAGGCCGCCTCGGTGATGCCGCCCTGGCGGCTATTGGTATTGGTGGCTACGCCTCCTTTATGATGGTTTCCATCGTCATGGGGCTGGCCGCGGCCGTACAGGCACTGGTAGCCCGCCGTATCGGCGCGGGCAAAACCGCCACCCTGCACGAGCCGCTGATGGCTGGTTTGCTTTCTGCCATCTTGCTGGCGGTGCCGTTATCCCTGCTGTTTATTTTTCTTGCGCCATCGTTGATTCCGACCCTGACCAACAACAGCGACGTCGCTGCCATTGCCACACCGTATTTCCAATGGCGCACCGCTGCCCTGATCGCCGTCGCGATGAACTTCGTCTACCGTGGATTCTGGAGTGGTATTGGCGAAACCCGCTTTTATCTACAAGTCCTGCTACTGATGCATGTGGTCAATATCTCACTCAGCTATCTGCTGGTATTCGGTATCGGTGACTGGCAAGGACTGGGCGCTGTTGGCTCTGGTATTGGTACCGCCATGGCACTGGTGTTTGGCAGTGCCCTGCTGTCCTGGCTGACATTCACCCATAAACGCCAGCGTCTGGGCCAGATCAAATTCCCTACCCGGGCAACCCTGCTGCAGCTGATCCGACTGGCCTGGCCCAATTCCGCCCAACAAACACTGTTTGCCCTCGGTATCAGCATTCTGTTCTGGATTATCGGCCAGATTGGCACCCGGGAGCAGGCCATTGGTCATATCCTGATCAGCCTGCAACTGATCCTGATTCTGCCCGCAGTCGGTATGGGTATTGCCGCCACCAGCCTGGTCAGCCATGCGCTCGGGGCAGGCCACCCCCAGGATGCTCACCGCTGGGGCTGGGATGTCGTCAGGGTCGCGACCCTGACTCTTGCGCTACTGGGCTTGCCGTTGTGCCTGTTCCCGGAATGGATTCTGGGTATATTCACCACCGAGACGAAACTGATTCAGGCCGGTATTCTCCCCCTGCAGATCACCGGTATCTTTATAGCCCTCGAAGTCACTGCCATGGTGCTGACCCAGGCACTGCTGGGGGCTGGTGCCAGTCGCCAGATCATGAAGATCAATCTGACCATGCAATGGTGTGTCTTCTTGCCGCTGGCCTATTTTGTTGGCCCGGTACTGGGGTTTGGTCTGGTGGGAGTCTGGATCCTGCAGGGCGTCCAACGTACCGGACTGTCGCTGATCTATAGCCTGATCTGGCAACGACGCCAATGGGTTCATTTATCTGTCTAGCCACCGGAGGCCAGACCATGCGCACCAGCACAGTGATTGCCCATCGCGGCGCCAGTCGTCTGGCACCGGAAAATACCTTGGCCGCCTTCCGGCTCGCCCAGCAGGCTGGTGCCAGCTGGATAGAAGTGGACGTTGCCCTGAGTGCTGACGGCCAGGCCGTTATTTTCCACGACGAACGGCTCGACCGCTGCACCAATGGCCATGGCTGGCTCTTGCTCCATACCCTGATCGAATTACAGCAGCTGGATGCTGGCAGCTGGTTTGCCGATCACTTCTGCCACGAACGAATTCCCACCCTGCAGGCTTTGCTGCACTGGGCCTGCCAGCACAGCATCGGCCTTAATCTGGAAATCAAGGCAGTGGTTGGCCGCGAGGCTGAAACCGTCCAGGCGTTGGTCATGGCATATCAGGCAACACTGGCTGAAACCGGCATGGTGCCGATTTTGCTCAGCTCGTTTAACCCGTTATCGCTGCAATACGCCCGCTCCGCCCTCCCCGAGGTGCCACGCGCCTTGCTGACGGAAGCCATTCCGGCAGATGCCGCGTTACGCCTGACCAGGCTGGGCTGCGAAGGGTTGCATTTTTGTGCCGATCTGGCCGACCCGGAAGTGATTCGGACACTGGCCAATGCCGGCTTTAACCTGCGTGCCTATACGGTCAACAACCCGACACAGGCGGATTCATTGTTAGCCATGGGCGTCAATGCGGTATTCAGTGACATAGCCGATTTACCTGTCACAAAGGACAATCCCGCCACAACGCCTTGAAAAACAACCTGTTCGGTTTTATCGAACGATCTAAGGCACAAAAGTAATTACGATATAGATAAATAGTCGTTTTAAGAATAAAGCGGCTTTGGTAATGTTCGCCCAACTAAAAAACCACCATTGGCCATGAGCCGATGAAGAAGCAACCGAGAGATTATGTACCAATACGACGAGTACGATCAGCAGATCCTGAACGAGCGCGTTGCCCAATTCAAAAGCCAGACGGAACGCTATCTGGCCGGGGAAATCGCTGAAGATGAGTTCTTGCCACTGCGCCTGCAGAATGGCATCTACGTGCAACGCTACGCCCCCATGTTACGGGTCGCGATTCCTTATGGTGCCTTTACTGCTGAGCAAATGCGCGCTCTGGCCAAGGTCGCCCGCGACTACGATAAAGGCTATGCCCACTTCAGTACTCGCCAGAACCTGCAGTTCAACTGGCCCAAGCTGGAAGACTGCCCTCAGATTCTGGCTGATTTGGCAAAAGTGCAAATGCACGCAGTACAAACCAGTGGTAACTGTATCCGTAACACCACCACGGACGAATACGCTGGTGTGGTTGCAGAAGAACTGGTAGATCCTCGTCCGTATTGTGAAATCATCCGTCAGTGGTCAACTTTCCACCCGGAATTTGCTTTCCTGCCCCGTAAATTCAAGATTGCGGTCAACTCGGTTCCCGGTGAAGACCGGGCAGCCACCAAGGTTCACGATATTGGCGTTCATATTATCCGTAACGACGCCGGCGAACTGGGCTACCGTATTCTGGTCGGTGGTGGCCTCGGCCGCACACCGATCATTGGTGAAACCATTCGGGAATTTTTACCTGAGCAAGACCTGCTCACTTATCTCGAAGCCGTGATCCGGGTCTATAACCAGTTTGGCCGTCGTGACAACAAGTACAAGGCCCGCATCAAGATTCTGACCAAGGCATTGGGCGTTCAGCGTCTGGGTGAACTGGTCGAGGCGGAATGGAACCGTATCAAGGATTCTGCCGCCAGGCTGACCAGCGCAGAGCTGGAGCGAGTCAAAAAACACTTTGTTGACCCCGCTTACGCCACACTGGATAACAACCCGGCCGAACTGGAAACTGCCAAAGCGGAAAACCCGGCCTTTGTTCGCTGGCTTGGCCGTAACGTCCGGGCACACAAACAGTCTGGTTACGCAGTAGTCACCCTGACCCTGAAGCAGAAAGGCACGCCACCCGGCGATGTTACCGCCGAGCAGATGGAGCAGATTGCCACCCTGGCCGATGAATTCAGCTTTGGTGAATTACGGTCGACCCACCAGCAGAACCTGGTATTGGCCAACGTTGAACAGCGCCAGCTGTTTACCCTGTGGCAACAGGCCAAAGCATTGGGTTTGGCAACACCCACCTTGGGCTTGCTGACCGACATGATTTGCTGCCCGGGAGGCGACTTCTGCGCCCTGGCGAACGCCAAGTCGATCCCGATTGCCGACGATTTGCAAGTCCGCTTCGACGATCTGGATTACCTGCATGATCTGGGTGAAATCGACCTGAATATCTCCGGTTGCATGAACGCCTGCGGTCACCACCATGTCGGTAACATTGGCATCCTGGGGGTTGATAAAAAAGGTCAGGAATTTTATCAGGTGTCACTCGGCGGCAACTCCGGCGAACGTGGTACGGCCTCTCTGGGCAAGATTCTGGGGCCATCGTTCTCCCGCGAACAGCTGACCGGTGTGGTCGCCAAGGTACTCGATCTGTACGTGGCCTCTCGCCATGTGGGCGAATCCTTTCTCGAAACCTACCAACGTATTGGTCATAACACATTCAAGGAGGCGGTATATGGCAAAGCTGATTAAAGACGGGGCCTTTGTTGCCGACGATGCCTGGACCCGTATCGACGACGATGCCATCGCCACGGAATACAGCCTGATTTCGCTGGACCGCTGGACACATCAACAAGCAGAATTACAACCCCTGGCATCACGGGGCAAGCTGGGGCTGTATCTGAACAGCGACCAGCTGGCTGAGATGGTGGCCGAACAGTGTCGCAATTTTGCTGTAATTGCCGTGGACTTCCCCAAGTTCAGCGATGGTCGTGGTTATTCCACCGCACGTCTGCTGCGTGACCAGTACCACTACGCCGGTGATTTACGCGCTGTGGGTGATGTCTTGATTGACCAGCTGTTTTTTATGAAACGGGTTGGCTTCAGCTCCTACGCCCTGCGTGACGACCAGAATGAAGCGCATGCACTGGCAGCCTTTTCATCTTTCAGCCAGCCATACCAGGCGGCGATGGATGACCAGCGGCCATTGTTCGCCCGGGTTTCACGCTAGCATTGCGTAACCATCGTTCTGCGTGCTGACCCTTGTGGCCAGTACCGACGCACCAGCAACAGGCTCCTTCGGGAGCCTGTTGCGTTTCTCCCGGCCAGAATCTCCCGGCCAGAAAATACCGCTCCGCCCTTATGGACCTCAACGCAATAAATCGCTATAGGCAACAATCTGCGCCATAACAGACTGGCAGGCTCGGCGGCGCTATCGTAATCTGAAACCGGCAACAAAGGAGCAAGGCATGCAGCAAGACATTGTTTTTTCGACTTTTTTGATTTTTGCGGGTGCTTCGATACTGGCTACCTTTGCCCTTTATACCCGCCAGCCCGTCTTGATTGCCTATATTGCCCTCGGCACTCTGATCGGCCCTTTTGGGGTTGGCTGGATTGATCACCCGGAGCAACTGGAAAACATGTCGCACATCGGCATTATTTTCCTGCTATTCCTGCTCGGCCTCGATATGCAGCCCAGTTCACTGATCGCCGTAATAAAACAGGCATCGACCATTGGCCTGGCCAGCTCGCTGGTGTTTTTCCTTGCCGGTTTCTCCATTACCTGGCTCTTTGGTTTCAGCCAGATGGACAGCATTATTATTGGCCTGGCGCTGATGTTCTCCAGTACCATTATTGGCCTGAAACTCTTGCCTACCACGGTGTTGCACCATAAACATATGGGCAACCTGATGATCGGTCTGTTACTGCTGCAAGACATGCTGGCCATTTTTACACTGATTTTTCTGGGTGTAATGAAAGGCGACAGCGAGATGCCCGTCTGGCAGCCGTTTATTGCCCTGCCCCTGCTGATTGGTGTTGCCTACCTGGCAGTCAGGTTTGTCTTGCTGCCTCTGATCACCCGCTTTGACCGCTACCGTGAGTACCTGTTTATTCTTGCCATCGGCTGGTGTCTGTCACTGGCTGAAGCAGCACAGCTGGCAGGCCTGACCTATGAAATCGGTGCCTTTATTGCGGGTATTACTCTGGCCACCAGCCCCATTGCCCAGTTTATCGCCATTAGTCTCAAACCCTTGCGAGACTTTTTTCTGGTTATGTTTTTCTTTGCCCTGGGTGCGGGGCTTGACCTGACGATGCTACCGTCGGTCGCGGTCAGTGCGATCACCTTGGCGGTCGTCGTCCTGGCACTCAAACCCATTACCTTCCGGGTATTGCTGCGGGGCTTTAGCGAGCGCACCAGTCTGGCCTGGGATGTCGGCTTTCGGTTGGGGCAAATCAGTGAATTTTCGTTACTGGTCGCTTTTGTTGCCGTTGAAAGCTCCCTGCTGTCGGAGCGTGGTTCATTGCTGATACAGGCAACCGCCATTATCACTTTCGTGATATCCAGTTACATCGTGGTATTTAACTACCCCAACCCAATTGCGGTCAGTGACAAGTTAAGACGAGATTAGGCAAGAAGCTGAAAAAGGAGGCCCGGCAACAAAACCCGGCCGAGAGACAATAACCGAGAGAGGACAGTAACAGGCCGGGCCAGAAAAACTGGCCCGGCCGGTGATATCGGGCTACCGCAAAAACAACCAGGGCAGCCTGATCATTTTCAGCTTTTACTGACAGACTGCTGCTGCACCCGATTCAGCACGGTTGTTACTGCTTTACTGATGCCACCCTGAACGGCAAAACCGATTTTTTCCTGCAAGGTCTTTTTGTACTCATAACGAACACTGAATACGTCAGCATCAGCACAGGCCTTGGTTATATAGTCATCACTGGTGCCCAGCTCATCGATCAGGTCCAGCTCAACCGCTTGCTGCCCATACCAGACATCGCCATTCGCCACGGCAGCGACATCCAGCCTGGGGCGATAACGCTGGATATGCTGCTTGAACAGCACATGCGTCTCCTCAAGATCCGATTGGAACTTATCCCGGGCCTTGTCGGTGTTTTGCCCAAACATGGTGACAGTGCGCTTGTACTCTCCTGCCGTAAACAACTCATAGTCAACATCGTGTTTTGTCAGCAGTTTGTTGAAGTTGGGCAGTTGCGCCATGACCCCAATAGAACCCACCAGCGCAAAAGGGGCGGCAATAATGCGATCAGCCAGGCAGGCCATCATATAACCACCACTCGCGGCTACTTCATCCACGCAGATTGTCAGCTTGACCCCTTGATTACGAATACGCTCCAACTGCGATGCTGCCAGACCATAGGTGTGCACCATGCCCCCCGGACTTTCGAGCCGCAGTACAATTTCGTCTTCGGCCCGTGCAGAGGTCAGGATGGCGGTGATTTCATGACGTAACAAGTCCACCTCACTGGCCCGTACATCACCATTAAAATCAATAACGTACACTCTTTTTTGGGCAGGTTCTTCTTCCACTCCGCTTTTGAGCCGTTTGCGCTCTGCTTTCTCCTCGGCCTTTTCTTCCTTGTCGCGCTGTTTGTGCAGGGCTTTCAGCTCATGCTTGCCCAACACCGCCTCTTCGATCACTTCTTTATATTCATCGATATCATCATTCAGGCGTTTGATCACCAACTCACCTTCAGAACGTGGTTTGTGGCGCATCCCCATGCTGGCTACAGCCCCAAGCAACAAGATAATAGCGCCAGCGATGGTGACTGTTTTCAGTAAAAACAATCCATACTCAGCAACAAATTCCACTCACACTTCCTTAAATGTAAAACCGCTAGTCTACCTGAACCCGGTGGCGCAACAAGTTGCCAGTCAGGAATAATCCACCATATTCATACAGTCGTTTGAATCCAGGTTGACACCTGTTCATGTGCCACATAGAGTGTGGCTATGGTTAAATACCTCCTGCCATTCGTTTTAGATACGCCAATCCAGATCATCTAAAGTCAGTGCATGACACTAACAATAAAGGAACAAGCCCATGACTTCCGTCGCAGAGATTATCAATACACTGAACAAGCGCTTTGATTCAGATGCAGCCAACGACCTGAACGCCACGTTCCAATTCAGTATCGAAGATGGTGATGACTACTATATCGCTATCGCAGATGGCACCTGCACCGTTGGCGAAGGCGAAAATGATGATGCAGACGTCACTCTGGTTATGAACACTGAAACACTGGCCGGTATTGCCAGCGGTGAAACAGACGGCATGCAAGCCTTTATGTCGGGCCAATTACGAGTAGAAGGCGATATGATGTTGGCCACCAAGATTGGCGAACTGTTTCCAGCCTGAACGACAAGCATAAAAAAACGGGCAAGGTGCCCGTTTTTTATGCTTTATCTTCTGCCCGGCTAACGGGCGTAATCACCAGTCGCCACCCAATGCTTTTTCGGCTACATCATTAACCGGTCGAGCGACCACCCCGGCGGGGGTAATATAAACGGCATACACCGCACCATTAACCAATGGCATAAATACCGCACTTCCCATCTCCGCCTGCAGCCAGAAGCCGATATCCTTGACCAGATTCCACGAATCAATCATGCCTGAACTCGATAACTCAAACAGTGTACGTTCTGCTGTACGCTCCTGTTCCAGCGATAAAAAACGCCCCGACAACCGATCCAGGCGATAAACCGGTGCGGCACTCAATGCCTGAAACGGGCCGTCCCAGGTCAGCAGCCGAACATCCAGCTGCCACTGGTCACCATTCAGGATATAGCGTTTTTCAATATCGGTTTCATCCACCAGGCTGATATCAAATACCTGGTCGCCGGTTTCATAGACACTGACCGTCAACTCCGGTACATCCGGCTGCGCTTGTTTGTAGCTCCACAAGTCCAGGGCGATATACACCAGCAGAAACCCGCCAAACAGCATCAGCATCCCGGCCGTGCCCTTTAGCCATTGGATAAACCAGGATTGCCCAAGCCACATCACGGCAACCACAACCAGAATCAGGACAATAATCGAGCCGAGCAATCCCAGCAGCGCATCATGCAGCATCATGGTCAGCTCTGCAGATGCACAAGACTCTCTTGTGCCAGTCGAATCGCTTCATCAGCACCGGCAGTCTGGCCATTAAGGGTATCGAGAAAATACTCAATAGCCGTAATAGCGTCAGCAAATGCTTCCATTTTATGTTCTTCTATCGGTTCACGGGCAGCCAACACCTGATACGTAATAAAGTTATTCAGCGCCAGCAGCACATCATGAGCCGGGCGTTTATCGAGAAACAACAGCGCACCGGCCACGTCGAGCAAGCTTTTACCGACATTTTTGATATGCAGGTGGTCGCCGTCTGATTCCAAATAACTGCCAATTGCCCGTTTGATCATCGCCAGGGCTGTCATGGATTCTGAGACCACAGCAATACGGGCTTCTCTCAGGCTGATTGGATCGACCAGGGTTTTGGTGTCCAGGCCACTGTGCGATATCGCGCGCAAGTCCTGCTCCAAACGTATGATACTGTCCGCCACACTGGCGACATTATCTTTCAGAGCATGGGTTCCACCTGCCCGCAACTGCTCAACCAACGCCAGGGTACGACTTGCCGGTAACGCCTGATTGGTAATCATCAGGGTGTCACCGATACGCGCCAACGACGCCAGCAAGTCCTCGAAGTCTTCAGCACTGATGTCGATACGCTCAATCAGGTCGACCTGGTCCTTGATCATTTGCAGCTCTTCCTGCAACGCGGTCGCCAGTGATTCCATGGCGGCGGTATCCGGGCCTCGTAACTGGTTACGGAATTCCACCAGCTGGGCTTCTTTTACACCACGGCCAATCTGGAACTCTTCCTGCAGAGTACGAATCAGGTCGGAATCCGGCTGTGCCAGCGATATGATATGAACAAATTCCTTCAGCAACCAGTCTGGCTGCTTCTCCGCAAATGCCTTGCCTTCGGTGTCCTGAACATGTCGCACTTGCTTGTCCAGCTGCCCCATCAGAGTCAGCCGCGACGGCGTCATTTCGAAGTTTTCCTGCGCCAGCGCGTCCAGGGCACCCATCACCGTATGCCAGAACAACCAGGAAGCACCACCCCGGCTCGCCTTTTCAAAACGGCTGATGGCACGGGACATCACCATCACAGGCCCCTTCCGGCCTTGCCGACGCATCAGGCCCAGCAAGCCCAGCTGGTACATCTGGCGCGCTCGCCGATACGGGAAGCGCATCATGCCGGACTCAACCTTGGGGATCGTCACACGAGGCCGCAGGTTCACCAGAAAGAAATAGGCTTCCGGCAGGGGCGCATCGTTACGTTCTTTACGGATCTGGTTAATAGAGGGGATCAGCAAGCTGGGGGACAATGGATAACCGGCACCCAGCAAATCGACAAACCGTTTCAGGAATACAATGGCCTGGGTAAACACCGTTAATGTCTGATCCGCCAGCCGCTCACCCCGAGCAGACCGGCCAGTTTCTGCAAACTCCTCACAAATACGCTCGCCAGCACGGAAATCGAGCATCTTGAATGTGCCCCGTACTTGCTGAACCTCGGCCAAAAAGGCGCGAAACTGCTCCGGGCTGCCCGTTTCTGAATACATATCCAACTGTGCAGCGGCTTGATCCAGTGCGTTGGCCACCTCGGCTTTTACCAGGTTCAACGATACTGCAAACGTTGACTCTTCACTTCCGATCATTAGTTCTGCCATGAGTGTTTGTCGTATTTTGTGAACATTTGTTATTGCCATTCTATCGACTTCATCTACCAATCGCGAAAGTTTTGCGACGCGGAAGTCAAATGGCGATGCACTTGCCAAATAAAACCATATACAAGGCTTTTTATCTGCATTAGCACGATCTACCGCAGATAGTACACGGATAACCAACCAAGTATTGGACACAAGTTGCAAATAATTGAAAACCCATTACATTGCCCGTCTCCCAAAAGGGAGGCAACCAAGGAATAACGCATGACCGTCAACTTACTCGCTGCATTCAGGCATAACTTCTTGGGCAACGCACCCCAGTGGTACAAGCAAACCATTGTTGCCTTTCTGGTATTCAATATCATCAGCGTTTATACGCTGGGTACCTATATAACCGGCTGGATCCTGATTGTGGAGTTTATCTTCACACTGGCCATGGCATTGAAGTGTTACCCCCTTCAACCCGGTGGATTATTGGCCATAGAAGCTATCTTGCTCAATATGGCACCGGCTGACACGGTTTACGAAGAAGCGCTCCATAACTTCCCCGTCATTCTGTTACTGATGTTTATGGTCGCAGGGATCTACTTCATGAAGGACCTGCTGCTGTATGCCTTCACCAAGATTCTGCTGGGTGTAAAATCAAAAACAACCCTGTCTTTACTGTTTTGTATTGTAGCGGCCATTCTGTCGGCATTTCTGGATGCCCTGACTGTTACCGCGGTACTGATCAGTGTGGCTGTCGGCTTTTATAGTGTGTATCACCGGGTCGCCAGCGGCAATTTGTCTCAGAACCACGACCACGGTTCGGACGCACAATTAAAAGACCAGCATCGCCAGGACCTTGATACCTTCCGCGCATTTCTGCGTAGTTTATTGATGCATGGCGCCGTCGGCACCGCCCTGGGGGGTGTTTGCACCCTGGTTGGTGAGCCGCAAAACCTGTTGATTGCCAAGGTCGCTGGCTGGGAGTTTTTTGATTTTTTCACCACCATGGCCCCAGTGACCATGCCGGTACTGGCCGCAGGACTGTTAACCTGCTTCCTGCTCGAAAAAACCGCCATATTCGGTTACGGCACCCAGCTGCCTGATGATGTACGCCGTATCCTTCAGGATTACGACAACAAACAATCCTCTCGCATGACATCAAAACAAGCCGCACGACTGGTGATACAAGGCATTGTTGCCATATTACTGGTGTTTGGCCTGGCGTTTCACCTGGCTGAAGTAGGTCTTATTGGCTTGATGGTCATTATTCTGCTGACCACCTTTAACGGTATTATCGAAGAACATCAAATCGGCAAGGCATTTGAAGAAGCACTGCCATTTACCGCGTTGCTGGTGGTATTTTTCAGTATCGTGGCTGTCATTCACAGCCAGCATTTGTTTACCCCGATCATTAGCTGGATTCTCGACACCAACAATGTGTCGCCATCCGCCCAGCCTGGCATTTTCTTTCTCGCCAACGGTGTGCTGTCAATGATCAGCGATAATGTCTTTGTTGCCACTGTCTATATCACCGAGGTCAAGGAGGCACTGGATGCCGGTCATATCGACCGTGATCACTTCAACCTGCTGGCAACAGCGATCAATACCGGAACCAACCTGCCCAGCGTGGCAACGCCTAACGGCCAGGCTGCATTTCTGTTCTTGCTGACATCCAATCTGGCACCGCTGATCCGGTTGTCTTACGGCAAGATGGTCTTGATGGCGCTTCCTTATACCATCGTGATGACCGGCATCGGTTTTATTGCTGTCACCTACTGGCTCTAGCTGACAGGCCGTCTACCTGCCCAGCGACAATTACGACTTGCAATAGCTCCAGTTGGTTATTGGATTGGTCGTTTTTATCGCCTGGACGGGTAACCAGACCTTGAGCAACCATCACTGCCGCCAGAGTGCTCCCTCGCTTTTTTTATCGATCATATCCAGCATGCGTTCGTGCGCGGACACTTCATCGGCTGTCGCCAGGATAACAGGCAACTCCGCTTTGGCTGCCAGAGTCTGTAACATTTCCAGATCCAGTCCATCCCCTTCACCAGCCCGATTGTCATCCTCTACCGATAACATCAGATCTGTCTGACCACCGGTCATCATCAGATAAACGTCGGCCAGAATCTCCGCATCCAGCAAAGCCCCGTGCAGGTCCCGGTGGCTGTTATCGATATCAAATCGCTTGCACAGTGCATCCAGTGACGCCCGGGCTCCTGGAAACATCTCCCGGGCCAGCTTGAGAGTGTCCAGTGTGGTACAGAAATCCAGTGTCGGTGACACGCCCAACAAGCGGAATTCGTAATCCATCATGCCAATATCAAACGCCGAGTTGTGAATCACCAGTTCCGCACCGGCAATAAACTCCCGGAATTCATCCACGATATCAGCAAATACCGGGCAACCCTGTTCAACCAGCCATTCCATACTGATGCCATGGACGGCTTGCGCTTCCGGGTCGATTTCCCGTTGTGGGTTGATGTAGCGATGATAATGACGACCGGTCAATTTCCGTTCGATCACCTCCACGCAGCCAATTTCCAGAATCCGGTGTCCTTCACCGATACCGGTGGTTTCTGTATCCAGTACTACTTGTCTCATAACATCACCTGCTCAACACCGCGATTGGCTAACTGATCGGCTTTTTCATTCCCTTCATGGCCGGCATGACCCTTGACCCACTGCCATTCGACCTGATGCTGCTGGCAGGCCTGATCCAGTGCTTGCCACAAATCCTTGTTTTTAACCGGCTGCCGGGCGGCCGTCTTCCAGCCATTTTTTTTCCAGCCCGCCATCCATTGATTGATGCCTTGTTTTACATATTGTGAATCCGTGGTCAGCACCACATCACATGGCCGGGTTAACGCTTCAAGACCCCGAATCGCGGCCATTAACTCCATACGATTGTTGGTGGTATTTCGCTCGCCACCACACAGTTCTTTTTCTTTGTCACCAAAACGCAGCAACGCTCCCCAACCGCCGGCTCCCGGATTACCCTTGCAAGCGCCGTCCGTGAAGATTTCAACTTTCATATCATGTATTCCAAATTAATCTGTTGGTAGCTGATTATTAACTGTCGGCAGTGTATCACCTGCCACCCTGGCCGCCGGTACAGCCATGCCAAACCCAGGATTCATCAACCAGCGCCGTGGTTGAATCGGCGTAACACCGGCGACGGTCTTGCGCGCCACCATGATATAGGCGTTGGCAGGCACCCAGGAATGACCGGCCAGCACCCGGTCGAAACGACGACTGGCCCCTTCAGACAGCAACCGCAATGGCCACAGATGCGCCACCGGCGTAACCGACTCCACCCGGAAGTCCAGCAACGTTAGCCAGTCACTCAACCGCGGTGCACTGACGCAGTTCACTACCCAGGGCAAACGGGACGACAGGGTAAACCCTCGTCGCAGCAGACCAAACACACTCATTGGCGAAAACCCCACCACCACTACATAACCGCTTGGCACCAGCACTCTGGCTGCCTCGCGCATCATCTGATGTGGCCGGGCCGACAAATCCAGACCATGCTGCAAAACCACCACATCAACCGATTCATCTGCCAATGGCCAGGCATCGTCTTGCATCCGCGCATCGCAGCCCGAATCCCTGGCCCAGCCCGGCGCCATACGAAAACAATGGCGTAATCGTGTTCGCTTCAAAAACCGGGGGGTATTATCGATCCCGGCGTACAATAAATGATGGCCATGAAAATCGGCCAGAGCCTCTCTTAACCAGCCAGCCTCAAGGGACAACAAACGCCTGGCGGAGCCTGACTCTATCCACTGCTGATACACTTCGGACTTGATCCGGATACCCATAACACTCCCGCTGGAATAAACCTGTCTGCAAGACATAAACCATGTCTTTGGCTGTAACCACTGCGATCCGGTTGCCAGCGTATACGGCAATCTCTAGACTGTGCCGCGACTCTATCGACATTGTATTCACATGCGCCCTCTCTCTCTACCTGCTCTACCCGTTCTGCTGGCTTCCTTTTTTCTCAGTGCTTGTGTCAGCCAGCCTGTTATTCCGGAAGATACCCGCTACCAGGCCACCGCCACCGCGGTCCCTGTTGATGACCATTGGCAGCCGCAAGCGGTCGATGACGGCGTCGACAATGTTTGGGATAGGCTGCTGGACAATTTCAGCCTGCAGCTGGACATAGACAATCCACGCCTGAAGCTGCAACGTGACTGGTTTATCAAGCACCCGACCTATATCAACCGGGTGTCCCAGCGTGCCGAGCCGTATATTTATTACATCGCCGAACAAATCGAAGTCCGCAATATGCCCGGCGAAGTAGCCTTGCTGCCAATCGTCGAAAGTGCATTTGACCCTTTCGCCTACAGCCATGGGCGAGCTTCCGGGGTGTGGCAGTTTATTCCGTCAACCGGCACCTATTTTGGTTTAAAACAAGACTGGTGGTACGACGGTCGCCGCGACATCCGCGCAGCCACCAATGCCGCCCTGGACTACCTCAGCAACCTGGCCAATCGTTTTGATGGCGACTGGCACCTGGCACTGGCGGCCTATAACTCTGGTGGTGGCACGGTAAGCCGGGCAATCCGCCGCAACAAGGAAGCCGGCAAACCCACCGATTTCTGGTCACTGGATCTGCCCAAGGAAACCAAGGCCTACGTCCCCAAGCTGCTGGCATTGGCGCAACTGCTCAAGTACCCGGAAAAATACAACATCCCGTTCACCCCCATTGACAACACTCCATTCTTTGCCGTGGTAGAAACCGGAGGTCAGATCGACCTTGCCCAGATCGCCGATATGTCGGACACCGATCTGGAGCAAATCTATCGCCTGAACCCGGGTTTCAACCGCTGGGCCACTCACCCAGACGGCCCCCACCAGATACTGGTACCGGTCGACAAGCGTCAGCAACTGCAACAGGCCCTGGTCGATTTACCGCCCGCCAAACGCCTGCAATGGCATCGCTACACCGTCAAGTCCGGTGATAACCTGCAATCGATCGGCCGCACGTACCGCACCACGATCGAGGTTATCAAACAAGCCAACAACCTGACCGGTAGCACCATACGGGTTGGCCAGACGTTGCTCATTCCTGGCGCCCTGAAAAATCAGGAGGCCTATTCGCAAAGTCTCTCGCAGCGACTGGACCGTACTCGCAACCAGCGCCAACCCGGCAATACCCGCAAAATTGCCTACACCGTGCGTGCCGGTGATTCTTTCTGGAAAATTGGCCGCCAATACAATGTTACCTCTCGCGATATCGCCCACTGGAACGGTATGGCACCAGGCGACCCACTCCGGGTCGGCCAACAACTCACCGTTTGGGTGCCACAAGGCAGCAAGGCCCCTTCCCGCTCCGCCCGGGAAGAGATTCGCAAGGTTACCTATCGGGTTCGCAGTGGTGACTCCCTGGCCAGCATCGCCAGTCGCTTCCGGGTCACGATTGCCGACATTCGCAAGTGGAACCCCAAGGACACCCGCAACAAGTATTTGTATCCGGGGCAAAAACTGCTACTCCATGTTAACGTAGTGCACTAGGTCACCATCGAGGGAGATGCCATGTCAGACCATCTGCACAACGCCCTCAGACAACCAGTCCAGCGCCACCCCGAAGGTTACCGGCGCAACGGACTGACGCACCGCCGGGCACTGTCGGCTCTGGGCTGGCAATACTGGCGCTGCCTGCTTATTCCAGCCGTGATGGCACTGCTGAGCCTTCAGGCCAACGCCATCATTCCCGTTACCTACACTGCCGCACCCGAACAACTGACCTGGCAAGCACCGGATATCACCGCCTGGGGTGACCCAGCAGCAGAGCCAGGTGGTGTTTTTCGCCTGTCGATTGCCGCCAAGCCAACCACATTGCGCCGCTTTGGACCGCAGACGCCCAACCAGCTCAGCCCGTTATTGGCCGACCTGCAACTGCCGCTGTTGGCGCGCCACCCCGACAACGGTTCTCCGGTCCCCATGCTGGCAGCTCGCTGGGCAGTGGCCGATCATCGCATCACTTACCAGCTGCACGATGCCGCTCGCTGGTCGGATGGCATCCCGATCACCAGCCAGGACATTGCGTTCACCTTGCAATTTCTCTCCGATCCGGCCAACCAGACCCCCTGGCAAGCCCAGTCCCTGAGTCATTTTATCCGGGGCATTGAGGTTCATGACACCCAGCGTTTCAGCCTGATCACCACAACACCGGTCACCTCGCAATCCCTGCTACAGATATCCGCCCTGAAAGCCATGGCCCAACATTTCTACCAGCCCAACCTGCAATGGCCACGGCAGTATGACTGGCGACCAGAGCCAACCTCCGGCCCTTACCACCTCACCGAAGTCATTCCCTCAGAGCGACTGCTGGTCAGCCGAATCCGCCCCTGGTGGGGGGATAATCTGCCTGCATTTGGCCATCGCTTTAATGCCCAGCAGATCCGTATCCGCTTCAGCAAAAACCTGCAAGACAGCTACCTGCAACTACAGCGTGGCGATCAAGATATTCTCCCGCTTCACAACCAGCAAAACTGGAACAGTCCGCTGATCACTCAGCTACTGGGCCAACGTCCGGTTGCGCGTTATCGCCATTATTTCCAGGGCAATCCATCCCTCACCGCCCTCCTGATCAACCATCAACAACTGCAACCAGCCAGCCGCAAACCCGGCCTGACCTTGATTCACGCAGGCGTGACCAACAACAGTCCGTTATTGCAACAACAGCAGGAAGCCTTCAAAAACCAGGGGTACCAGATTCAGCGTCAAGCCCTGGATCACGACGCCTTACTGGAACGGCTAAAGACAGGAAATTTTGAACTCGCCTGGATTACTCTGGACGGACTGGAAAGTGCTGATGCCAGCGACTACCTCGCCTGGCTGACCCAGCATTACCCAGCCGCGCACCATATAGAAGTCAAACAGGATCAAACACAACCACAGGCCAGCCAATACCTGGCCTGGCAATGGGTAAAGCTGCCGTCATGGCTGGGCATGCGTTACAGCAACGATTTATTCAATCCGTTTGCCGCCACCACTGGCGGTATGTTCTGGATCGACCAGCGCCTGAAAACCAATGCCCTGGCACGCACAGCAAAATTCAGCACCAATCAGACCTTTATCAACGATACTTATCAAACCGATCCGGATATCGGCCTTGGGGATGATACCGTCAGCGCGATCAGGCCATTTCAGCCAGCCAGATTAAATGAATAATCGCCACTGGTTACCCAATAACCATCATCCCGCTCCTCAGCCCAGTCAACCAGCTGGTAATAGGTATTTCTACAGAAACGCGCCATCAAGCCAGAGCGGACCTCAACACAGGGCAGCCTTTGTCCGTCACGCTCCGATAACTGCACCGGATGCTCCAGCCCCAGCACCAAGGTATCACCAACATTGGTTACGGCGTTGATTACTCCCGCTTCGCGCTCCAGCAAAATCACCTGGAAAGGCAAATCATCCACCTGGATCGTCATCTTTTCGGCGGGTGTCACCAGCACATAATCATCACCATCCTTACGCAGAATGCTGGCAAACAATCGCACCAGCTCAGGACGCTTGATCAATCCACCTTCGTGGTACCAGTCACCCTGCGGATCGATCCGGATATCAATCTCACCACAATGCGCCGGATGCCATAATTCCACCGGCGGCCGACGGTCGCTCGACACCATACCGGCCAGTGCCGACAAATCTTGCAAGGACATACTCTTCACCTGTCTTGATACGTCTTTTATATATCGCGAGACCCATTGGCCTATACAGCAACAGGGCCGGGCCATGGATAGCCATGAGAAACAGCGATAACTGGAGATCGTTGGATAGAATGCTGACCACGACTTGTTTATGGAAATAACCATAGCCAGAGAAGGCAAAAGTCTCAACAAACGACGTTGGCTAAAAGCGGTGGATCAAGCAGAAATAAAGCAACAAGGATACGAACGGCATGTTTGCACATACGGTATATTTTAAAGCCTTGTGGCTGGATTTTTTGAAATATTTTGAAATGGAATTTTGTTGGTAAGCGCTACTGCTGGAAGGCCTGTAGATAGTGGTGCCCGAGGCCGGAATCGAACCGGCACGACCGTAAGGTCGGGAGATTTTAAGTCTCCTGTGTCTACCGATTTCACCACCCGGGCTAACAGGTGACAGATGGACAAGCGATGTCCTGTATCTGTAAATCTTGGAGGCGCGAGCCGGAGTCGAACCGGCCTACGTGGATTTGCAATCCAGTGCATAACCGCTTTGCTATCGCGCCTGACAGTTATCTTCAAGAATAAAGAAACTGAAAAAACCAGACACCAACTCCCTTCTATTCAGGCCAGCTGATTCTGACAATCTTTCTTTTGGCCATATTTCATAAGGAAAAATGGAGCGGGAAACGAGATTCGAACTCGCGACCCCGACCTTGGCAAGGTCGTGCTCTACCAACTGAGCTATTCCCGCAAAAGATGGGACGCATTATATGCAAAGCTAAAATACTGTCAATCTTTTTGTTAGATTTTAACTACTTAGCCAACAGGCAAGAGGTTACAAGCCCCCCGCTGGTGGCATACCGATACTTGTTACGACCCTCGTAACTGAGGCCAGGCGGCTTTCAAATAGATCAGCATCGACCACAAGGTCAAAACCGCGGCACCATAAAGCAAGACAATCCCCATCCATTCCAGCATCGGGTGTTCCCGGGAAGCCAGCAACATGATAATTGAGACCATCTGTAATGCTGTTTTGATCTTGCCCAAACCGGAGACGGCCACATTAGCGCGTTTACCCAGTTCGGCCATCCATTCTCGTAATGCTGAAATCACAATTTCTCGCCCGACAATAATCATGGCCGGTATCGTCATCCAGGAGACAGCGTAATCTTCTACCAGCACCATCAGCGCTGCTGCAACAATCAATTTGTCTGCGACCGGATCCAGAAATGCCCCCAGCGGGGTGGCCTGATTCAATTTGCGGGCAAGATATCCATCAAACCAGTCCGTTATCGCCGCTAGCGCAAACAGCCCTGCCGCCCAACTTTTTCCTCCCCAACCCAGCCAGTAATAACTGACTACCATCAGAGGAATCATCGCAATCCTGCCAACAGTCAACATGTTGGGCACATTCATAAACACTACACCTGTTTCAACTTGGTACGCAGCCTTGCGTCTCCACCGACCTGCTTATCCTTCAGGCCACTACTCGCCGTGTAACTGCACAAAGATCTGATCTGCGAGCTTCTGGCTGACACCGGGTACCCGCGCAATCTCTTCGCGAGGAGCACCACGCATATTTTTCAAACTGCCAAAGTGCAATAACAAGGCACGTCGGCGCTTGGGGCCAACCCCTTGTAGATTGTCCAGCTCCGACTGGCTACGGGACTTGGCCCGTGCTTTACGGTGTCCGGTGATAGCAAACCGGTGCGACTCATCCCGCACCCACTGCAATAACCGGAAACCATCATCATGAGCGTCGGGGATTATAGGTTGAAGCGCGCCGGCTTCCCATAAAAATTCCCAACCGGACTTGCGTGTTTCTCCTTTGGATATCCCCCAGAGGGCCACTGTTGAGATTTCCAGATTACTCAACACCTGTTCAATACGTGCCACCTGGCCCTTGCCACCATCAACCATCAATACATCCGGCAGGTCATTTTGTTCTTTTAATCGTGTCAGGTGGCGTGTAATAGCCTGTTCCAGCGCGGCATAATCATCTCCTGGTGTCACCCCCCGGATACTGAAGCGCCGATACCGCTGCTTGGCCAATCCTTCCCGATCAAATACCACGCACGATGCATAGGTGGCTTCACCCTGGGCATGACTGATATCAAAACATTCTATGCGCTCCGGCGGCTTGGGCAATCCTAGCAAGTCAGCCACACAGGCCAGTTTTTTATGGGCAAGCTGATGCCCGGATATACGGGTTTGTGCACCGGCACGGGCATTATCGTCTGCCATGGCGCGCCACTGCCGCAGCTCACCACGTACGCCCCGGCTGTGTCGAACGGTACGTTCAAAGCGTAATCGTACGGCTTCTTGCACCACCGCCATATCGGCAGGGTCCACATCCACGACCAGCTCGGTGGGCAGGCCTTCCACAGCAAAACCAGACAGATAAAACTGCCCTATATACCCCAGTAGCAGATCCTGCGGTTGCTCTCCTGCAGGGTTGTCTGGGTAGTAGTTTTTACTGCTGACCAGTCGCCCCTGCCGAAAGACCAGGCGGTGCAGACAGACAATATCTTCTGTCTCCCACAACGCCCAGACATCGGCATCTTTATTGCCACTGTCAACCCGTTGTTTTTCCTGCACTCGCCGCAGCAACTCGATGCGATCCCGGATATCCGCGGCCCGTTCAAAATCCAGTTCAGCCGATGCATCAAGCATTTGTTGCTGCAAGTTGCGCATCAGCTGCTGGTTTTCGCCATTCAAGAACAAGACAGCGTGTTGGATATCACGCTGATAACTGGCTTCAGAGACCAGGCCAACACAGGGAGCCGAACAACGCTTGATTTCGTATTGCAAACAGGGGCGACTGCGGTGATTAAAGTAACTGTCCTCGCAAGACCGCAACAAAAACAGTCGCTGCAAGTAATTCAGCGCTTCTCGTACCGCCCCGGAATTGGGGTAAGGGCCAAAATATTGACCGCTGCGTCCGTCTCGACTCACCCGCTTGCCACGGCGGTAAGCCAACAGAGGGAAAGCATGGGCGGACAGGTGCAGATAGGGGTAGGATTTATCATCTTTCAGCAGGATGTTGTACGGTGGCCGATGCTGTTTGATCAGCGTTTGTTCCAACAACAAGGCTTCGGCTTCACTGGCCGTTACAGTCACTTCGATATGATGAATACCTGAGACCAAAGCCACGGTCTTACTGTTCAGCCCTCGCGAGCGAAAATAGCTGGCAACCCGGTTTTTCAGGTTTTTGGCTTTGCCAACATACAGCAGTTGCTGATCGACACTGTACATCCGATAGACACCGGCTCGCTGGGTCAGTGTCTTCAGAAAGGCAGGGATATCAAATTCGGTCATCAGCTACCGCTGTTGGCATCGATCAGTCCATGACGAATAGCCAAACGTGTCAACTCCACATCGCCATCAATCCCCAGCTTTTCGAACACCCGATAACGGTAGCTGTTCACCGTTTTGGGGCTGAGGAATAATTTCTCGCCGATGGCTGCTGGTTTCTGGCAATTAACAATCATCAATGCGATTTGCATCTCTCGCTCAGATAAATCATCAAAAGGATTGTGGGAGTTTTCCTGGAAGGGTTTTAATGCCATTCGCTGGGCAATTTCTGTGCTGATATACATCTGCCCCCGGTGCACTTTCATGATCGCATCGATCATTTCTTCTGCATCAGCCCCCTTGGTAATATAACCAGAAGCGCCTGCTTGCAGCAGGCGCTGGGCAAAGGGGTTGTCATCACAGGCCGACACGGCAATCACCCGGATATCACTATCGCTGCGGGCAATTTTGCGGGTGGCCTCCATCCCTCCTATTCCGGGCATCTGAATATCCATCAGAATAACGTCCGGCTCGTGCTCTCTGGCAAATTTGATGGCTTGTTCGCCACTTTCAGCCTGCCCTACGACCTCAATTCCGTTTGCGTCAGCCAGCAATGCTGAGATCCCTGAGCGCACCAGCTCATGATCATCGACTACCAACACAGAAATCAAAGATTAACCTCACTTTTTATTAACTCACCAGCAATCATCATCGCAGGTGAAACATTATTATTGCCTGACTCTATCAGTGTTCAGGCTGGATACATACGCTTGCGCTGCCAGGCGTACTTGAGCGGGTTCAGATTTTTTGTCACTTCAACAACACCTTCCTCGTGATTATGGTGCAGCGTAAAACCAAGGCGCCGATTCAGGTTCAACATACCAGGATTATGAGGAAGTACAGTCCCAAACATCTGCAAGACGCCACGATTGGTCAGATAATCTATCATAATCTGCATCAACTGCTTACCCAACCCTTCGCCACGGCATTGATCTCCAACAATAACCGAGTATTCTCCAGCGACATCATCCGGATCGATCCAGACACGTACAACACCTTTCAGCTGGCCATCCACACAGGCAACAAAGGCCATCTCTCTGTCATAATCAATCTGGGTGAATCGCGCAAGCTCACTATGATCAAATTGTCGACGAGCGCCAAAAAACCTTAGTCGTAACGACTCGGCGCTCAAATCACCATAGAAACTCTCCAGTAGTGGTTCGTCCTCGGCCCGAATAGGGCGTATCTGATACTGCACGCCGCTATTTCCCTGATACGACGACTCCAGCTCCTTCGGGTACGGCATAATGGCACTTTTTACCGGGTGCCCCACTTCGCCAGCAATACCAATTGCGATGTAATGCCCGACACGTTGACGAATGGCATTCACTTCCAGCGCCGCCAGCCAGGGGTGATTAAGCGCAATATGTGACAAGGCCACCAGCCAGCGCTCAAGCGTAACCAACTCCCGCTCAATGTTATCGGAACGTTCCTGCAGCACATCATAGAAGTGGCTGCGCTTGATCAGTTTTTCCGCCAGGTTGGCATTCAACGGTGGCAGCGCGACCTGCCGGTCAACCAGCGTATCTGCAGTAGTACCGCCACCACCAAAAAACAGGTAAGGGCCAATTTCGACATCCCGACCAATCCCGAACGAAAACTGCAGGTTATCCAGTGCACGATGCATGGTTTGTACCGTATACCCCAACACCGGACTTTTTGGAAAACGTTCAGCAATTTCACCTTCCAGTTTTTCAGCCCCTTCCATCAGTTCGTCCAGCGACTGAATATTCCGTACCACACTGCGCATCCGCTCACGCGGGTTACGGCCATAGGCAAACGGATACAGATAATCACGGTGATGAACCCGTAAAACCCAGGGGTCCGGTATTTCCGGAGCTGCTGCCAGCAACTCTGACAACGAGGTCCGGTAGCGATTATCTGCAAAGGCAAAGCCATAAGCCTTGAGCAACTTCCAGGCATAATTGGGCCACAAATAATCACCAGGGCGATGGTTATCTAGGATTTCCTTGTCGACATCCATGTAGGCATTGGAGATAGGAATCTCCAGACTTTCCGGGGTTTCTCGCAACAGCTCCTGGGTTAACCGGTGGCGTACCATATACATGTACGACGTAATGGCATTATCCGGGGTATTGAAGGTCGGCAACCCTTGTTCATCAAAATAATCCCGTGATGATTCCACCGAAAACTCACCGATCCAGCTGGTAATCACGCTCTTGTTATAGTTTTTGGCTACTTTCACCAACGCCTGTGCATTCGCCAGCGCATCGGTGCCAATACCCGGAATATAAATAACCAGCAAGGCATCCACCTGGCGGTCGGCCAACAAGGTATTGGTCACCGCCGCCAGCTGCTGTGGCTGTAATTCCGGGTTCAGCAACAAGGGGTTATCGGTTTTGACATACTCAGGCAACAAACCGCGCAAATGGGTGCGGGTCTCATCCGACAGGCTGGCCAGTGTGCCACCATCCTGCAGCAGACGATCCAGCGCCAGAATCGCCGGGCCTCGCCCATTAGCAACCACCGCCAAACGTGGCCCGAACGACTCACGCTGCCGCCGCAGTGCATCCACACAGTGGAACATTTCATCCGTATCGTTCACTCGTAACACACCCGCACGGGCGAGGGTTTCGTCAATCAGGGCATCGCGGCTGCTCAACCCTTTGGGGGTGCTGATTCGATTAAGCGGGTTTTCCTGAAAACGATTACTTTTTACCGCCAACACCAGCTTGTGCCGGGATGCCGCTCGTAACGACCGCACCAGTGCCTTGCCTGAGCCAATTTCATCCAGCTGCACCAGAATGGTTTTGACGTGTGGTTCCTGCACCACAAAATCGATCAAATCAGAAAAACTGACATCCTGATTACTACCCAGCGTCATCACATGGGAGAAACCAACATTACGACTAAAGGCCCAGTCCATCACACCAGAGGCCAATGTCCCTGACTGGCCAACATAAGCGATATTGCCAGCCCGGACTGGTACATGCAGCAAGCTGGCATTAAATTTCCGCCACGGCACCACCAGCCCGAGGCAATCCGGCCCAAGCACACGAATACGGGTTTGCTGAATAACCTGCTCAAGCCGGTCGGATGCCGGGCGATACTGCCAGGAGCGGGTTCTGGCGATCCCCCCGGTCAGCAGCAACGCAGCGCCTACTCCTTTGCCATGCAGCTGTTTCAACACTTTGGGCACGGTTTCCGCTGGAGTACAAATAATAGCCAGATCGGGAGTTTCTTTCAGTTGACTGATCCGGCTCAAGGCAGGCACTCCGTATACCTGACTGTAACCACGAGTATTGATCGGAATAATTGTGCCAGGAAATTCACCATTCAGCAGGTTGCGAACAATCGCACCCCCGACACTGCCCGGACGCTCGGAAGCACCGATAACAGCAATCACTTTGGGCCGAAAGAACAACTCGAGGGAGCGAGTACCCATGTATTGTGATCCTTTAGTTGAGTTGGCCTGAGTGTAACGGCTAGATACACTGATAAAAACAGCAGAAGTATGTCTTATGAGCACAGGATACTACGCGTTCCACCAGCACTTTGGCCATGACACAGGTGAAGACCACCCCGAACATGCCTGTCGAATACTGGCACTTGAACAAATTCTCAAAAAATCCGGGGTCTGGGATCACCTGACCATCCACGAAGGTCAGGCTGCCCACCTGCCCGATATTCTGCGGGCGCACAGCAAGGCCTACGTCGATGAGCTGCACCTGATCCAGCCAGAACAGGGGCATATTATGGTCGACGAAGACACCACCATGTCCTCAGGCAGCCTGGAAGCCGCCTTGTACTCTGTTGGCACCACCACCCAGGCACTGGACGATCTTCTGAAGAACGTGCACCACAACGCCTTTGCTGCCACCAGACCACCGGGCCACCATGCCGAGCGCAGCAAGTCGATGGGATTTTGTTTTTTCAACAACACGGCCGTTGCCGCACTCCGGGCGGCTGATGTCCATCATCTGCAACGTATCGCCATTCTGGATTTTGATGCCCACCAGGGCAACGGCACCATCGATATCTTGCAGAATGACCAGCGGTTTTTGCTGCTTTCCAGCTTCCAGCACCCGTTTTATCCCTACACCCATTTTGAACAAAACAAGTATACCAACCTGGTCAATGTTCATTTGTCCCAGGGAGCTACCGGGACAGAGTTCCGCCAGGGGATAGAAGAGCACTGGGCACCGGCCCTTAAACGCTTTGCACCGGAATTGATTCTGGTATCTGCCGGTTTTGATGCCCATAAAGATGACCCGATGGCTGAACTCAACCTTGAAGAGCAGGATTTTGCCTGGATCGGCCAATGGATTGCCCGCTATTGCCAAAGTCGCAATATTCCCTGGCTCGCAATACTGGAAGGCGGTTATGACCTCAACGCCCTGGCAAGGTCAGCCACGCTGTTTATTGCCGCCATGCTCGAGAAACAGGCTATCCAGCAGACATCAGCATAAAAAAGCAAAATAGCAGGCTAAGCCGTTGATTTCATACAAAAGTGTTGACGTATAAAAAACAGAAGGTATTATACGCGCCAGTTCGGAGGGATGGCTGAGTGGTTGAAAGCACCGGTCTTGAAAACCGGCGTAGGTTAATAGCCTACCTAGGGTTCAAATCCCTATCCCTCCGCCATTATTTACCTAATAAAATCAATGAGTAGATGATTTTATTAGCCTGAAAAAGCCCTTTGGGAGCGTTTTTGGGAACAAGTCTGGGAATACCAGCAAAAAAAGGCAGCCAATTGGCTGCCTTTTTTGTTACTACTTTATCAGTCCAGCCAGCCATCTCTCGATGGCTGTGTATCTGATCAGCTCAGAATTTCTTCAATCGTAATGTAGTCACCCACTCGACCGGTCATCTGCTCTGCATCGGTATTAACAGGCAGAGTTTTCTTGCCTGGTCTCCAGCCTGCCGGACACACTTCACCAGTTGCTGATGCATGCTGCCAAGCTTGTACCTGACGCAGGAATTCATTGACATTACGACCAACCGAGTCTGCCTGGACTTCCTGCGCTACGCAGATGCCATCCGGGTTAAACAGAAAGCGTCCACGTAATGCCACACCCTCTTCTTCGATCAGCACACCAAAGTCCCGGCTCACTTGCTGGGTAGTATCTGCCCCCATGGTCAGCTGCAGGCCTGCCAGTACCGGTTCGGTTTCGGCAAACCGCTTATGCGAGAACTTGGAGTCCACAGACACGGGCAAGATTTCCACGCCCAGCGCCTGAAATTCATCATATTTGGCGTTCATGGCCGCGATTTCAGTCGGGCAAACAAAGGTAAAGTCGGCAGGGTAGAAACACACCACAACCCATTTGCCTTTGAAATCCTCACTCGACACCGTTGTGTAATGCCCGGTTTTGGCATTATAGGCATCCATTGTAAACTCTGGCATCTCACGACGAACCATGGTTGAACTCATAGCCTTTTTCTCCTCGGTGATAGATATTGTTTCAGCTTCCTGACCAGCCCTTGTTGGCTTGCGCGGTTTAAGCGGTGTATCACAACTCATAGTGCTCTCCTGCCTCCCCACACTCCATGGGTTATGGGATGTGGTATTTATTTATCTGTTATTCATAATATAACTATATTGGAATATTTACATAAACAAATACAAATAGCCTCCATACACATAATCTATCGCCCAGAAACATTGCAGCCTCACCGGCGGCAAGAAAGCAATCGACAAATAACAGGCAGAGGAAAGAGAAAACGAAGAACAGCAGAAAACAGCGAGAGAGAAACAAAAACGGATGGCACCAAGCCATCCGCGTATGATTAACCGGATCGATCAGACAGTGTTACTTAGCAGCTTCCAGCGCTGTTTTCACCCAGCCATCAAAGGTTTTTTGATTGGCCTCGATCCACAAGTCAGCATGACGCTCAATCGCCGCGACAGAATCATCGCCATTGGCAATCATCATGTTTTCTGCACTGACGGCATTGATGGGTAATGTCATGATAGCGAACAATTTTGCAGCAGCCGGGTTTTTCTCTGCCCAGGCTTTATTGGCAACGATACGCTCGGCGTTAATATCAAAACCATAGTCCTTGCCGTTGGCCAGCTTGGTATCAGTGCCGTTCGGGTTGGCTGAGTACGGTACTTCCAGCCAGACTACGTCCTTGCCCGGAACCAGCTTGCCGGACACCCAATATGGGGTCCAGGTGTAGTACAGGACCGGCTTGCCTTCGTTGTAACGGGCGATGGTATCGGAAATGATCGCCGCGTATTGCCCTTGATTATGGCTGATGCGATCGCGCAGCTTGAACTCATCCATTTGGTACTCAATCACACCTTCGCATCCCCAACCAGCGTTACAGCCAGCCAGATCGGCTTTGCCGTCACCATTGGTATCAAACAATTTGGCGATTTTGGGGTCTTTCAAATCAGTGATTTTACTGATGCCATATTTGTCTGCTGTCTTTTTATCGATCAGATAACCCTGGGCAGCACCATTAATGTAAGTACCCTGGCGGTAGAATTTGTCGTCGCCACCAGCATTTTTATACATGGTGTTGTGCAGCGGGTACCAGTTCACTGTGGTGTAGGTCAAATCACCGTTGGCAATGGCGGTATAGCCTGCACTGTAATCCACTTCCTTGATCGGTTTGATGTCATAACCCAATTTGGCCAGGGCTTTATTGACAATCACGGTCTGGAATTTTTCTTCCGAGATAGGACTATGGAATGACTGCACGCTAATGCCTTTACCCGGCAGGTCGGCAGCGCCAACAACACTGCTCAGTGTCAAAGTAACAACACCGGCAGCAATACCGGCCATCAAAGATCTGGTTTTCATAAAAGTCTCCTGATTCAGTGGTTAACTTATGGGTTCTTACTGGTCAATCGGAGCAACAGCCCGACGGGGCCTGTCTGATACCAGTGACGCACACCGCGGGCGCGGGCATCCTGCCCCAAGGCCTGGGTCAGGCGATCAAGAATAATGGCGAGAATCACAATGCCGATACCACCGACAGCAGCCAGACCGATATCCAGTCGGCCAATGCCTCGCAGCACCATCAATCCCAACCCACCAACCGAAATCATGGAGGCAATAACCACCATCGACAGGCTCAGCATCAGGGTCTGGTTTACTCCAGCCATAATGGTAGGCATTGCCAATGGCAACTGTACCTTGAACAACATCTGACTCGGGCTGGCCCCAAAGGACTCAGACGCTTCAATCAGGTCGCCAGGAACCTGGCGAATCCCCAGATTGGTCAGCCGAATCACCGGCGGCATCGCAAAGACAATCGTCACCACGACACCAGGGACATTACCGATACCAAACAGCATCACGATCGGCACCAGATAAACAAACGCCGGCGTTGTTTGCATGGCATCCAGCGTCGGCCGTAAAATTCGATTCAGCCTGTCGTTGCGGGCCATCAGAACACCCAGCGGCAGCCCCAACAAAATGCAGAAAAAGACGGAAGTAAGCACCAGCGACAAAGTGGTCATGGCTTCACTCCAGGCACCAATGGCACCCAGCACAAACATGCCCAATGCCGTACCAATCGCCAAACGGCCACCGGCCAATTGCCAGGCCAGCAGGGCAAACAGCGCGATCATCAGCAAAGGCGGCGTACTGTTAAGCAATACATCGATGGAATTCAGCGTGGCGTCAACCGGCACCTTGACAGCCGTAAAGAAGGGGCGAAAGTTCACCACCATCCAGTCCAGCCCGTATTCTACCCAGTCTTGTAATGGCACCCAGGCTTCAGGGAAAGGGTTGGACAAGGTTGCTTCAACAGTTTCCTGAACCCTGTCGTCCTGCAACCAGCCTTCGGCCTGAAAGTTATCCTCAGACTGTTCGGCATTACCCCAGGGGTTGGTTTCTGCCATATTCTCGGTTGCAAAGGGGTTATCCCCTCCCGTTTCAGCAGCTGCCGGCTCGGCAGTGGCAAACGGGTTATCCTGCAATTCGTCGTTTTGAGATGTTTCCGGCTCCGTCGCGAAGGGGTTGGTATCGTTACTCATGATGGTTTATTCCCTGCGTCGTCTTCATCGTCTTCTGCTTCCCGGTCGAGGGTTTCCAGCAGGCACGTTTTGGTAATATTGCCGATATATTCGCCATCCTTGACTACCGGAACCGGGTAGTCAGACTGGGCTACCGTTGAGATCAACTCACGCACGGGAGTTTCAGCTTCAAGCGGGGTTGCCTCATCATCGGTGGAGAACACACATTGCTCCAGCATGGTGCCGGGCTTTTCTTTATCCAGCTCACTGAGGGATGTCACACCAACCAGCTGTTGTTCACTATCCACGACATAACCATATTCCATGCCACTGTCCGTTAACTGCTGCATGGCATCCGCGACACTACCTGCGCTATCAATAGTGGATTCCGGCACGACTTCTGCCAGGTTATGTGCAGCGTAGACATTGGAAATATCCACACCCTTGAAGAATGACTTCACATATTCATTGGCCGGATTCTGCAAGATATCGTTGGGCGTACCCACCTGCACCACTTCGCCGTTTTGCATAATGGCAATACGATCACCAATACGCATGGCTTCATCGAGGTCATGGGAAATAAAGACAATGGTACGGCTATGATCAGCCTGCAGCTTGACCAGCTCGTCCTGCATCTCGGTACGAATCAGAGGGTCCAGCGCTGAAAATGCTTCGTCCATCAGCATGATGTCCGGGTCATTGGCCAGCGCCCGGGCCAAGCCGACACGCTGCTGCATACCACCCGACAATTCATCCGGATAAGAACGGCCGTGTGCTGACAAGCCGACCTGTTCCAGAGCGGCTTGCGCCTTCAGACGGCGTTCGTCAACATCAACGCCCAACAGCTCCAGTCCGAACGCTGCGTTATCCAGCACATTGATATGGGGCATCAAGGCAAAAGACTGAAAAACCATACTGATTTTTTTACGCCGGACATCCCGTAACTGTTTCTGGTTGATTACGGCAATGTCTTCACCGTCGACCAGTACCTGTCCGCGAGTCGGTTCAATCAGCCGATTGAGCAAGCGCACCAGTGTCGATTTGCCAGAACCGGACAATCCCATAATGACGAATATCTCGCCTTCACGGATGCTCAGACTGACGTCCTTAACGCCAATCGTCTGTCCTGTGCGAGTGAATATTTCATCCTTATCAATACCCTCATCAACCAGCGCCAACGCTTGTTGAGGGCGATCGCCAAAGACTTTATAAAGGTTTTTTACTTCGAGTTTGATGGATGCCGTATCAGGTATCGCCATGATTATTTATTTATAGCTGTAAGTATTTTTACAATACAGACTTTTCCCTGCATATTCAAAACCGTCTGCCATTGTCGATATTGTTGTCATGATATAGAACAAGAAAAGTATTCCAGGCACCAATATGGCCTCAATATTAAGGATGTCGTCTATACTTCATCCCTGCTGAAGGAAAATGTCCGCCCCAAATACCTGCCAGCACAGCATTTTTCATGTTTTATTTTATATATTGCTTTTAACTCTAAGCAGTCCATGCACGCCTTCTATATGTGGCCAGAACCCGAGCCGCTAACCCTGCCGACACGACTCTTCACTTTCGTTTTTCACCCAACCCTCAGCTGAAAATCCTCCCTCCTATTGCGTCCACTCCGGGAAAGCCGCACCATTAACGGCTACTTCATCAGCCAGAATGTCTGCTTTATGGCCAGTTTTTCTTTACTGCTTACCGCAAGCCCTTTCCTCGGTGCCAGCCACCAACAAGCCCAGGATTTTGTCCGTGCCGCCCTGGCCCAGGGCCATCAAATTCATCGGGTATTTTTCTATCAGGATGCTGTGCTCTGTGGCAGCAATCGCATTCAGTCTCCGCAAGGGCAACAGGATATCGGCGAGCAGTGGCAACAACTCGCCAACACCGGACAATTCCCATTACAACTGTGCATCGCCAACAGTATTCGCCGCGGTCTGGTCGATCAGCAGGAAAGTGAACGGTACGATTTGCCCGGCGCAACGCTCCAACCCGGCTTTGAACTGACCGGCCTGGGTGAAATGGCCGACGCCTGCGCACAATCCGACCGCATCCTGGAGTTCTGATGTCATCGACCTCATACAATCTGATTATTATCAACTCAGCACCCGTGAGCGATGCGGAACCCATCGACATGGCTTTGGCGCTGGCGGCATTTGATCAGCCCACCACCCTGCTGTTTTCAGGCCCGGGGATATACTGGCTGATCAATCATCAGGCGGCGCGCAAGGCCGGGGGCAAATCCCCTTCGCGGCTGATTGCTGCCTTGCCCATGTACGAATGCGATGCCATCTATTACTCCAGCAGTGATCGGGATGCCTTGTGTCTGGCAGCGAAGCAACTATCCAGCCTGGCAAGTGCCGCATCAGACGACACCATCAAAACCCTGATCGCCTCCAGCCACCACTGCCTGAGTTTCTGATATGACCACGCTACACACCCTGAACCAGGCCAGCCCTGCAATACTGCAACGCCTGCTACGCTTTGCCAGCCCGCAGGATGGCCTGCTGTTAATCGGAGACGGCGTGTACTTGCTTGCACAAGACCTCGTCGCCTCAACAGCCATCCACCTTTATTATCGACACCAGGATTACGACCAGCGTGGCCTGAGCGATAACGACAGTCCGGTCAATAATCCGGTCAATGCCACCGCCGTGGACGACAATGCCTGGGTGCAACTCACCCTGACACACTCACGCACCGTGCACTGGAAATAGGAACGCGTCATGAGCAACGCTCTGTTACTGGACAAAGACGGCTTTCTGGTAAATCTGGACGATTGGAATCCGGCGGTTGCCAACCAGCTGGCGCAGACTGAAAACATCCAGCTCACCGCTGCACATTGGGAGATTCTGCAGCTATTGCGGCAATTCCATAACGAGTTTGACCTGTCCCCCGCCATGCGGCCGCTGACCAAATACATCAAAACCCATCTTGGTGCCGAACAAGCCAGCAGCATTTATTTACTCAAGCTGTTTCCTGGCAGTCCCGCCAAAATAGCCGCCAAAATAGCAGGGCTACCACGCCCGGAGAATTGCCTGTGACACAGACCCCAACAACCATCAGCCACACAAACAAACACCCTCTGGCTGACCTTGTCCGTATTCTGGCCCGCGGCAAAAATGCCAGCCGCAGCATGACCTTCGATGAAGCCCGCTTTACCATGGGTGAATTGATTGCCGGGCGCTTTGAGCCAGAACAGCTCGGTGCCATTCTAATGCTGCTACGGGTCAAGGAAGAAACAGCGGAAGAACTGGCAGGGTTCGCGGCAGCCATCAACGACCAGTGGCCAGCATCCACTGCAGATTCCCCTGCCTACGATCTGGTCTGGCCCAGTTACGCAGGCAAACGCCGCCAGCCATTCTGGTGTCTGCTATCAGCACTGCTGCTGGAGCAGATGGGCTACCGTATCCTGTTCCACGGCAGTACCGCCCATACCGAAGGCCGGGTATATCTGCACGAAGTATTTGAACAGCTGGACCTGGCAACATTGGCGCATACTGACCAGATCAATCATGGCCCCAGCCTGGCGTACCTGCCTTGCGAAGCGATCAACCCATTATTCCAGCGCTGGCTGTCACTCAAGGCCATTCTTGGGGTTCGCTCCCCCATCAATACCCTGCTAAAAACCATTGCCCCCCATGGCACCGCCAGCGTGCAAGGCATATTCCACCCCAGTTACGCCGTCACTCACGCCGGTGCCGCAGCAATTAATGGCAACGACATGCTGGTGATCAAGGGCGAAGGTGGGGAGTTTGAAGTCAACCCGGAACGTAGCTGCCGGGCGTATTACCATTTGAATGGCCAATCCGGTGAACTGGTAATACCCAACCAGCACAGTCATTTTGCCGACAAACCCGCAGGTATCGACAGCAACCTGCTCGTGCAGATGTGGCAAGGTGGCCTGAACAGTGAATACGCCCACCAGGCCGTGATTCATACTGCAGCACTGGCGCTGGTGGCGATCCGCAAACAGCCGGAGCAGCTGGAGGCGATTACCGCAGAATGCCAGGCGGCCTGGCAGGCACGGGACACTGGCCGTCTCAGCAAGTAAGGCAGGTATCATCCTTATAACTGGATAGCTGGGGCAGAATCAGCCAGGCCAGAGCCTCACTGTCACATGCAGCCACACCAGCAAGCGGTCTGATGCAGCGATTTATTCGCTGCGCCAGGCCAGTTTGCCGTGCAAACCAACAACACTACCAATGATCGTCAATGTTGGCGCATGCACTTCATTTGCTGCAATAAAATCCGGCATATCCGCCAATGTACTCACATGCACCTTTTGATCGGGCAAAGTACCTTTTTCAACCAGTGCAATCGGGGTTGACGCTGCCATGCCATGTTTAACCAGCTGACGACAGATCTCGGCAATACCACTCAGTCCCATATAAACCACCAATGTCTGATGCGGATGAATCAGCTCAGACCAAGGCAGATTGCAGCTACCATCACGCAAATGCCCGGTCACAAAGCGAACACTCTGGGCATGATCCCGGTGCGTCAGCGGAATACCGGCATACGCTGCGCAACCACTGGCAGCGGTAATACCCGGCACCACCTGAAATGGCACGCCGTATTGCGCCAGCAGCTCGATTTCCTCGCCACCACGACCAAAAATAAACGGATCGCCTCCTTTCAGACGCAAAACCCGCCGCCCCTTACGCGCTTCATCTGCCAAACGCTGGCTGATTTCTTCCTGTGGTACGGCATGATTGCTTTTGGCCTTGCCAACGTACACCCGTTCGGCGTCACTGGCGATCAATGCCATGACACCTGGCCCAACCAGTCGATCATAAAAAACCACATCCGCCGACTGAATCAGCCGTAAAGCCCGAAATGTCAGCAAGTCAGGGTCTCCTGGCCCAGCACCCACCAGATACACTTCCCCCATCGTCACAGTCTGGCCAGCGAGCAGCTGGTTCGCCAGCAACTGCGCCCGCTCCGGTTGTCGGGCCAACACCAGCTCAGGCACATTACTACGCATCACCTGACGCCAGAAAGCGGCTCGCAACGGCGCAGCCAGACGTTCCTTGACCTGATCACGCATCCGTTCGAGCATCTCACCCAACTGACGGTATTCTTGCGGCAAAAAAGCGTCCAGACGCTGGCGCATATGACGCGTCAAGGCAGGAGAGGCACCACGACTGGAAATCGCCACCAGCAGCGGTGACCGATCAATCACCGCCGGGAAGATAAAGTCGTTATCGTCCTGGCAATCCACCCGACAAACAAAACAACCCTGCTGACGTGCCGTTACCGCCAGCGTTGCATTCAGTGAATGGTTATCCGTTGCCAGCACGACAAAAGCACCGGCAACAAACACCTCTTGCTCCGTGGCTTCACGCGCTTCCAGCTGAATCGAACCTTGCTGTGCCAGGCGGGCGATATCCACCCCTGCCGATGGCGTAATAACCGTCACTGCCGCCCCAGCCTGAACCAGAGTGTGAACCTTGCGACCAGCGACCGCTCCGCCACCAACCACATAAAATGGCCGTATATCTCCCTTCAGTACCAGCGGCAGTGTCATCATGGCTTCAATACCTCAAGACCACCCATATAAGAACGCAACACCTCTGGCACTACCACGCTGCCATCGGCTTGTTGGTAGTTTTCCAGAACCGCCACCAATGCCCGCCCCACAGCCAGACCGGAACCATTCAGGGTATGCAGCAGTTCCGGCTTGCCGGTTTCCGGGTTACGCCAGCGCGCTTGCATACGACGCGCCTGATAATCCATAAAATTACTGCAAGAAGATATTTCCCGGTACTTGTCCTGCCCTGGCAGCCAGACTTCCAGGTCGTAGGTTTTGGCTGCGGAAAAGCCGAGATCACCACCACACAAAATAACTTTACGGTACGGCAATGCCAGTTTCTGCAGAATCGCTTCGGCGTGACCAGTAAGCTCTTCCAGGGCAGCCTCAGATTGTCCGGCCTGAACAAACTGCACCAATTCCACCTTGTCGAACTGATGCTGACGGATCATACCGCGGGTATCCCGGCCATAGCTGCCGGCCTCACTGCGGAAACACGGCGTATGCGCCACTTTCTTGAGGGGTAATTCACCGTCAAAAACAGTGTCGCGCAACAGGTTGGTCACGGGTACTTCGGCGGTCGGAATCAGATAGAAGTCCTTATCCCCCTGAGCATCCGGGATACGGAACAGATCCTCGGCAAACTTCGGCAGCTGGCCAGTCCCCTCAAGGGCACTCTTGTTCACCAGATACGGTACATAGGTTTCTTCATATCCATGCTCATCGGCGTGGGTATCAATCATAAACTGCGCCAACGCCCGGTGCAGGCGAGCGATCTTGCCACTCATGGCCACAAAACGGGAGCCGGCAAGAGCGGTACCGGCTTCAAAGTTCATGCCCAGCGGTTCACCCAGATCCACATGATCGCGGGCAGCAAAATCCAGTTTGACCGGCTGGCCCCAAGTCATGACCTCGACGTTGTCTTCTTCATCCTTGCCTGCTGGTACATCGGCATGCGGCACGTTGGGAATCGCCATCAGCCACTGATGCAATGCCTGTTCGGCTTCCTTGGCTTCGGTTTCAGCCAGCGAAATATCCGAATCGATGCCGCCCATTACCTGCTTTTTGGCTTCGTCCGGGGATACACCCTGCTTGATCAAGATACCAATTTCCCGGGATGCTTTTTTCTTCTCAGCCTGCAAGGATTGGGCGCGAGTCAGTGCGGATTTTCGACGCTCGTCCATGGATGAAAAGCTGGCCGCGTCAAATTGAACGCCTTTAATAGCCAGTGCTGCCGTTACAGATTCCAGGTTGTCGCGAATAAACTTGATGTCGAGCATGAGAATAAAGTCCGGATAATAAGAAGCGTATAAAGTGAATTCGGGGTACAGCTTTGATGTTGTCAATGTTTACGGCAAACAACGTTCACCATGCCTGATCAGCATGCGTGAGGTCATCCTTGCCATTTTGCCATTGTCAACTCATGCCACGCCGGTTCGAGAACAGGCCCGCCTGATGCACCCTTGGTAGTGAATTGTGATATTGACTACTGGTATGGCCCATACATTGCCATCATAAAGGCGCTTGCAAGCAGCCCTCAGGTCTCAGCCCTGGTTTTTCAACAAGGTACTGGCTAATGCCATGCCACTACCGGTTGCCAGCAAACAGCCAATAACAGAGATGCCTATGTAAGCCGCCGCAGCGCTATAGCGCTGCTGCTGCAACAACGACACACTTTCAAGCGAAAACGTTGAAAATGTGGTGAAGGCACCCAAAAACCCGACCATGGCCAGTTGCTTGTGGTGCTCTGCGCCCCACTGCTGCTGAACCAGAAAGACAAAGGCCATACCAATGACAAAGGAGCCTATCAGGTTCACTGACAGCGTGCCATACGGGAACGCCTTACCCATCCAACGGAATACGGAACTGGCCACCCAGTAGCGGAATAGTGCCCCAAAAGCACCACCCAGTCCGATCCACAACAGCGCCATAATCATTTTCCTTCGGGTTGCTTAGTCAGTCTGATCCGACTCATGATAAGGATACCGCGGAGTCGGCGACTGACGATTCAGTGCTTGCAAGTGTTCCAGCTTCTGACTGATCTTGCTCTCCAGCCCCCGCGCTACCGGATGATAGAAACGAGCATCCTTTAATTCTACCGGAAAATAGTTTTCACCGGCCGCAAATGCCCCCGGCTCATCATGGGCGTAACGATATTCGGCGCCATAATCGAGCTCTTTCATTAATTGGGTAGGTGCATTCCGCAAGTGTATCGGCACTTCATATCCCGGCTGGGAAGCAACCAGTGCCCGAACTTCGTTATACGCTTTGTACACTGCATTGCTTTTGGGAGCACAGGCCAGGTACACCACCGCTTGGGCCAGCGCCAGCTCTCCCTCCGGGCTGCCCAGTCGCTCCTGTGTATCCCAGGCATTCAGACACAACCCCAGCGCCCGCGGATCTGCATTACCCACATCTTCGCTGGCCATACGCACAATACGCCGGGCCAGATACAGAGGATCACAACCGCCGTCCAGCATACGCACCAACCAGTACAGCGCGGCATCCGGGTCGGAGCCACGCATCGATTTGTGCATCGCAGAAATCTGGTCATAAAAGGCTTCGCCACCTTTGTCAAAACGACGACCAGGCTGCGTCAACAATGCCTCGACCACCTCGGTAGTCAGCAGCTGACCGGCCGCCAGCTGCAGAGCAAATTCATAATTATTCAGTGCCCGACGAGCATCACCGTCCGCCACCAGAGCGATACGCGCCAGCGCTTCAGGTTCGGCCTCACCAGGCAACTCTCCGGCAGCCAGCAAGCGTTGCTCTGCCTGTTGTAAAACCGTCAGGATATCGTCCTGACCCAGGCTCCGCAGCACGTAGACCTGGGCTCGGGACAGCAAGGCGTTATTCAACTCAAACGATGGATTTTCAGTGGTCGCGCCGATAAACAACAAGGTGCCGTCTTCAACATGGGGCAAAAACGCATCTTGCTGCGATTTGTTAAACCGATGCACCTCATCGATAAACAAAACGGTCTTCAGACCCCGGGCGCGATACATACTGGCCTGTTCCACTGCCGCACGAATATCCTTGACCCCCGACATCACCGCACTTAAAGAAATAAAGCGGGCATCGACATACTGGGCCACCAGCCGCGCCAGGGTGGTTTTGCCCACCCCCGGCGGCCCCCAGAAAATCAGTGAGTGCAACTGCCCGGCATCCAGAGAGCGGCGCAAGGGAGCACCTGGCCCCACGACATGGGTCTGGCCAATATATTCTTGCAGACTGGTAGGGCGCATGCGGGATGCCAGCGGTTCATAACCCTCGGGCTGGCCGAACAGATCGTCTGAATCCTGCCCCATCAGAAATGGGTTCGGGCATCAATTACATCAACCCCGTCCGGCACATCAAACACAAAAGCCATCGGATCCAGGGTTTGATTACGGGCAATATCACTGAGCTGGATATCGGTCACTTGCCCGGTGGCATCTGCAATCGTCATCGACATCAGTTGATCCCCCTGATAAGCAAAATCCAGAAATTCAAACAGCTGGCTTTTATCGTGGGGAATCAGATGAAAAACACGCTGGCCATTTTTCTGAAACTGGCTCACCTCAAAATTACTGGCCACATCCTCCTGTCGTCCACCCAATAACAAGGCGGGCATGTCCTGCACTCGCAGTTCCAGATTACGAATGGTGACCTGATCCAGGTCCTGATCAAAAATCCAGACCAGTTCACCATCAGACACGACCAGCTGCTCATATGGTGGCCGGGTTTGCCAACGCAACTTGCCGGGGTTGGCAATCGCCAGGCGCCCTTCTGTCTGTTGCAGCGCCTGCCCTTGCTGGTCGCGGATAGTCTGGACAAAATCAGCTTCCAGGGTGGTGGTACCACCCAGGCGCTCAACAAAAGACGCCAGCGCAGCGTCATCTGCCATGGCCAGCAGAGGATGGAACAGGGTCGCAGCCAGTACGACAGACACCCCGACCAGCGGGCGAAAAAAATATTCAAGATACAAAAAAGACATCCTCATAATATGTTACGAATAAGCCATACGTGCCGCTCGGAGAGCATTGTATTTAAAACGGTCGCTCCGGTGCTGCCGCAGCCAACACTTCCCGACTGCCATTATGGGCTGGTGGACTCACTACCCCGGCGGCTTCCATGGCTTCGACCAGACGGGCAGCGCGGTTGTAGCCAATCCGCAATTTGCGCTGCACCCCTGAGGTGGAACATTTGCCTGACTCTGTTACAAAGGCAACGGCCTGATCAAACAGTTCATCCTGTTCGTCACCGCTTTCCCCTGTCGTCGCGGCCGTCAAGGATTCTTCCGACATCTGCGTAATCTCTTCCAGATAGTCCGGCTCACCACGCAGTTTCCATTCCGCCACAACCCGATGCACTTCATCATCATCCACAAAGGCCCCATGCACCCGATCCGGCAACGCCTGACCCGGTGGCATGTACAGCATATCACCGTGCCCGAGCAGCTGCTCTGCCCCGCCCTGATCAAGAATCGTACGAGAGTCGATGCGGGACGACACCTGAAATGCCATTCGGGTTGGCACGTTGGCCTTGATCAAGCCGGTAATCACATCGACCGATGGCCGCTGTGTGGCCAGAATCATATGAATCCCTGCCGCCCGGGCTTTCTGGGCGATACGGGCAATCAGCTCTTCGACTTTTTTGCCTACCATCATCATCATGTCGGCAAATTCGTCGATCACAATCACAATATATGGCAAAGGTTCCATGATTCTGGGAGTGGTATCGTACGACTGGGATATATCCCAGAGCGGATCCAGCAACGGCTCGCCAGCCTCGATCGCCTCCCGTGCTTTCTTGTTGTAGCTCGCCAGGTTACGAACCCCCATCGAGGCCATCAACTGATAACGACGTTCCATTTCTGCCACCGACCAACGCAAACCATTAGCGGCTTCTTTCATATCGGTAATTACGGGGGTCAACAGGTGCGGAATCCCTTCATAAACCGACAATTCGAGCATTTTCGGATCGACCATGATCAGCCGCAGCTCTTCGGGCGTCGACTTGAACAACAAGCTGAGGATCATGGCATTAATACCAACGGATTTACCTGAGCCTGTGGTACCCGCTACCAGCAAATGCGGCATTTTGGCCAGATCTGTCACCATCGCGTTACCGCCAATATCATGACCCAGGGCCAGTGTCAGCGGCGATGATGCATCATCAAAATCTTTCGATGACAGCACATCAGACAAGGCAACAATCGCCCGATTCTCATTCGGCACCTCAATACCCATAACGGACTTGCCTGGAATGACTTCCACCACCCGTACACTGATCATCGCCATGGAGCGGGCCAGATCCTTGGCCAGGTTGGTAATCTTGCTGGCTTTGACGCCAGGTGCCGGCTGGATTTCAAAACGGGTAATCACCGGGCCGGGAGCTACTCCGGTTACTGTGATCTTGACACCAAAATCAGCCAGCTTTTGTACCAGCAATCGGGACATATCCTGCAAGCGTTCATCCGAGAAGCCAAATGCCTGGTCCTTGCGGGGTGGGTCCAGCACCGCAATCGAAGGTAACGGTGACAGCTCTGGTTGAGGTTCGTTACCCGCCTGCAAATCACGCAAAGCGCGCTCGCTTACACCAGTGTCTTTCTTTTCCAATGGCTGAATCGGAATGGCTTTTTCTGCTGCAACAGCGGCAGGGCGACCAGGGTTTTGTCTGGCTGGGCGAGCAGATGGCCGTTTTGCTGCCGAAGAACCTGACGATGTATCTGGAACAGCCCCAGACACATAAGGCACACCACCATCAGGCATACCACTACCAGCCAACCTTTCAGGCTCCTGTCTTTCAGGTTTTTGTACAGGAGAGATCAACGGCTTGGCAGATCGAGGGTCAGATGGCTCGGATAATACCGGAGGTGATAAGGCATCGGCGGCAGAGTCGAGCACGGGCGCATCTTCTTCTGTGGCCAGGCGATCATCATCAGTCAGCCAGGGAATATCAGCGTCATCAGCAGACAAGTCTGTTTTGTTTTGTGTCTCTTGTACTACGGTCAAAGTCGGCGCTTCCGGGTTGACGGAAAACCCTGGCTCATCCAATTCATCTTCGTGGGGCGCTGGGAACACCCCCAGCAATGATTCATCTCCCAACACAGGTTCTGATCGCTGCCGAATACTGGCTCCTGCAGTAAATTCAGCCACATCCACAATATCGGCCTGATCATCGCCGTCTGTTATTCCGCTCTCGATACGAGAGTTGGATTGGCTGCCAGCCGTTGCCAGCAAGGACAAAGGTGACTCTGACTGGTTATTTTCCAGGCTTGCTTCAGAAGCCCTGAAGTTATCAAAGGCAATATCAGATGTTTCATTACCGGGTTGTTCGGCACTATTACTGACAGCCCTTCCAGCACTGGTCTGGCCGGGCAACCACGACAAAATGATTTCACCAATACGGTCAAACAATGCCAACCATGAAAACTCCAGGAACAACATCAACCCCAGCGCCAGCATCCCGATCAGGATCACCACCGATCCAGCAAACCCAAACAGCGGCGACAGATAGTTGAATACGCCCACGCCCAGCATGCCACCAGAGCCGACAGGCAAGGACTGGCCCGGCCAGATACTCAAATGTGCCAGAGCACACAAGGCCGACAGGGTCAGCAACATGCCCACACCTCGTAACAACCAGGTCAGCCCACTGGCCCGGTGAGGCTGACGGAACAACAAGCCGAGCTTCACCAGCAGGAAAGCAGGCAGGCCATAGGCCAGATAACCAAAACCGTGCAGCAGGATATCCGCCACTACAGCCCCTACTCTGCCCACCGCGTTATGTGCAGGCCCGGAACCACTGGCAGACCAGCCCTGATCGGCAGGAGAATAGCTCGACAAGGCCATCAACAGCAGCAAGCAGATCAGTGTCAACGACAAAAACAGGGCGTCCTGGCGTCGACTCCAGCCCGCGGTAACCTGCGCTCCGGAATTGACATCAACGGCATCGGCCATTTCCGGTGTATCCTTAGACAATTCAATATCCTGTGACATCAACAAAGACCTGAGTTTACCACGGCTAAAACATGATTGATTGGTTGGATGAATGCGCTGATCCGCAATTTCCGGATACAACAAACGCGCTCAAATACCCGGATGGACTACTGGCAGCAGGTGGAAATATAACCCCACCCTGGCTGTACTACGCCTACACCCGAGGCATCTTTCCCTGGCACGGAGAGGATGAACCTCGTCTCTGGTGGACACCCTCTCCCCGAGCAGTGATTTTGCCAGACACTTTCCGCATATCACGCACTATCCGCAAAGAGCTGAAACGCAGCCCACTGAGTTTTACCAGCAACCTGGCATTCAAACAGGTTATGACTGCCTGCGCGGAAGTCCATGCTGAGCAATCCGGCACCTGGATTCAACCAGAGATGATCGATGAGTACCATCGCCTGGCCAGTGCCGGGTTTGCTCTCAGTGTTGAATGCTGGAACGACCAGGGTGGGCTGGTGGGTGGTTTCTATGGCATTCGCATTGGCCAGGCTTTTTTTGGTGAGTCGATGTTTTCCCGTCAGTCCAACACCGCCAAGCTGGCGTTTGCCTGTGCCGCACCCCAGCTATTTGATAACGGTATAAAAATAATCGATTGCCAAATGCATACCGAGCACCTGGCCCGATTCGGTATCGTCAACCTGGATCGTCGATCATTCGAAAACCATCTGTTTCAAGCAACCAGCCACCAACCTACCCGGCCATTATTGCCAACCTGGCTTGACCATTCAGCCGCCACCAGCTCCGCCATGCCATCGGAGGTGCCACGATGACCCGCGTCATGCTACTCAAGCCACAGACCACTCACTCTTGTGGCTATTTGCCTCAACAGGAATCCGTCAGTCTGTATGTTGACCCCAACACACCGATGGACGACTTCCTGCTCAGCCAGCTGAACCTCAACGGTTTTCGGCGCAGCGGCCGCAGCCTTTATCGGCCCGATTGCCCAACCTGTAATGCCTGCACCTCGTTGCGTATTCCTGTTGACCGTTTCACCCCCAAGCGCCGCTTTCGCAAGGTATTAAAACGCCTCCAACACTGGCAACTCCATGTCGAAAAGCCATCCATGCGCTGGTATGCGGATTACGCCCACTACATCTATCAACGCCACGCTGATGGCAGCATGTATCCACCGTCGGAAGAGCAGTTTCAGGATTTCCTGATCCAGGGTTTTGACAATCATCGTTTTTTGGTAGCGACTGAGCAGGGACAATTCAGGGCATGCCTGGTATTTGATGTGCTGATGGATGGCTTATCGTCGGTTTATTGTTTTTACGATCCGGCACTCACACGGGAGTCACCAGGAACCTTTATGATTTTGCAGCTCACGCGCCTGACAGCGGCCTTGCAGCAACCTCACCATTATCTTGGTTATTGGGTGCCCGGCTGCTCCAAAATGGAATACAAAACGGACTTTCAACCATTGGAACAGTTTGTTAATGGCAATTGGTGCAGTTATTCGCCCGGATAACTTTGATTATTGGCAGGAATTAGGGCAGAATGCGCCCGCTCTGTATATTCTCTAAACAGGTGATGAATGGCGAAAGACGATCATATAGAAATGGAAGGTGAGGTGATAGACACTCTGCCTAATACCATGTTCCGCGTAAAACTTGAAAATGGTCACGTGGTTACGGCTCATATCTCTGGAAAGATGCGCAAGAACTATATCCGCATTCTGACTGGTGACAAGGTCAAGGTTGAGCTGACTCCCTACGACCTCAGTAAAGGCCGAATTACCTATCGCGCCCGCTAACCGGCTGTGATATCTGTGACCCCTACCTGACAGGTGGGGCCACAGACTACCAAATCACAGTCTGGTTACTGCCTTTTCAGGCAGAAACCTCTTCAGGTACCACAACGACCAGTTCGCCGTCCTCGACCTGAACCATCACATCCCCTCCACGTGCCAACTCCCCAAACAGAATTTTCTCTGCCAGTGGTTTTTTGACCTTCTCCTGCACCAGACGAGCCATCGGACGAGCACCCATTTTTTCGTCATAGCCATGCTCAGCCAACCATTGACGGGCATCGTCATCGATATGCAGCATCACACGTTTGTCGTCCAGTTGTCCCTGCAACTCAACCAGGAACTTGTCGACGACATTCAGAATGGTATCTCGACCCAGGGCTGCAAACTGTACCGTAGCATCCAGGCGGTTGCGGAATTCCGGAGTAAAGAATTTTTTCAATTCCTCAGCACCGTCAACCGTATGATCCTGATGTGTAAAGCCGATACTGGCTCGACTCATCCGCTCGGCACCGGCATTGGTAGTCATGATCAGAATCACGTTGCGGAAATCGGTCTTGCGACCGTTGTTATCCGTCAGCGTACCGTGATCCATAACCTGCAACAGAATGTTGAAGACTTCCGGATGTGCCTTTTCGATCTCATCCAGCAACAACACGCAATGCGGCGTTTTATTAACGGTTTCGGTCAACAAGCCACCCTGGTCGTAACCCACATAGCCAGGAGGCGCACCAATCAAGCGGGACACGGTATGACGCTCCATGTACTCCGACATATCAAAACGAATCAGTTCCATCCCCATGACGTTGGCCAACTGGCGCGACACTTCCGTTTTACCAACCCCCGTAGGGCCAGCAAACAGGAATGAACCAATGGGTTTTTGTGGTGCACTAAGCCCGGCACGAGACATCTTGATGGCCGTCGACAGTGTCTGAATGGCTTCATTTTGCCCAAACACCACCATTTCCAGCTTGTCTTCCAGCTTGAACAGCAGCTCTTTGTCATCGGCAGAGACGGTTTTTGGCGGAATACGGGCAATCGCGGCAATCACCTGCTCAATTTCGGCCACATTGATCTGTTTCTTGCGCCGACTGACGGGCATCAATTGCTGTAACGCTCCCACCTCGTCGATAACATCGATGGCCTTGTCCGGCATATTACGATCGGTAATATAGCGGTCTGACAGCTCTGCCGCAGCACGCAGTGCCTTGTCGGTGTATTTGACGTTGTGATGATCTTCAAACTTGGACTTCAGCCCCTTAAGAATCTTGTAGGTATCATCAACAGACGGTGCCGCCACGTCGATTTTCTGGAAACGACGGGTTAATGCACTGTCTTTTTCAAAGATTCCACGGAATTCAGTAAAGGTGGTTGAGCCAACACAGCGAATTTCACCAGAACTCAACATCGGTTTCAGCAGGTTACTGGCATCCATTACACCACCAGAAGCCGCTCCTGCGCCGATGATCGTGTGAATTTCATCGATAAACAAAATGCCATGAGGCTGGCGCTTCAGCTCGGCCAACAAGGCCTTGAGACGTTTCTCGAAGTCACCCCGATACTTGGTACCGGCCAACAATGCGCCCATATCCAGACTGTATACAACGGCATTGGCGATCACATCCGGCACTTCACCATCAACAATCCGCTTCGCCAGACCTTCTACAATCGCCGTTTTACCGACACCGGAATCCCCTACCAGCAATGGGTTGTTCTTGCGTCGACGCGACAGGATCTGGATCAGGCGACTGACTTCCTGATCACGGCCGATCAGTGGATCAATCTTGCCATCCCGGGCGACCTTGTTGAGATTGGTGGCGTAGCCTTCCAATGCATTACTGGCTGTTGGTTCGCCATCTTCATCGGTAACACCCGACGTACCGGTAGTACCGGATTCATCTTCCTGGCCCGACACTTTGGAAATGCCATGGGAGATGTAATTCACCACGTCAATACGGGCAATATTCTGTTGTTTGAGAAAATAAACGGCCTGGCTTTCCTGCTCGCTGAAGATGGCAACCAGTACGTTGGCACCGGTCACTTCCGCCTTGCCAGACGATTGCACATGAAATACAGCACGCTGCAGTACTCGTTGGAAGCCCAGGGTTGGCTGGGTCTCACGCTCGTCATCCGTGTCTGGAATCAGTGGTGTTGTCGCGTCCACAAAATCCGTCAACTCCTTGCGAATCCGTGGCACATCAGCACCACAGGCTCCCAATACGGCTGACGCAGCATCATTGTCGAGCAATGCCAACAACAAATGCTCTACGGTCATAAACTCATGCCGTTTTGAGCGAGCATCTTTAAAAGCCTCATTCAGAGTAAGCTCTAACTCTTTGTTCAGCATTGAATAGTCCCCCTAATCGTCAGCTGGTGCTACCTCGCACAGCAATGGATGCTGGCAATCTCTAGCGTATTGATTCACCAACTCAGCTTTAGTTTCAGCAACATCCCGAGTGTAGATGGCACATACTGCACTGCCTTTGGTATGAACTGTCAACATGATTTGTGTGGCCTGCTCCGGACTTCTGTTAAAAAACCGTTGCAGCACTTCGACCACAAATTCCATGGGCGTGTAATCGTCGTTCATCATAATCACACTGTACATAGAAGGTTTCTTGAGGGCAGGTTTGGTATTTTCAACCGCTACACCGCCTTCACGCTCATCCCCTGGCTGGTTGCTCATGTTTGATTCTAGTTGAGTTTTGGAAGTAAGGTACATAGCACTGATGATCTTGGAATTTGATTTCATGATACCTGTGCAAGCAAGGATGCTCTAGCGGCTTGACGCCCGACACGACCACCAGTACTGTATTGGCCCGCGTCGTAATAATTGTCACAGCAACATACTGACAACAAAACAAGGAGGTATTGCGATGAAGACCGGAACTGTCAAATGGTTCAACAACGCCAAGGGCTATGGATTTATCCTCACCGATGAAGACAACGAGGAGTTGTTCGCCCACTACTCCACCATCGTGATGGATGGTTATCGCACGCTCAAGGCCGGTCAGGCCGTACAATTCGACACCAAACCAAGCGATAAAGGCACTCACGCCATCAATATTCGCACTCTGGATGCAACAGCATCTCAAGCTGCCACCACAACGCCAGACACCACTCCAGGCACAATCTCTGAATCGGTTGCCACAGCGGTCTGCAGCAACGAGATGCCGGTGTCAGCCTGAGACGGCCTGGCATCAAAACAGAGACATACAGGCAAAGAGGACCATCTTCAATTTGTAATATTTAGCAAACTGAGTGTTCCATTTCAGGACAGAATAATTTCAAAACGCAGCAACCAGACATAAAAAAACCGCCTTTCGGCGGTTTTTTTATGCTCCGATCAATTACTTGGCCAGACCATCCACTATTTCGTTCAGTGTTGCACTAGGACGCATAATGGTTTTAACCAGCTCTTTGTCGACCTTGTAGTAACCACCAAGATCTACCGGTTTGCCCTGAACTGCCGCCAACTCAGCAACAATTTTGTCTTCGTTTTCAGCCATGGCGGCGTAAACCGGGGCAAAGATTTCTTTCAGCTCAGCGTCTTCATCCTGAGTGGATAACGCCTCAGCCCAGTACATGGCCAGGTAGAAATGACTACCACGGTTATCCAGACCGCCAACCTTACGAGCAGGCGACTTGTTTTCAACCAGGAATTTACCGGTTGCAGAATCCAGCGCTTTGGCCAATACATTGGCTTTAGGCAGATCAGCAAATTCAGACAGATGCTCCAGAGAGGCTGCCAGTGCCATAAACTCGCCCAGCGAATCCCAGCGCAGGTAGTTCTCGTTGATCAGCTGCTCAACGTGTTTTGGTGCGGAACCACCAGCACCGGTTTCAAACAGGCCACCACCGCTCATCAGCGGCACAATGGACAACATTTTGGCAGACGTACCCAGTTCCAGAATCGGGAACAGGTCAGTCAGGTAATCACGCAGAACATTACCGGTAACAGAAATGGTGTTTTCACCTTTCTTCATGCGTTCCAGCGAGAAGTGAGTCGCTTCCACTGGAGTCATGATACGAATATCCAAACCCTCGGTGTCGTGCTGCGGCAGGTAGGCATTTACCTTCTTGATCAGCTCAGCATCGTGGGCACGCTCAGGATCCAGCCAGAAGATGGTTGGCCAGCCAGTAGCGCGAGCACGGCTAACCGCCAGCTTCACCCAATCCTGAATCGGTGCATCCTTGGCCTGACACATACGCCAGATATCACCAGACTCAACCGCATGTTCCATCAACACAGTACCCGCGGCATCAGTGACGCGTACGGTACCAGCAGCAGGGATTTCAAAGGTTTTATCGTGTGAACCGTATTCTTCTGCTTTCTGGGCCATCAGCCCCACATTCGGTACGGTACCCATGGTGCGCGGATCAAAAGCACCGTTTTCACGACAGAAATCAATCGCTTCCTGATAGACACCGGCATAACAACGGTCTGGAATCATGGCCAGGGAATCATGCAGTTTGCCATCAGCGCCCCACATTTTACCGGAAGAACGGATCATCGCCGGCATGGATGCATCCACGATCACATCGTTTGGTACGTGCAGGTTGGTGATGCCCTTGTCCGAGTTCACCATAGCCAGGTCAGCACGGGCCTCATAAACAGCAGCGATATCCGCTTCAATCGCTTCACGCTCTGCATCTGGCAGGGATTTGATCTTGGCATACACATCGCCCAGACCATTTTTCACATCCACACCCAGTTTTTCGAAGGTGTCAGCGTATTTGGCAAATACGTCTTTGTAATACACCTCTACCGCGTGGCCAAACATGATCGGGTCAGATACCTTCATCATGGTGGCTTTCAGGTGCAAGGACAGCAGTACATCCTCTGCTTTCGCCTTTTCGGCTGCTTGCTCGTAGAATTCACGCAGCTTGGCAACGCTCATACTGGACCCGTCGATGACTTCATCAGCCAACAACGACAGCTTTTCTTTCAAGACAACGGTTTCGCCCGCTTCATTCACCAGCTCAATACGAACGTCGGTAGCAGCCGGCAAGGTAACGGATTTTTCACTGCCGTAAAAATCACCGTCTTCCATGAAAGCAACATTGGATTTGGATTCTTTGCTCCACTCACCCATGGAGTGTGGGTTGGCACGAGCATAAGCCTTGACAGATTCTGGAGCACGACGGTCAGAGTTACCTTCACGCAGCACCGGGTTAACTGCACTGCCTTTGACGCGGTCGTAACGGCTACGGATGTCTTTTTCTTCATCAGTCACCGGGTTAGCCGGATAGTCAGGCAGCTTGTAACCTTTGGATTGCAGTTCCTTAACGGTAGCTTCCAATTGAGGGATCGAAGCACTGATGTTCGGCAACTTGATGATGTTGGCTTCTGGTTGTTTCGCCAACTTACCCAAAAAGGCCAATTCATCCGCCTGGCGTTGCTCTTCGGTCAGGTATTCTGGAAACTGACAAATAATACGAGCTGCGAGAGAAATATCCCGAGTCTCTACATTGATACCAGTCTGCCCTGCAAAGGCTTTAACGATTGGGAGTAAGGAATAGGTCGCGAGAGCCGGAGCCTCGTCAGTGTCGGTGTAGATGATCGTAGGATTATTAATAGACATTCTTACTCCTGTTGTGTGAGCTGAAATTGCTATAGCGCTCGGATTTCCTGATAACCACTTGTGGTAGTTATGCTGAGGTAGAAACCCGCAGACAAATGATAAAACAAGTCAAGGGATTGCCTAGACTCGCTGAAACACCACCTACTCCGGTAGCATTTCGATCGTGAAAACGGCGCATAATTTGTAGTTTTTCTACAAAAAATGCAAGCTAGACTATTTAGTTAAGTAGTTTTCCTACAGAACAATGAGCTCATATGGCCCTGCTTATCCTTGTCAACAAACCTTTTAACGTCCTCTCCCAGTTTACCGATACTGAAGGACGAAAAACCCTAGCTACTTTAGTCGACATCCCAAAAGTCTACCCCGCGGGCCGTTTGGATTATGACTCCGAAGGCCTGCTTTTGCTTACTGACAACGGTCAACTCCAGGCCAGAATTGCTCATCCGGCACAAAAAATGGAGAAGACTTATTGGGTCCAGGTTGAAGGTATTCCTGATCAAAAAGCACTCGAACAACTACGCCAGGGCGTCACATTGAAAGACGGCCCGACACGCCCTGCCCAAGTGGCCAGGATTGCCGAACCCCGGCTCTGGCCAAGGCATCCGCCCATTCGCCAGCGCGCCAACGACGTCACCAGCTGGCTCGAAATACGCATCAAGGAAGGCCGTAACCGCCAGGTGCGACGCATGACAGCCCACATTGGCCACCCAACCTTGCGACTGGTCCGAACCGCCATCGGTAACTGGACTCTGAACAACCTGGCGCCCGGAGAGTTCCGGGTTGAAACCGTACATATGCCACAACCCCCTGAACGGCCCAAAAATAATCGCCGTACCGCTTCTGGCCGGACTTCCAGGGCGGGAAAATCCGCAGGAACACGCCGCCGATAACGATTAATCAGGAATAACTGTTTTTCCCGGACAATATTGGAAAAACAGCTACTTCCCTCCCCTCATTGGTCAGCTCAACGTCATTTTTGGGTTTTGCTGTCACTATCGTTTATTATTCTCTCTCGTTGTTATCTGGAGCCATCATGCCTAATCGCTGGACACCCCACGCTACCGTTGCCACCATTGTTGAGCAAGATCAACGTTTTCTGATGGTTGAAGAAATCAGCGCCGGAAAAACCGTGATCAACCAGCCCGCCGGGCATATTGAACAGCATGAAACCATTATCGATGCCGCCATCAGGGAAACCCTTGAAGAAAGCGGCTGGCAAGTCACCCCGACCGCACTGATTGGCCTTTACACCTACACCGCTCCGGCCAATGGCGTGACCTACCATCGCTACTGCTTCAGTGCCAAAGCCGACCGCTTTTTGCCAGACAGCCCGCTTGACGATGGCATCATTGGCCCCCGCTGGATGACCATTGAAGAATTACGCCACTGCCCCAATCTCCGTAGTGCCATGGTTCTGAGCTGCGTCGAAGACTACCTCAGTGGCAAACAATTCCCGTTAAACGCAATCGTTGAGCACCCGTAAGATGCCAAACCAGAACACCAAAGTCATCGTTGGCATGTCCGGCGGTGTTGACTCGTCCGTTTCCGCCTGGCTGTTACAGCAACAGGGGTATCAGGTCGAAGGCCTGTTTATGAAAAACTGGGACGAAGACGACGGCACCGAATACTGCACTGCCAAAGACGATCTCGCTGATGCCCAACAAGTCTGCGATGCGCTGGACATTCCCTTGCACCAGGCCAACTTTGCCGCCGAATACTGGGACAATGTCTTCGAATACTTCCTCGCGGAATACAAGGCTGGCCGCACCCCGAATCCAGACATCCTCTGCAACCGCGAAATCAAGTTCAAAGCCTTTCTGGAATACGCCAAAGTGCTGGGGGCTGACCTGATCGCCACCGGGCATTATGTTCGTCGACGCGACACTTCATCCGGCCAGACCGAGCTGCTCAAGGGGCTCGATCCCAACAAAGACCAGAGCTATTTTCTGCACGCGGTCGGCGGTGAAGAAATCGCCCAGACATTATTTCCCGTTGGCGAGCTGGAGAAACCTGAAGTCCGCAAGATTGCCGAAGCCAACGGACTGGTCACCGCCAACAAAAAAGACTCGACCGGCATCTGCTTTATCGGTGAACGGCGTTTTCGTGATTTTCTCAAACAATACCTGCCAGCCCAACCCGGCCGCATCAAAACCCCGGAAGGCGAAGACATTGGTGAGCACCAGGGGTTGATGTACCACACCCTGGGTCAACGCCAGGGACTGGGTATTGGCGGGCTGGCCAACCATCCGGACCAACCCTGGTTTGTCGCCGGCAAAGACCTGGAACATAACGTTCTGATTGCCGTACAGGGTAAAAACCACCCGCTGCTGTTTACCGACACACTCACCACCGGTGCTATTTTCTGGGTAAATCAGGAACCGGCCAAGTTACCCTTACACTGCACCGCCAAAGTCCGTTATCGCCAGAGTGACCAGCACTGCGTGATTGAACGACAAGACACCGTCGATGGTCAGACGGGCTACCGGGTGATTTTCGAACAGCCACAACGCGCCATCACACCGGGGCAATCGGTGGTTTTTTATCTGGATGACGTTTGCCTCGGCGGCGGCGTTATTGAAACCACCAGCAATCAACCATCCACTAATGACTCATCCGTCACAGCAGGGAACCAACATGACTGACCGCCGTCAGCAAGCCATTGCCATTGCCGCCGTCGTTCAGGCCGCCACTCTGGTAGAGCAGCTGGCTCGTACCGGAGATACCTCCATCAGCGATGCTACACCACTCCTGGCCAGTCTGTTTGAACAGAATCCGGAGTCATTTGATGACATCTACGGCGACCCCAGCCACAGCCTGCACCTCGGTATCAACACCCTGCAAACGCTGGCATCCGGCAAGGGAGACAGCCTCAGCCCCGACATCACCCGCTACACCGTCGCCATATTGCACCTGGAAAGCAAACTGCGCCGCAACCACGATATGATCGCAGCGCTCGGCAACGGCATCCAGCAAGCATCTCGCCAGGTGGATCACTTTTCCATCAGCCACGAAAACACCATTTCCGCTCTGGCCGAGCTCTACAAGCAAACCCTCAGCAACCTCAGCTTCCGCATTCATGTCACCGGTGACCCAATGCACCTGCAAAACGAACACACCGCCAACAAGGTACGGGCGCTGCTGTTATCTGGCATCCGGGCAGCCATCCTTTGGCGCCAGGTAGGAGGACGCCGCTGGCATCTGCTACTGCGCCGTAAACAATACCTCAACGCCCTGGCGCAATTATCACGACCGGGCAACAGCGAATGAGGACACTGAATCGCCGCTTCAGCACCGCCCCGATGATGGACTGGTCCGATCGTCATTGCCGTTATTTCTGGCGCCACCTGTCCAGACAAGCACTGTTGTACACCGAGATGGTTACTACCGGCGCCCTGATTCATGGCAACCGTGAGCGTTTTTTACAGTACAACGACATCGAGCACCCGATTGCCTTGCAATTGGGCGGCAGTAATCCGGACGAGCTGGCCCAATGCGCTCGTTTTGCTGAAGACTGGGGTTACGATGAAGTGAACCTGAATGTCGGCTGCCCCAGCGACCGGGTACAGAACAACATGATTGGCGCTTGCCTGATGGGTCATCCGCAACTGGTCGCCGACTGCGTCAAGGCCATGCAAGACCACTGCTCCATTCCGGTCACAGTCAAACACCGAATCGGTATCGACGATCAGGACAGCTATGACCATATGCGCGACTTTGTCGCCACCGTCGCCGAAGCAGGCTGTGAGGTGTTTATTGTGCACGCCCGCAAAGCGGTTTTGCAGGGGCTTTCCCCCAAGGAAAACCGCGAAGTGCCGCCACTGAAATACGACTATGTTTATCGCCTGAAGCAGGAATTTCCGCATCTGGATATTCTGTTAAACGGCGGTTTGAAAACCCACGACGAGTCGTTACAGAGCCTGCAACATATCGATGGTGTCATGATTGGCCGGGAGGCTTACCAGAACCCTGGCATTTTGCTGGACGTTGACCGCTTGTATTTCGACACAACACCCGACAGCACCGGCCCGATGTCAAAAGCGGACATTATTCGCAGCCTCTACCCGTATATTGAAGAGCAACTCAGCCTCGGCGCCACATTAAGCCATATCAGCCGCCACACACTGGGGCTGTTCAATGCCCAGAAAGGTGCTCGTTTATATCGCCGACATCTTAGTGAAAATGCCTACAAAAAAGGCTCTGGACCGGAAGTCATGGAGCAAGCTCTCGCCTTTGTCGAGCAGACATAAACAGGCAACCACAAAAGCCACCAACAGCTGCAGTGCAGCATTCGTCGGTGGCTTGGCAGTCGAAGGTGAATTTATTGTAAAAGACTACATGCAGCTGACAGCCATCGACTCAAGGCTTGTCGAGCAATTCGCTCCGGTATGCCCGGGCACTGCTCAATGTCTTGATATTCTTGATATTAGTAAATCCCATACCATCCAGGGTATCGGCAGCAATACTGGCGCGACGCCCGGAACGACAGTACAGCACAACCTGATCATCTTTCTGCAGCTGCAACTGGCCTATTTTTTCGGCTATTTGCTGAAAAGGAATATGGGCAGCACCGGTGAGATGATCCTGCTGATATTCTTCATCAGTACGCACATCCACAAAAATAGTGTCCGCCATCGTCAATGTTGATCCCAATACCAACAGCACCGCCAACCAGAGTTTTTCCATGATAATTTCTGTCCCGAACAGGTCATATTTGGCTTTCGACCATAACGACAAAGCCAGAAAAAATAAAGATTGACAGGCATTTAATACCCTCTAATACCTTCAACCCAGTCACAAATAGCGTTTATGCAACACCATCAGGCAACATCGCACACGGTGATTCCTGACAGGCATCCGGCAGAGACCACGCTGAAATCCATGCAGTCAATGGCGATTGATTCACCGGCAGAAAGCCGTTATCAGGCAAGCTGTCGCGGCAAACCCTAATTATAGAGTGCTCAACTATGATAGACTGGGGCGCTGACAGGATGCCCAACGGCCCACGGATGAGGCAAAGCAGACCGGAAAAACAACCACATCAGTAACAGCAGACATCGCAATGTTCGCATTGGTTATCCGGTGTTTAACAACCGAACCAAGGTTCATTGACAGAGCCTGGCCCCATCCAGACTGAACAGGAATCGACATGACCAAACCCAATTCTCGACTTCAGGCGCATCGTGCTCTTCGAACCCCTAGCCTGCCTGCCCCTCGTTTTGGCCCTCGCCAGCCGACCAACAAAGCAAGCTCCGTGATTCCAGCTACAACGCAGGATCAACCCAATTCCAGACCTCCTGTCACCCCTATCGATCCCCAACGCTAAGCTCTTACACAAGGCCACTCCGGATTCATCGGCAAACCGGTCAGCTTCGGCGTCATCGACAGAGCTGGTTCAGCGGACAGAACCAGCTTTCAGGGTACGAATGAGTCAACTCAAATGGCATCAGGGCAGAACCAGGGCAGAGCCGGCTCAGGATACGGACGGAGCCGGTCGCGACACCCGGTTCAGTAACTCAATAGCCGCTTCTACTTCGACCTTGCGTACAGCAACACTTTCGATATTGCATCCCACCGGCACCCCCAGAGTATCCGCAAAAGCCTTGAGCTCGCGCCAGTTAGCTTCAGAATAATTGACTGATTGCTCAAGAATATCGTGAGCGTGCAGCAGCTCATTCTCCAGCCAGCGTGGAATACTGATCCCCAGCCATTTCATGAAATTCAGCGTCTGCACAGACCCACAGGGCGTCAAGGTAAAGATTACCGGCACCAGATCGACTCCCTGGGCTTTACCAGCGTAATAATAGTCAGACAAAAAATCCTTCGATGCCTGCAAGTCGTAAACCCCCTGGGAGATAAAAAACGAACAGCCCTGGCGAATCTTTTCAAAAACACGCAGATGCTCATCACCCTTGGCCCGATGGCGCTCAGGAATCATCACACCTCCCAGCAGGACATCCGGCCGAACCCGCTGCTTTAACTGGTAAGCTTCAGACATGGTCATGGTGACCGACTGGTCTTTTGAGGCAGCACCAACAAAGACAGTCAGATTATCTGTCGCAGAGACCTGCTGGAGAAACGCACTCAATTGCTCGCCTGGATACTTGCCAGCGGCGCGATAAATGATTTTGGGTACGGTCAGCGCTGCCAGCTGTTGGCGGCTGTAGTCAAAACAATCCAGGGTTTCGATAAACGGAAAAGGCCGCTTCTCGGCGGTTCGTGATTCTTCGTCCTGAATGTCGTACAGCACCAGACCATCGATAGGCAATGACTGCATGCGCTGGATTTGCAGCTCAGCGATCTCTGCAATCCGGGCTGGCTCCGTACCTTTTTTCGGTGGCACGATGCCGTACAACACGATGCCACTTTCCCTGTTGCGGATTTTTTCGGTAAGCATAATGACAATTCCAAAATCTGTAATATTCCAACCCGCCAACACCTTCGGTGGATCGTACAAAGATGACATATTAACCCAGCTTGACTTAATCCGCTAAACCCCTGAATTAACAGTTGATTATTCAAATTTACAAGAAATCAAATCCAACGTAAAAACTCCTTCCAGATCGAATATTTATATCCGATCATGCTGGCCCGACAGACAAGCAAAATGATAATGTAGACACCTCTGAACGACAGGAAGCCTATTCATTACCTATGAACATATCCTCACTCTTGCCGAAATCACTGAACAGCTTGAACAGTTTTTTCAAGATGGAATCCGCCAGCGGTCTGTTGCTGATGTTTGCCGCACTGATGGCGATCATCTTTGCCAATACTCCACTGGAACCGTTTTACAATCTGCTACTGGACACTCCAGTAGAAGTCCATATTGGCGCGCTGCATATTGCCAAACCCCTGCTGCTTTGGATTAACGATGGCCTGATGGCTATCTTCTTCTTTATGGTAGGTCTGGAGCTGAAATACGAATGGCTCGAAGGTGAATTACGCGACAAACGCAACGTTGTCTTGCCAGGCATCGGTGCCTTGGGCGGCATGCTCGTACCTGCGGTGATTTACATCGCGTTCAATCACAAAAATGAGTTGGATATTCAGGGTTGGGCTATCCCGGCAGCCACGGATATTGCTTTTGCTCTCGGTATTTTGATGTTATTGGGCTCTCGCGTCCCGACCAGCATCAAGATATTCCTGACATCTCTGGCCATCTTTGACGATATTGGCGCCATTATCATTATCGCCGTGTTTTATACCGACAACATTTCCCTAACGGCACTCAGCGTCATCGCCTTGTGCTTGCCGATACTATTCATGGTGAACCGGCTTCAAGTAGCCTCCAAAAGTGTCTACATGCTCTTGGGAGCCATTATGTGGGTTTCGATGCTGAAATCCGGTGTACACGCCACCCTGTCGGGCATCATGTTGGCGATGTTCGTACCAATGAAACTTGATCGCCAGCCTGGTTACTCACCGGCCCACCAACTGGAAAAAGACTTGCACCCGGTCGTTGCGTTCTTCATCTTACCCGTTTTTGCCTTTGCCAACGCGGGCCTCAACCTCACCGGCATCGGCATGGATCAACTGTTACACCCAATCCCGGTCGGGATTGCCGCAGGCCTGTTCATCGGTAAACAACTAGGGATCTTTGCGTTCTGCTGGCTGGCCATCAAGATCGGTTGGACCAAACTGCCTAGCAACGTCTCCTGGACAACACTCTACGGCACCGCCGCATTGTGTGGCGTCGGCTTTACCATGAGTTTGTTTATCGGCTCGTTGGCCTTTGAGGACGGTGGCGGTATCGAAAACACTTTCGATGAGCGCTTGGGGATTCTGATTGGCTCGATTGCTTCCGGCATTCTTGGTTATATGGTTCTGAACAAAAGCCTGGGCAAACCGGCTGAGTCAGAAGCACCAAACAAAGTCTGATAGTCTGATAGTCTGATAGTCTGATAGATAGTCAAAACCGGCTCGCCCATACAGGCGAGCCGGTTTTGCTTTAGACGGAGCAGCTGACAAGAACAGGACAAAAACACCGACAGAACCAATCCCTACTCTATACCGAGCAATTCCACTTCGAATATCAGCAGGCTGCCCGGTTCGATCCGGCCAGCACGGCGTTTGCCATAGCCCAGCTCTGACGGGATATAAAAGATATTCTTCTGGCCAACGGTCATCAACTGCACACCTTCCGTCCAACCAGGAATCACCTGATTCAAACGAAAACTGATGGTTTCTCCACGCTCAACCGAGCTATCAAAGACAGTACCGTTCAGTAAGGTACCATGATAATGCACTGTTACCTTGCTACTGGCGGCTGGGTGCTCACCACCATTACCCGGTTTTAACACCTTGTATTGCAAACCCGAGGCGGTCGAGACAACGCCGTCTTCCGCTCCGTTCTTTGCCAGAAAGGCATCTCCCAGCGCGATATTTTCATCCGCCCCTTTACTGCCAACCCCAGCACGACGCAAGGCATAACCCAGCAAACCGGCAATCACTGCAACCAGAAGTATATCCAGCATTATTCCATCCGTTTATCAATAGTGGACCCGAATCATAAGCGACTCATCAGCTACTCGGCCACAGGAATCAATAGTTCGACAATTCCTTGTCATCCCGAGTCAGTTTTTCACCAACATTTTCAACCATCTTTAATGCTTTTAATGAACTGGATAAAAACTCCCGTTCATACAGAATAAATACCACCGTCGCGGCACTGGCCATAAACAACCAGACATTGACAAACCACAACAACAACGCCAGCGAAAAATAAAAAGCTCGCAAGCCGTTGTTATAACTGTGGCCAGCCTGATCGATCACCTTGGCAGCATAAATAGCAAAACTGCGCCGTTCGGCCGCCGTTACGGTTTTGTCATTAGGGAACGGTGCCGCCCCAATCAAGACCGAAGCAAAACCAAACTGCCGCATCGACCAGGTAAAAGTAAAGAAAGCATAAATAAATACGCCAATCATGACCCCGACCTTCAATTCCATGGCCAACAGACTGTCAGGGGTAACAAAAGAAATTTCCAGCAAGACATCCTGAATTTCGTTCACCGCCGACATAGCCGTCAACAAACCCGCCAACACCAACACACAGGAAGACGCAAAAAAGTTAACGTTCCGTTCGACGTTGGCCAGCAAGGCCGCATCCCCGACCCTTACCTCTCGCATCAGCAGCCGTCGCATCCAATTGATCCGGTGTACATGCATCACCGATGACAGAGAGGCGGTACGCTTTGCCATGTACTTGGCAAAGCGCCCATAAACAATCCAGCAGAACAAAAACCAGGCCAGCGCGGCCCAATTCAACCAACTGATGGCATCTTCAGGGATGTTATGCACAATATTTCTCGTTATTACCTGTGAGTGATACAAACAGAATATAGCGGCTGCCACCACTTTGATGTCCGACAACCACAACATTCACGCTGGCCGCGCATTCAAACAAAGTCCAGCCAAGCCATCCAGTCGGATCGGTCACGACACCGTTGCATCAGAACAAGATAACGCCTATTGGTCCTCCCTCATTACCTCACTGTACGCCAACCATCCGACTGCAAAAGTGGACACCCTGCCTCAATAACAGCAACAGAATCCATGCCAGGGCTGACAATCTGGCCACAACCTCGTATCATTCCTGCCCGATTTACACAACAAAAAATTTGTAGGATTGCCCTACATAAAGGAAATTCCTTGATGCATATCATTATGGCAATTCCAGGCAGAATCAGAATCAAACAACTACGTGAAAACCGAACGGCGACAACCCCACCAATAACTAAAAAGAGCTAGTTCGTCTTTCCCACAAACGTACCCGGTAATGGAATACCCAGGTCGTGCCAAGCGCGACCAGGTCTTGGTAACCCAGGCCAATGCAACGCCAACATAACATGGCCGATTTCACCTTCCAGACTGGATACCCGTATGTCGCTTAAAACCCTGGACGCCTCCACTCAACGCAACCTAGGCAAACTGTTTTCAGCCCAGGCACTGGGCGGCTCTTCAGCACCGATCATCATCTCCATTGGTGGCCTAGTTGGCCAACGGCTGACCCCGGATCCCGCACTGGCCACACTCCCGGTCAGCCTGTATGGCATCGGCGTCGCCCTCGCCATGATTCCCGTCGCCATGTTAATGAAAAATGCCGGACGCAAAGCCACCTACCTGATCGGGACCTTAGTGTGTGTAGTGGCCGCCGCACTAGCCGCCAGCGCCATTGCCAACACCTCATTCTGGCTTTTTTGTGCAGCACTTGGACTGACCGGGTTTTATGGTGCCTGCGTCCAAAACTACCGCTTTGCCGCCGCCGACCTGGTACCTGACAGCCATAAAGCCAACGCGATCTCACTGATTATGCTGGGCGGGTTAGCGGCTGCCATTATTGGCCCACAAACCGTTTATTGGACCCAAAACCTTTGGGAGTCCGCCCCTTTCGCTGCCAGCTTTATTGCCCAGGGCGTATTGGCACTCTTCGCCATTCCCATTTTGCTATCACTCCGATTACCGCCACCCCGCCGCCGCCACATCAGTGAGCACACCCGGTCCTTATGGCAAATAGCCAAAACCCCGGGATTTATCGTTGCTGCCCTGGCAGGTACAGTATCCTACTCTCTGATGTCCTTTATCATGACTGCCGCCCCGATCGCCATGGTGCACGAAGGTCATAGTAGCGGCACAGCCACCCTCGGCATTCAATGGCACATCCTCGCCATGTTTGCTCCCAGCTTTTTTACCGGCCGATTGATCAGCCGCTTCGGTGCCCGCTGGATCACCGCGCTGGGACTGATGCTGCTGTTCACCTCCGCCGCTACCGCCATGTCCGGGATGGAAGTGATGCATTTCTGGGGATCGTTAATCCTGCTTGGCTTAGGCTGGAACTTCGGCTTTATTGGCGCAACCAACCTGTTGACCAAGACCTACCGACCAGAAGAAAAATCCAAGGTGCAAGCCCTCAACGACCTGCTGGTATTTGGCACCGTCGCCCTCGCGTCCCTTGGTGCTGGCAGACAATTCAACCTCTACGGCTGGTACGAACTCAACCTGATCACCTTCCCCGTGATCGCCATTACCCTGCTGCTGCTTGTCACCCTGCCATGGCTGCAAACCAATGAACCAAAATCTTTATCATAAAGCCATCGGTAGCCACGGCATGGATGCCTTTGTCATCTGACGAGCAAACTGGGAGCAGAACGCAACTGCCAATACAAATTATTTGGGGTGAAGACAGAGAGATCCCGCGGAATCGCAGTCGATCCCCGGCTACGCGGGGAACGCAATAAACTCGGTAATTATTTGGCCAAAATAGCCGGTTGATCCCCGGCTACGCGGGGAACGCTATCGGTATTGTACTCAGCCTGATGAAACGCTCGGTTGATCCCCGGCTACGCGGGGAACGCGTGGAATTCGATCAACATCAACATCCACCTGGTCGGTTGATCCCCGGCTACGCGGGGAACGCGGCCTCGACTTTCAGGCCCAGCGGCACCAGCTCGGTTGATCCCCGGCTACGCGGGGAACGCTGGAATTCGATCAACATCAACATCCACCTGGTCGGTTGATCCCCGGCTACGCGGGGAACGCGTCTGATTCAACTGGCGTCTGATCGACTCCTGCGGTTGATCCCCGGCTACGCGGGGAACGCCATCATGCCGCCACCAACCACCAGCCAGCAGGCGGTTGATCCCCGGCTACGCGGGGAACGCGGTTTTTTTACATTCGCTCGCCTGACTTTTATCGGTTGATCCCCGGCTACGCGGGGAACGCGCCATCCAACAGCAGGCGGGCACGTTCACGGGCGGTTGATCCCCGGCTACGCGGGGAACGCACATACAAAAGGGTGCGGACACTATTCAAAAACGGTTGATCCCCGGCTACGCGGGGAACGCGTAAACTCGACACCAGCAATTTCACAGCAGCGCGGTTGATCCCCGGCTACGCGGGGAACGCTAGAATTCATCAACAGTAGATTGCTTAATACGCGGTTGATCCCCGGCTACGCGGGGAACGCAGTTTCACCACATCAGCGGCCCATTCGCGGGCCGGTTGATCCCCGGCTACGCGGGGAACGCAAAAGGTGAAAAAAATGCGACAAACACGCGGACGGTTGATCCCCGGCTACGCGGGGAACGCGGTGAAGCGGTTTGGGGTCGCACCTAGCCAGTCGGTTGATCCCCGGCTACGCGGGGAACGCGACGGTTTCGGCCAGCATGTGGATGGCGGCGGCGGTTGATCCCCGGCTACGCGGGGAACGCGGGATAAATTCAAAGAGTATGCAACAGATAAGCGGTTGATCCCCGGCTACGCGGGGAACGCCCCGGCGGCTGGTTCACCGTTGATGGGCACCGCGGTTGATCCCCGGCTACGCGGGGAACGCGATTGATTTGAACGTCAGCAGCGCATCCTGTGCGGTTGATCCCCGGCTACGCGGGGAACGCTTCTACGGCTCGCCCGGATTTTTGTTGCCAGACGGTTGATCCCCGGCTACGCGGGGAACGCCACTGCAATACCCCGCCGATCGGGCGGGGTTGCGGTTGATCCCCGGCTACGCGGGGAACGCATCGACGAAACCGAACGCACCGCCACCTTCAGCGGTTGATCCCCGGCTACGCGGGGAACGCAACAAACCGGTACCCGGCGCCGTGGCCTGCGGCGGTTGATCCCCGGCTACGCGGGGAACGCGCAGCCAGCGTTTGTAGACTTTGCTGGCGAGGCGGTTGATCCCCGGCTACGCGGGGAACGCACTACGACGACAGCTCATTTGCAGCCAATTTGCGGTTGATCCCCGGCTACGCGGGGAACGCATGCAGTTGTGTACGCCCCAGTTTTTATAAATCGGTTGATCCCCGGCTACGCGGGGAACGCTAGACAGGGTGCCAAACTCGATGTCGCCAGAGCGGTTGATCCCCGGCTACGCGGGGAACGCTAGAAGCACCCGATCAGCGAGTCAGAAACACGCGGTTGATCCCCGGCTACGCGGGGAACGCGCTTTTGTCAGGCCTGTAGACTGCATGCTCTCCGGTTGATCCCCGGCTACGCGGGGAACGCAAACTGGATGCGAAATTGCCGCCCGTCGGTTTCGGTTGATCCCCGGCTACGCGGGGAACGCACCGGTTTGGCTAACAGTCAGCTCAAGCGTATCGGTTGATCCCCGGCTACGCGGGGAACGCAAGAACAGCTGTGGTGGTGTCTGCGTAAACGTCGGTTGATCCCCGGCTACGCGGGGAACGCTTTACCGACGCCAGATAGGTTGCCAATTTCCCCGGTTGATCCCCGGCTACGCGGGGAACGCAGGCGCTTCATTAGCGATTGCACGTCAGGGTCCGGTTGATCCCCGGCTACGCGGGGAACGCTCCTTCTATCCACTCAATTGGATTTTCCAACCCGGTTGATCCCCGGCTACGCGGGGAACGCTGTAATTTGTAATTCAGAATTGTTGGTGCCACCGGTTGATCCCCGGCTACGCGGGGAACGCCTGGAATGGCGGCGTGCTGATATGCCTGAGAACGGTTGATCCCCGGCTACGCGGGGAACGCTGACTTGGCCATTAATGCGGCGGCGTTTTCGCCGGTTGATCCCCGGCTACGCGGGGAACGCGGTCAGGGTTTTTCCATGCAGCCACAACACGTCGGTTGATCCCCGGCTACGCGGGGAACGCTACCAGATTGTGAGTGCGGTTTGCGTTGATGGCGGTTGATCCCCGGCTACGCGGGGAACGCTACTGACCAGCAACCAGAATTTCAGTATCGAACGGTTGATCCCCGGCTACGCGGGGAACGCCATAAAGCCCGGCAGGCATTACCTGTTCCGGGCGGTTGATCCCCGGCTACGCGGGGAACGCTAAAAGCGTTTTTTTCATTTCAGATGCCGGAGCGGTTGATCCCCGGCTACGCGGGGAACGCTGAATTGGCAATCTCTTTGCCCCATATCGACGCGGTTGATCCCCGGCTACGCGGGGAACGCCTCTGCAGACATTGCAGTCGGGGATTCCGAAACGGTTGATCCCCGGCTACGCGGGGAACGCAGGGAACAGTCGAAGAAGCATTTGAAATTGCGCGGTTGATCCCCGGCTACGCGGGGAACGCTCACTTAACAGAAATTTCGATAAAGTGGACGACGGTTGATCCCCGGCTACGCGGGGAACGCCTATTGATTCGAGTAGGGCGGCCGCGAGTATACGGTTGATCCCCGGCTACGCGGGGAACGCGTCAGTTGCAGGCTAAATGCGCCCGGTCGCTCCGGTTGATCCCCGGCTACGCGGGGAACGCGCTGTTCAGGATTCGCCCGGCTGCCGTGCTGTCGGTTGATCCCCGGCTACGCGGGGAACGCCGACGGCGTTAAGCGATTGGCGGACTAACCGGCGGTTGATCCCCGGCTACGCGGGGAACGCACGAATAATGAGGAATAAATATGGCTCAATTACGGTTGATCCCCGGCTACGCGGGGAACGCAGAGCGTCAGCCCGCTGGTGCTGGCTTAACGACGGTTGATCCCCGGCTACGCGGGGAACGCTTGTTCTTCATCCATACCGACCACTCATCGGTCGGTTGATCCCCGGCTACGCGGGGAACGCCCGAGGCCTATGACCGGCGTATTTTAACGATACGGTTGATCCCCGGCTACGCGGGGAACGCGGCGTGCCATTCAAGATCAACCGGTACCGGGCCGGTTGATCCCCGGCTACGCGGGGAACGCATTAATTATCAGAGGGATTTGATGTGGTTATTCGGTTGATCCCCGGCTACGCGGGGAACGCTGGATACTGTCATGAACGCGACGATACTCGTTCGGTTGATCCCCGGCTACGCGGGGAACGCTTTGAAGGTAAATGTGCGGCGCAGGGTGTTGCCGGTTGATCCCCGGCTACGCGGGGAACGCAGGATCAGTTCGTAACGATTCATGCTCAAGTCCGGTTGATCCCCGGCTACGCGGGGAACGCTCATACTTTTTGACCCACTCAACAAATTGTGCCGGTTGATCCCCGGCTACGCGGGGAACGCTGCAATAAAATCAGCATCCTGTGAGACCCAATCGGTTGATCCCCGGCTACGCGGGGAACGCTTGTGGGCGTATATTATCAGGTTATCCAACCCCGGTTGATCCCCGGCTACGCGGGGAACGCGCGCCCGCTTCGTTTTTAAGATCATAAAAACGCGGTTGATCCCCGGCTACGCGGGGAACGCAATCCATGCGCCGGGCATGTGATCTGGCTGGCCGGTTGATCCCCGGCTACGCGGGGAACGCTCCATGAATTTAAACACTCCGCCCGGCCAACCCGGTTGATCCCCGGCTACGCGGGGAACGCCACATCATCATTAAAAAACTGGAGCCTACCGTCGGTTGATCCCCGGCTACGCGGGGAACGCTGCGTGCAGTGCGTAGATGGCGCAGTCGAGCCCGGTTGATCCCCGGCTACGCGGGGAACGCCACAGAAACACCGGCCAGTCTGATTCCCGACGCGGTTGATCCCCGGCTACGCGGGGAACGCACAGAATCGAAAATGCAGACATCACTAACTGGCGGTTGATCCCCGGCTACGCGGGGAACGCCGCTGCATCGTAAAACTGGATGCCCAAATTATCGGTTGATCCCCGGCTACGCGGGGAACGCGGTGTGTATATGGGTCACTCAGCGGCAGTAGACGGTTGATCCCCGGCTACGCGGGGAACGCTGCACGGCTGGCAGCAATGCGATAAATGCCCACGGTTGATCCCCGGCTACGCGGGGAACGCTGGGCTTTCAGCTCAACCTCGTTGAGTTCGAGCGGTTGATCCCCGGCTACGCGGGGAACGCTGGCAATGGCCGATGATAGCTACCGCCAACTGCGGTTGATCCCCGGCTACGCGGGGAACGCATTTTTGATAATCAGTTTGATTCCGAGAAAAACGGTTGATCCCCGGCTACGCGGGGAACGCTGCAGTCGGCTCGCTGATAATTTAATATTTCCCGGTTGATCCCCGGCTACGCGGGGAACGCACAGGAAAATTTCTCACCTGCAATTCGCTGGGCGGTTGATCCCCGGCTACGCGGGGAACGCCACCACCACGGTGGCTTTTTTTGTGCGTCCTACGGTTGATCCCCGGCTACGCGGGGAACGCCAGAACCGGGACAACCTCGGTCGGGTTGCGTCCGGTTGATCCCCGGCTACGCGGGGAACGCGAGTTCTCGCCGGTCGCTGGTGCTGATGTGCTCGGTTGATCCCCGGCTACGCGGGGAACGCAACAATAGGCTGTTTTTCAAAATCTGGCAATACGGTTGATCCCCGGCTACGCGGGGAACGCCTGACCAGCATGAGCAGTGGGGACACGATCGTCGGTTGATCCCCGGCTACGCGGGGAACGCGGTGCGTTCCCAGAGCAGGGCGATTGAGTTGCCGGTTGATCCCCGGCTACGCGGGGAACGCTTCGTTTTCGCTGATGATGGGCATATCCCGCACGGTTGATCCCCGGCTACGCGGGGAACGCTATTAGTTGTTTATACCTGACAACAAAAACGGCGGTTGATCCCCGGCTACGCGAGGAACGCGGAGAGGATGTTTTCGATAATGCCGTCGAACACGGTTGATCCCCGGCTACGCGGGGAACGCGCAGGTAGTAAAAAATTGCGTCATTCACTGACCGGTTGATCCCCGGCTACGCGGGGAACGCGTGAATTCTCTGTTGCTCGGCCAGCGGTGTTGCGGTTGATCCCCGGCTACGCGGGGAACGCCATTTTTAATCAAAGCCGGTATTTCACAACTACGGTTGATCCCCGGCTACGCGGGGAACGCGGTCGCGGTAAATGATTTGATAGTGCGCGAGCTGGTTGATCCCCGGCTACGCGGGGAACGCACCGCCTCAAAAGGTCGATATTATCTGATGACCGGTTGATCCCCGGCTACGCGGGGAACGCTCCCATGCCTGGTGCACAAACTGGAATGAATTCGGTTGATCCCCGGCTACGCGGGGAACGCCGGTGCTGACAGCCACGAGCCCTCGCTGCATCCGGTTGATCCCCGGCTACGCGGGGAACGCCAACCAGCCAAGGAGTTCTGATGGAATTGATGCGGTTGATCCCCGGCTACGCGGGGAACGCACATACAAAAGGGAGCGGATACTATTCAAAAACGGTTGATCCCCGGCTACGCGGGGAACGCATTCACCATCCGCAAATATTGCGCGATAATGGCGGTTGATCCCCGGCTACGCGGGGAACGCGCGCATTTTCAGAGTGTCCCGCGTGGCTAATCCGGTTGATCCCCGGCTACGCGGGGAACGCTCCTGTTTTCCCTTGTGAGATGTATATCCCGTCGGTTGATCCCCGGCTACGCGGGGAACGCGACCGTAAGGTCGGGAGATTTTAAGTCTCGTGCGGTTGATCCCCGGCTACGCGGGGAACGCCAACTGAAAAAACAACGACTGATAGCGGAAAACGGTTGATCCCCGGCTACGCGGGGAACGCTTATTAAAGATGTGTTTGATGATGAGCGACTCCGGTTGATCCCCGGCTACGCGGGGAACGCCGGTAACCAATCCTGATTTCAGAGGCGTGTCACGGTTGATCCCCGGCTACGCGGGGAACGCTTATTAGCAGATATTGACCTAAAGATTGCCGCCGGTTGATCCCCGGCTACGCGGGGAACGCAACAGCGGATTGGATTCAGACCTGGCCGATTACGGTTGATCCCCGGCTACGCGGGGAACGCTTAATATCTAGCGCTATAAGTCTAGGCGTGCCCGGTTGATCCCCGGCTACGCGGGGAACGCCTTTCCGCCTGTCTCTCAACCGCCGAAATCACCGGTTGATCCCCGGCTACGCGGGGAACGCAAGCCATTAACTGACCACATGATATATTCGGGCGGTTGATCCCCGGCTACGCGGGGAACGCAGTACACCGATGTCATACATAGTACTACCCAGCGGTTGATCCCCGGCTACGCGGGGAACGCAAAAAAAACACCTATTAGACGCCGCACAAAAGCGGTTGATCCCCGGCTACGCGGGGAACGCCTGGCGCTGGGTGGTGGGAGGCGTCCCTAGTTCGGTTGATCCCCGGCTACGCGGGGAACGCGAGCGCCAGATCCTCGAATCCATCTACCCATCAGGTTGATCCCCGGCTACGCGGGGAACGCACCTTTATTTGTGCGCATTGCCTGTGGGATGTCGGTTGATCCCCGGCTACGCGGGGAACGCTTGTTGAGTGGGTCAAAAAGTATGAACCTGCACGGTTGATCCCCGGCTACGCGGGGAACGCTGTACAACGTTCCTTCCACCGGTTGCATATTCCGGTTGATCCCCGGCTACGCGGGGAACGCTGTAAATAACTCGTATACAGTGTTATGTACATCGGTTGATCCCCGGCTACGCGGGGAACGCCACAATGTGTTCATACCGGCCGCCAGTCTCGGCGGTTGATCCCCGGCTACGCGGGGAACGCTCATGTCTGTCATGTGATCATCCTGTTGGCGGCGGTTGATCCCCGGCTACGCGGGGAACGCGCTTATGCCGCCGGTTTTGCCGATGACGGTGGCGGTTGATCCCCGGCTACGCGGGGAACGCACGCCGGAGCCAAAAGTTGATTCAGCCACGACCGGTTGATCCCCGGCTACGCGGGGAACGCTTTTTCGTCGTTGTATTCGCGACAGGCGTCTTCGGTTGATCCCCGGCTACGCGGGGAACGCCATCGGCGATTGCATGACCATGGCCATTATCGCGGTTGATCCCCGGCTACGCGGGGAACGCATGGTAAGAGACCCAGTGGCTGAGATGGTATACGGTTGATCCCCGGCTACGCGGGGAACGCACGGTCTCCTGATTGATAATCTCGCAGGGGAGCGGTTGATCCCCGGCTACGCGGGGAACGCCGGCCAGTGACCGACGGCTGACCGAACAAGCACGGTTGATCCCCGGCTACGCGGGGAACGCCGGCCAGTGACCGACAGCTGATCGAACAAGAACGGTTGATCCCCGGCTACGCGGGGAACGCGGCGGCGGCATAGCTGAGTTTCTGGCCGTTGGCGGTTGATCCCCGGCTACGCGGGGAACGCAAAACGTCTGAATATTCACCCCACGCAAGCAGCGGTTGATCCCCGGCTACGCGGGGAACGCGGCTCTTGTTTGGAGAGGCGTTTGAACACTGGCGGTTGATCCCCGGCTACGCGGGGAACGCCGGCTAACTTTATCCCGGCTTCTTGGGATTTCCGGTTGATCCCCGGCTACGCGGGGAACGCCTGATTGAGCCGCTAATCCCCCATGTTCCTGCCGGTTGATCCCCGGCTACGCGGGGAACGCCAATGTATTGCGTTTCGAACATTCCCATGGGACGGTTGATCCCCGGCTACGCGGGGAACGCATGGATTTCATCATGCTAAACAGCTGGTAGCGCGGTTGATCCCCGGCTACGCGGGGAACGCGTCGTGGGTTGGTACGCCCTGATAAAAGCTGACGGTTGATCCCCGGCTACGCGGGGAACGCTCCGGTTCCTCTCAGATCGAGAAGGCCGCCAACGGTTGATCCCCGGCTACGCGGGGAACGCTTCCCCTTGTTGCCTGTTTGGTTGATCAATTTCGGTTGATCCCCGGCTACGCGGGGAACGCTGCTCAGGCTGTTGATAGCTTGAGCTGTATTACGGTTGATCCCCGGCTACGCGGGGAACGCATTTTAGCGAGTATGTTAAACGGTTTTATGACCGGTTGATCCCCGGCTACGCGGGGAACGCCGCAATTTATAAATGGTATACGGACTACGACACGGTTGATCCCCGGCTACGCGGGGAACGCTTGGCAATATACAGTGGTTTTCAGTTTTAAAACGGTTGATCCCCGGCTACGCGGGGAACGCCCCATTGTTTTCTGATATCGGATCACCCCAAACGGTTGATCCCCGGCTACGCGGGGAACGCATATGGGACTGTTTGTTAATGCTGGTGAATACCGGTTGATCCCCGGCTACGCGGGGAACGCGGGGAGGAATCCCCGATGCCATCGGGCATCAGCGGTTGATCCCCGGCTACGCGGGGAACGCGAACTCATCCGAATGGTGTCGGCATATTGTCACGGTTGATCCCCGGCTACGCGGGGAACGCTTTAACCGGTTGAATTACGCGGTTTGGAATATCGGTTGATCCCCGGCTACGCGGGGAACGCATATTGAGCATTTTCAGATGTGACTCGCAAAACGGTTGATCCCCGGCTACGCGGGGAACGCAAGGGATGCCTTTCTTGCTCGTGGTTTTGATGCGGTTGATCCCCGGCTACGCGGGGAACGCATCGTTGATAACTCATTGGTCTGAAACAGGTACGGTTGATCCCCGGCTACGCGGGGAACGCTTCGTTTTCGCTGATGATGGGCATATCGCGCACGGTTGATCCCCGGCTACGCGGGGAACGCTCTAAATGTACATGGTTGATTTTAAAAAGGAAATTTATACCTTCAAAATCCACCAAAAAATTTATGTTATTAAAGAACGTTTCGGAACTTCATTCATGCATCTTTTGAATCGGGTTCATCGGGTAGAAAGCGCACCAGTCGAAGCCCATCAAAATCAATGGGCATACGACGATTATGGCCGTAAGTAATAAAGTCAAAGCCTGACTCTGTATTGGTTGCCCAGGCCATCACGACGTTGCCGTCTTCGGCGAGTACATCGACTTGTTGCCAGATCATTTCACGTATTCGCCGTGATACATCACCAACGTAAACGCCTGCCCGGATTTCCAACAGCCATACAGCCAGTCGTCCGCGCAGTCGTGGCGGTACGGCTTCTGTAACAACCATTACCATGCTCATGGCTATTTACTCCTGTGCCCTTCATCCCCCACTCCGGGTGGTTCCGGTATCGCGGGTGGCTGGGCGTCTTCTGGTGGTTTGGGCGGTTCTATTTCTCCTGCAGCCAGTACGTCTTCGATCAATGGAATCAGTCGACTTAGTAAACGGCTGGAGCGAAATATTTCACGACAGGCAATACGCACTTCCCGGTCTGGCTGACGTGGCTTTTTAGCGGCTATTTTGAAAGCTATGGGTACGACAGTTTCAAATTTGACCAGATCGGCAATGTCGTACACAAACGACAACGGTTTACCTGAGTGTAAAAATCCGATGGCCGGTGCATATCCCGCAGCCAATACGGCCGCTTCGGTGACGCCATACAGACAAGCAGTGGCTGAACTCAGACATTGATTAATGGCATCTCCTTTGTCCCAGTCTTTTACGTCGTAGTCCCGGCCGCGCCAGTCCACGCCATATTGTTTGGCGAGTTGCTGATAGATTTTACGAACCCGACTGCCCTCAATGCCACGTAACTGGTCGATACTACGCCGCTGTGGCGCTTCTTCACCAAAGCGGATTTCGAACATTTTACGAACAACTTTCAACCGCAGATCGGCATCGAGTGCCAGTTGTGCCTGGTACAGCAATTTGTCAGATCGTGCTCCACCAGGTTGTCCTGCAGAATAGAGCCGGACACCCGCTTCACCAACCCAGATCAGCAAAGTGCCTGTGGTAGCGGCCAGCTTAACCGCCGCGTGGCTAATACGGGTGCCAGGTTCCAGCATCAAACAGGCGATAGACCCCACCGGAATGTGCATGCGTTCGCCGTGCACTTCATCGATAACAACAAAAGCGCCATCACGGACGTCAATGCGCCCCATACCAATAAAGATCATGGAGTTGCGGTCTTTGATGGGGATGGGCTTAAGGGGAATAAAACTCATAAGTGCATCCTTGCAAGTGGGTAATAAGTTAAGCCGATGTCGTCGAACAGTCCGCCAAATCAGATTCTGAGCAAGTTTGGGTCATGGGGTAAACCTCTTGCGGCCAGTATCCGCTCAACAGAGCCTGGCCGATACAGGCCAGGCTTATCTGGATGTTCATGACTAACACCGACGAATTAACCACAATCCACAGCCAAAGCCTTTGGCCTTGCCAACGCCTTTGGCCAGGGTCTGCAAAAAACGCTCGGGATCAACAACCGTCAACAATCCTTGATAATCCACCGTGGAGTAGCGAATCGTGTGTTTTCCTTTTGGCTGATAATGTTGGTGTTGATAATAACTGTCGTGATCAAGCTCGGGTTCACTTTCCAACTGTATGCCCCACTCCGCCAGACGTTTGTTGTCGGAAATCCAGCCAAGGGCAGCTTGATGGGCTGCCAGTGCTTTTTTTTGCTGTGCTGCGTGGGAGTTCAGGCCAGAGACGTCGGCGTTTTTCTTGGCATTCATAAGGACATCGTGACGTCGTGATTTACCTTGCGCGTCACGAATACTGACCACAGGGTTCACCCGCAGCTTGAAGGCCAGCCGATCACCCACGCTCAATTGTGGCTGATACGGTTTGGTCTGACAGGTAAGGACAGAATGTGTCACTACTGGCTGTTGTTCAGACAGCACATAAAAAAGCGGCAGACCATTGCTATCGATTTCTTCGCGAAACAGAAACGGGCGTTGGGTCTGTTCTTTTGCTTTACCTTTAAGGTTGCTCCAGCTGTCTTCATAGCCGGGAAACAGCTGCCATAGCAATGCATGACTGGCGTATGCGCCATTTTTTTGCAGCTCCACAAGCTCTTGGGATGCAGTCAAGGCGTTGCTGATTGTGACTCGGGAAAAATACATCAGCGATCCTCCATCAGGGTAAGCTGGTGTTGACGGCGTTGGCCAAACTGCCAGCGGCTACGACTGATGGGGTTATCCCAGGGATGATACGTCAAGGTGTCATCGTGACGTTCTCCATCGAGATCCACCAGCTCACCTTGCCAGTAGTAAGTCGCCTGTTTACCCATACCCAACCAATAGCGGTCCGTCGCAACACTGGTATGTACATCGCTGCCCACACCATCCCTTCCCACGATGGCAGGGAATTCAGTGTCCAAAGCGTGTTTCAGTTGATCGGTCGATACCAGCATGGGGGTCAAAGGCAATGCCAGAGGGCAAGATTTACGTCCCAGATACAGTGGAAAAACCGGGCGTTGCAGCTTTGCTTGCAAGTATTCCAAAGTCAGTTCTGCTGAGTGTTGGGAAAGAGAAATGGCCACCACCCAAACACCATCCAGACGATAATGACGACTCGACAATACGGTATTCAGTTTTTCCTTGGGGCCCGCCAGTTCACTTTTACGGCTGTAATGAGTGAATTTTTTATCCGTCGAAGGTGCTTGTACGGTGTGATAATCACGCAGCAAAGTGCCCGCACCCAGCTGTTTTACTGCCACGACAATCGTGTCGAACAGCCGCTGCTGACCGGCTTCATCATCACGTTTCACCCCCAAAGCGGCACCCAGCAAACCAATGATAGCGGCTCTTCCAGGGGCCATTGCGGTTGGCCGGTCACCGCCAACGGCGGCTTGTCCCCAACTGGCCATTGGTCCATAGAGTCGAAAAACCAGATATTCCATATTGGCTATTCCCCGCTGCCGATCTCATCATTCAAACCAACAAATGCTAACAATTCCTTGAAGCTTCCCTGGCCGGTGACGGCATCGAGTGCGTAGCGAGTATCTGCACAAGGTTCATAGACCTGGTCGAAAATCTCGACTTGTTTGTTTAGCGCGTCGATGGTGTCCAGCGCCATACCCTGCTCTCGCCCGTCTACGGGCTTGAGGAAGGCAACAGACAAGGAGCGAGGCTGCTGCTCGCCTTGCTCTGCCAATACGTAACTGGCATAAGCGCGGCTGCCGAAGCTGTTTTGATAGCCAGTTGGCGAGACTTTGACAGCGGCTTCCGTCAGTGCCTTGAGTGTTTTGTCAGCAAGATCTTTATTGCCGTTAAGGTTCTCCACCAGCTGGTCAACGTTGATACAAAGGTAGCTGTAGAACAAGGCAGCAGCAAAACCCCGCTCGCCAATATGCGCGGCACCAAGATCATCTTGTCCGTCGTTCAGATCATCCACTGCGGTGAAATAGTCGTCTTCAATGGTGACGGAATGGACGCTGATAGCATGAGCAACCTGACAGGCAGCATCGACATTTTCAGCAGGTTTGGATGCCAGCATACGACCGAACAAGGCGATATCGGCATCCATTCGGTCCTTACGCAACAGTTCCAATTCTTCTTTTACCGGGGCCCTTTGTTCTTCAGCTAACTGTTTGGCCAACGCCATGGCGCCCTCCCACTCCGCCTGGCTGACATGCACCAGTTGTTCAATCTCCAGCTGTTCTTTTTTTGCCTTGCCAAACACATTGGCAATGTCTGCTGCCCATTCTTTGGCTTTTTTCTCAGCCACGCCATTAGCCACCAGTTCAGCATAAACGTTGGGGCCGATGTTTTTGGTACGCGTGCCGATATGGCCGGACAAAGCATCCTCAAACAAGTCGGATGTGCGCCAGTGTCGTTTCAGACTCTGGGAGCTGATGCGCAGGCGCTCACTGCCGCCCATACGGGCAGTTTTGGGTCGGCCCATATCATCACGATTGAGATTGGATGGCGGATAAGATGTGAGGATATGAAGCTGTAAAAACTGGCTCATGATGAATTCCTTTTACGGTGAGTTTATTTAGAGTGGCTGCTGGCAGCGCGGTAATATTCAGTCGCCCATTTCAGAGCAATGCGTTTTTCGACGTCCCGGGGCACACGGTCGTGATATTCCGCAATCCAGCAGAGGATGTCGTCGGCCAGTCGGGCCAGTGGTGCCTTACGATCCAGTTGTTTCACCAGACGGCGCAATAGCAGTAACAACTCTTCTTCACTCTCTGCGGTCTGAAGCCGCTGAAATCTCAGCTCACTCAACTGGGAGCGATCACTGTTTTTTGCAGGTGATCCGGCCATAGCGGCCAGCGAGCGATAATCGATGTTTTCTTCGCTTCTGGATTTTCCCTTGGCAGGGGCTTTGGTTTTTGCCCTTGGGGTAACATCGGTCCGTACATCCGCCAATACACCCGCCACACAGGCCCAGGCCAGCATGGCGAAGTGGTTATTCAGGTAGTTGCGTTTGGTTGGTGACGGAGTGTGTTGTACCCGCTCGCTCGGTACCGACTTGACCGCTGACTTGCCGTCGTCTGGCAAGCAGGAAGCGTCGTCATTATCATTTTGTTCTGGAGGGTTGATCGCAAACCAGAGCCGACGAAACCCATCGGTCATCAGGAGCGCAGGCAGATTTTCAGATCGGCATAACCTGGCTCGCTGGCCAGAAGGTGCTGGCATAATATTCTGCTCTTGTAGTTCACTCGGAGCCGCATTCATCGATTGGTGCCAGCGTCGAAGCTGCTTGGCTTGCTCTTCCGTTAAATACTGGCAATAGGGTGCGATTGTCACTGGTTCACCTCCTGTGGTTTGGTTACGTCAACCTGATAATCCGTTTTGAACTGTTGAATCGGTTTTTTACTGTAATTCAGCCAGGCTTTCAGTTCGTTTCTGGCCTGTATCTTGTCTTTCATTTTGCGTGGTTCTGGCTCACTGGAGAGTACCGTTTCGTCAAAGATATCCAGCGCGCTGCGCTGCATGGACCATAACCAACGCCGGGCACTCTCTGGCGACAATTGCAGATAATCCGGGTGCGCCTTGGCGATTTTGCCAAGCTCACTGATGGCAGTAAAAAAGTGCACTTCCGTTCGCTGCCAAAAGGTGAGATCAATAAAGCCGAAGTCGCCTTTGGCATCTTCAGAGCGTTCAAACCAGGCCTTTTTGATCTGGGAGCGTACTTGTTTGAGTATGTCCGTCGCCAAGCCTTGCAGCCGTTTAACCTCGCTAAAAAAGGCTTTTTCCAACGCCGGTGGCAAAGCAACAAACGGCATTTCATTGCTATAGAAACCACGGGGTTTCATATTGTCCATATCGTAGGCAAACGCCCATAAACGCAGTTGGTCTTGCAGCTCATCTGCCAGCTGGTAGGCCATTTCATGCATATGCTCGACCACTAATGCAGGGGTCTGGTTAGCACCAGAACTGCTATCTGCGGCCAGCCGCAAGACATCCCAGTGCTTATAGCTGATGCCACCAGGTTGACCCTTGATCGACAAACGTTCATTTTCAGGTTTTTTAGGATCACCGCGATACGGTGTGAATGGGTGGACATACCAGTCACCTTCATAGTTAGCGCCGTAATTTTGTGACCGGTATTGGCTGACCAGCGGTTTCGATACCATTCCAGAAAGATCGCACTGCCCCTCCCTTTCTTCGGGGATCAAGCGAATACGACGAGGCATAGCCCAATAGCGCTGCAGCGGATGTACATCTATTGGTAGTACGGCACTACCCTTCTTCTCGCTGGTACGGGTGGCGGCCAACCAGGGAAATACTGAACCATCGGTAAAATCCGGTTCCGGCCATTCATTTTTGATCGCTTGTTGGAGCCAACTCAAACACATAACATTCAGCCACAGCGATGACCACAACGTGGCATCAGTCTGATTCGACAACACCAGTGTCGATAGCGGTCCACCACCACGCAAACCGGTACGATGCCCCTGACCTCCAGAAGGCGCGTTGATTTGTAGCGTAAACAAGGCCAAGGCCGCCATCGGTAACGACATCTGCTGCACAATCTGCCGTTTAACAAAAAAGTCGGTGTTAAGCTTGATGCCGTTTTCGCCCGGAGCTTCGATCAACAGCGACGCAACAGATGATGATTTGGCGCTCTCTAATGAGTCAAAATCCTGCATAAACAAAGGGCCATCGCCAGCCAAGTTAAAGGCATGGGCTATTTGTTCGAACGCCTGCTGCAGATTGTCTTCTGACGGTGGGGTTTGCAAACGCTCAAGCCAATCATCTTCATTTTCCGGCGCAAACGCGGTTTGTAATACGCCGATTATCAGCTGATAGGCAGCACCTTGAAAATCGGTGCGAGGAAATGCAAGATTTTGGATATCCGGCCTGACAATCTCTGCCATGCGGATATTTGTTTGCTGGCCGTTGATCAGAATAACCGGTAGCCACGGGTCATTGAGCAGATTCATCACACCTCCTGTGTTATCTATCGAAACCTTCGTTTTATGCTTGCTCAGAGTAAAAAATCTATCGGGGTAGTCACGAGACAATATGTTCCCGTATGGTTTTAACAGAAATCAGTAACGACATGTCATCCGCAGGCGACGGCTGGAATCCATACTGCTGATAAAAAACTTTTGCAGCATCTGAGATTGCTTGTACCAATACTCCCCGAATACCTACCTGATCGGACACCTGTAAAACTCTTGTCAGTGCGTCTTTTAATAAAGCAGCGCCCAATCGCTTCCCCTGCCAACGCGTGTCAATCGCCAACCGTCCCAATACAATCACCGGAATAGGTTCTGGCATATTACGAGCAAAATTACTATTCGTCAGCGCACGTTCGACACTGCCTGTTGCCAGCGCATAGTAACCAACCACCCTCTGCTCAGAGCAGATCACAAAAGTACGACTGGCCCCACCGGCCTGATTTTTGAGCGCACGTTTTATCAACCATTCATTCAAGGTCTCGTTGCCGCAATCGAACCCCAGTAACTCATGAGTATGATTCAATGCCATAGGCTGTAGCAGCGCTCCCATCAATACAAACTCCTATCTTTGCCTGGCATCCAGAATATCAACAATTTCCAAAAAAAAACAACAGCTATCGTCTTCCTTTTTAAAAATACGACTATCAGTTAGACTCAAACTGTTCTCCAACAATTTGGAGATATACCAACGATGGCTGTAGTTTACTGCTGTAGTTCGCTGTTGTTCCCCGCTTTGCGGGGTTTTACAGATTCCCTCAATCCCAGGGAAATTCTTCCGACAAAAGATTTTTCAGCTTTGTATTCATAGGTACTGGCCGATCAAGCGCTTCTTCAAATGCCTGGAATGCGCTATCGTCCAGCTGAAAGAGTCGCCGGTCGAGCAGTATATTCTCAGCCTCTCGACAGGCAACCTCCAAGATAAAAGATGTTCTATCCTTGTGTACCAAAGCTGCTGCCTTGGTCAATAGTGCCTGTTGACTTGGCTCAACTCTCATATTGATTGGCGCTGTTCTAGCCATAACAATACCTGTCTTTTTGTGTATTCATTTGATACACACTATACCAATCAAAATAACTGAAAGACATTAGCTTTTATTTATTACGCCAGCAATAACACCTGATTCCATACAATACCGCATCACCTCATCTTCTTCCGCCAACCAGAGGTACTGGTATCTGGCATTACGATAACGCTGCAGAAAATCCAGCACGTCTGGGGAGCCACTTTTGCCATCCGAAGGGCCCAGCAAGGCTGTCAGCTGTTTACGTTTATTCGATGCGAGCTTGACGGTGCTGAGCTCTATCGCGAATTGTGCATCAGTCACCCAGGGGATTAACTGGTCATCAACCCGACGTACCAAAACCAGCGAATCCTGATCAACTTCCTGGTAACGGGTGCTGAGATCAGATTGATCCTCTGGCCAGTCGCCATCAACCCCCCAGCTATAACCCTGTTCAATGGATATACGACGAATCTGGCCAGCACTGGCCTTGCGACGCTGCGCCGTTCGATATTCCAATTCAATCGTTTCAAAAGCTTCTGGCAACGCTGGAGCCAACTCACCATAAACCGATTCGATCAACCGTCTGGCATCGTCCGGCATACGGTATCCGCCCTCCTCTCGCAGCACTTTCATTGCCATCCAGAGCGAAGCCGGACTTTGATACACTGCTTGTGTCGCTCGAAAATCCTGTTGCAGCCAATCAAGGCCTGGCTGCTCTTGCCATTCTGGCGAATAAACCAGTAGTTTGGGAGGTTCGCCCAACCGATACTGCCGAAAATGACGATGCAGTCTCCCTGCCCGCTGAATCAGATCATCGATTGGGCACAAGTCGGTTATCAACAAATCCGCATCAGCATCCAGGCTTTCCTGGAATACCTGGGTACAGACAATGATTTTGCCAGCGCGGTGGACCGGTTGGCTCGCTTTTCCAATCCAATGTAATACCTGCCGTTCGATACGTTGACGATCATGCAGCGTAAAGCGACTGTGAAACAACAGGGTTTCACAAGAGCAGACAGAGTCTGATGGAGAATCAGCCAATCGCTGGTTAATGGTGTCATAGGCTTGCTGGGCATCCCCAACGGAGTTACGAACCCACACAACACAACGCCCCGCTTTAGCCGCAGCCAACAATTGCTGGATCACAAGCTCAACATCATGCAAAAAATCAACGTCGACTCGCCGGGAAACTGCAGCTCTACCGCCCACAGATGCCTCATCCGGAATACTCCCTTTTGCAACACGAGTCGCCAAAGGAAAGGCATCCAGTCTTCTCGACTGTGTCAACCAAGGGCCCCTTAAAGGCTTACCCCATGACGACACCGGTACCTCATTCCAGATTCGGCACAACCGCTCACGAGCATCAAAGCTCAAGGTAGCGGTGAGCAATATAGCACTCCCCCCTTGATGGAGGTGGAGCTTCAAGAGGGTTTCCAGCAATTGCAGCTGATAGGCATCAGCGCTGTGAACTTCATCGAACACCAATACTTTGTGATGCAGCCCCAGCACCCGCAAACTCTGATGCTTCCGTGGCAACACCCCGAGTAAAGCCTGATCGATCGTGCCAACCCCTACCGGGGCCAACAGGGCTTTTTTGCGAGAGTCTGCCAGCCAGTGATTACAATACAAGCTGGCGGTTTCATCATCATGATCATAAGCACTGTCATCGGCTCCCTGAACCCCGACAGCCTCCCGGAAGCGCTCATCCATTGCGCGGGCAGAGTGTGCCAATACCAACGAGGGCTTACGGTCAGAACTCGTGTCAAACATTTTCAAATAATGATCTGCCAGACGATGAAACATGGCATTAGCCGTCGCCATGGTCGGCAAGCCAAAATAAAAACCCTTGGCGTGTTTTGCCGCCATCAATCGATGCACCAGCGTCAATGCAGCTTCAGTTTTACCCGACCCGGTAATGTCCTCCAGAATAAACAGTTGCGGCTGCTCGGATAACTCGACGTGTTCCGCCCAACGCTGTAACGGCGTTGGCTCAAAACCAAACAGGGCTTGAAACCCTGGAAAATCACTGGCCCGAATACCGGCAATCAGATCCGTTGCATTCAACGCTCTACGAGCATTTTGTTGCGCTATTGGCCAATACTCATCAACCAGCATCACATCAGTACAGTAATGGAAATATTGCTGATCCGAACCAACCCAGTCTGAGATAACTGCCCAACCGGCCAGAACCCAGCTGGCCAGAGTGAATCGATCTTGCCACTCTTTATTTACCAGTTGTTCAATGGGTATATCAACATCGAGCAAATTGAACACATCTGCCACAAAAGCTGACGCATCGGCAATATTTTCCTCGCAATAAAAAGCTTGCATCCCATCGGTACGAGCATTGATCGGCTTGCCATGGTGGCCAAGCATGACATCCATTAATTTACTGAACTGCACGGCACTTTTACGAGCATGAACCGATCGATAATTCCAACTTGGAATATCAACCTGGCCGTGGCGAAACAATTGTTCCACCAGGTAGCTACCCAAACGATCATGACGGTGTGTACTGGCATCATAGACTCTGGCTGGGGATTTAAGCCCGGAAGGGAAAGCCGAAAACACAGGCAATTGCTGAAAAGCCGCCGAAAACTTGCCAAGATCATGTAATGCCAACAGAAAGGTAAGCAGACGTTTTAATGACTCTGGAGGAAGCGTCAGTAAATCCGCCAAATCGTCCAGTAATCCATCCTTCTGAGACAACAACGTATACCCCGTTGCCGCCACGTCAAGCGAGTGATAAGCCAATAAATGGTAGCGGGGCGTACTGCCTTCCCCAGCACTGGCCTTGCCCAGATAGCGATAATAGTTATGCTCGACCATACGAATTCCTCCCTGAATACACCATATCGTTGCCAGATAATGTCCTGCCGCAGCAGATACGCAAGAACGACGTTATTCACCACGAATAACAGCAGCTCCTCCCCGCCCCAGCAGCCGGTCAATCCATTTCCTCAAAGGCCAATACACGACAATCGCTGCCAGCACGCCCAGGCTGTTGGCCAGCATGTCGTCCCAGCCCATGACTCGACTGGGAAGCTGTCCCTGAATCAGTTCCATCGCGCCTCCCAGTGCCAGGCAGAACAGCATAAACAATCCCTGATTGCGCAATAACTGAAAGCTGGCCAGCCCCAGTCCAGCCAATGCCATATACGCAAGGAAGTGAGCAGTTTTGTCGGATCCTGCGATGGCACTGCCGGTTTGTTTGAGCGAAGCCCAAACCACCACAACCAGTACGGCGACAAGCAAAATACGGGCGAGATAAAGCAAGATGGTCATCAGGTTGCTCTAAAAGTGGGTAAAAAAAAGCAACCAGCAGGCGGCAAACACCTACTGGTTGTGTAGTTCAAGCGTTGGTAGTGAAAAGTCTGACTTAAAAACCGATGGTCTAAAAGTCTTGTGCGGTCAGACCCAGTGCCGCGGCAATATCCTGTGTGCCTCGTGGCGCAATCACTGCCTTGCTGCCCTCCTGCCCTTGCAGGTAGGTAGCGGCGACCCGCTGAACATCGCTCCAGCGAATAGACAGAAGACGCTCGCGGTATTGTTGACGCAGAGCCCGGGTGCGACCACCCCGATCCATATGGAATGCCTGTTTGGCTTCTCCGGCCGGAGAGCCGGGGCGATCCATACCGCCAATCAGTCCCAGCACTGCTTGCTCAACCAGGTCATCGCCGTTGGTACGTTCCAGCACCCAGTCGATAGAAGCCGCGAAATCATCAAACGTTCCTTCTACCCGAGGATCGCGATAGGAGTAGAACTTGAAGCAGCTGCTGCTGTTGTCTTGTGTGGCACCGGCACCATAGGCACCGCCTTTTTCACGAATGGCAGTGTGCAGGTAGGCGTTGCGCATGACACCTGCCAATACCGACAGGGCGGCGGCGTCCTCGTTCACCATAGAGACGGTGGGCAACGCCCAGGCGCAGAAATTGACCTGGGAATCGACCATCCAGTAATTAGCGCTCGCAACGGGTGTCCAGGGCAAGTCGATGGGTGTACTGGCCGATGCCTGGGGCCACTGTTGCTGCAGTGCATCGAGGTGGATTTCCCGATATGGTGCGTCGTGAATCAGCAAGGCTTCATCCGGGCTGCTGGCAATACAGGCGTACAGGCTGTTCAGCGCTGCCGACAGCGAGGCGCCACCGTCTTGTTGCGCCTGTTTCAGTCGTTGTTTCAATTCAACCAGCTGGGGCATACCGGTCATGATATTGGTGATATTGGCGACCGGGTTCAAGGTCGACGCCGCGACTGACATCGCCAGGCTGTGGCCACTGCCGGTCACACCTTGCTCGCGACGGGCTTTCATTTGCGTCATCAGATCCAGCAACCGGGCATTGTCGTCGAAAGTCGGAGTCTGCCAGGTCTCTTTCATCAGCGCGCTGAAGTCCTCTGCTTTACTGCCCAAGGCCTTACCGCTCATCACCAGGTGACCGTGCAGGTGCTGATTGCTGTCGACATCACCACGGATAGAGGCGTAGCTCGACAGGCTCCCCACCAGTGCGGTCTGCTTGATTTGTTGGGTGAGGTAATCGTTACCGCCAGCGCCCACTTCACTCCAGGCATTGGTAAACATAGGTAGCCAGCTGAGCTGTTCTGCATTGAATGCTGGCAGGCCGACAATCAGTTGCTGGTAAAGAATACCGTTGGTGCCGGTAACATATTCAGTGGTTGTCAGTGTGTCGGTGTAATGATTATCGGGGGCAACGTAGTGGATATCCGGTTTGACGTCCTCGAGAGTCACCTGGGGCAGCAAGCCGGGATCGTCTTCTGCCGCCTGGCGTTGTTGCAGCGCCTCCGCCTGGTCGCGAATGGCTTGCAGCTGTTGTTCCGTCAGGTTGGCGCGAATGGTATCCAGTCGCTGTTGTTCCAGTCGTTTGGCTTCCGCATTCAGCCCGGCGTCCGGCAACAGGCTGTAACGTACCCGATGGCGATTGTTGAGCAGCAACCGGGTCACGGTTGCCTGCACCCAGCCTGGCTGGCTGGCGTTGGCGCGCAAGCGGGCCAGCGCCGGATCCAGATTGAGCATTGCCACCGGGTCACCATGGTGGATCGCAGCGGGCAAGGCGTTAAACACCAGTTGCAGACCGTATGGGTAATGATCGCCGCCGATTTCCCGCTGATGCAATTCCAGCTGGTGCAAGGCGGATTCAACAATGTCAGCGTCCACGCCATCGGTGGCGATCTGTTGCAGGGTGTCGAGAATCAGGGTTTCAATGGCTTGGCCGTGTTCCGGCTCACTGCCTTCGACGCCACACATAAAGCTCATTTCGTGGTTGGATTCTTCCAGCCCACACAGCGGCGATGGTGAGCCACCCAGTTCGGTTTGTTCCAGCGCCCGGCGTAATGGCGAAGCGCTGTTATCGAGCAGAATCTGGCTGAGCAGGTTGGCTTCCAGCTGGGCGTCGAGATCAACCGAAGAGCCCAGCAGCCAACCGGTGACATGGTGGGTTTTACCGCTGAGGTCGTCGCTGTCGACGCCGTAGTATTCCTGTACGGCAACTGGCGCGGCATAACGTTGTTCTGCGGGTACGCTCCAGCGCTGGGTCTGCCGCTCAAAGCGGGACAAGACTTCGCTTTCAAGCCGTGCTTGCAGTGCGTCAACGTCGAGATTGCCAAACGTCATAAACACCGCGTTGCTGGGGTGGTAATGGCTTTTGTAAAAGCTCATCAACTGCTCGTAGCTGAGCTGGGTAATTTCAGCCGGATCACCGCCGCTGTTGAAGTGGTAGGTGGTGGTTGGAAACAGGTAGGCACTGATACCTTGCCACAGTTGTGACACCGGTGAAGACATGGCCCCTTTCATTTCATTGAACACCACGCCCTTGAAGACCAGCCTGGAGTTCGGGTCTTGCGGGTCTTCCAGTTCCAGACGATGGCCTTCCTGGGCAAAATCGAGCGGATGCAGTCGCGAGAAAAACACCGCGTCAAGATACACATCAAGCAGATTATTGAAGTCTTTGTCGTTCTGGGAAGCAAACGGATAGGCGGTCCAGTCGCTACTGGTCATGGCGTTCATAAAGGTGTTGAGCGAGCGCCGGGTCATCATAAAGAAAGGATCACGCACCGGGAATTTTTCTGAGCCGCACAGCACCGTATGCTCAAGAATATGGGCGACCCCGGTGGAGTCTTTCGGCATGGTACGGACTGCGACCATAAAGGCCTTTTCGTCGTGATCAGACTCAAGGTGGTAGTGGACCGCCCCGGTGCCGGTGTGTTCATAGTGGTGAACCACCAGGTTGAGCGACTCAACCGGTGTGGCACTCAGGTGACGAAAAGCAGAATCAGACATATACAAACCTTGTAGTGTTCAGACGACGTTCGTACTCCGTATACATCACTTTCCGGTCGCGTGCGATCGGAAGAGTGCTTGACGTGACAGAACGGGTGTCGCGCCACAGACAGGGCCGGTCAGGCCGGGCGTGTCCAGGCACATGGGTATCACATGGTGTGGGTAAGGCGTTCAGATTTCATCGCCCCGACGAGATGGGTTTCGATCCGGTCCCGTGCCATGGTGTTATCGCCAGAGAACTGGACGCCAATACCGGCCGTTTTATTTCCCTGTGCTCCCTGCGGTGTAATCCAGACAACCTTGCCTGCCACCGGCAGTTTTTCCGGGTCATCCATCAGCTTTAATAACAAAAAGACTTCATCACCCAACTTGTAGCTGCGGTTAGTTGGAATAAACAAGCCGCCTTCTTTGAGAAACGGCATATACGCACCGTACAGAACAGCCTTATCTTTGATGGTCAGCGTCAGAATACCGCTACGCCCCATATTGGCCATCAGTCTCTCCCTGGGTTGGTTACGAGTGTTTGCCACTCGATCATCAATGATTCCAGCAACAGCTGGCGATTAAAATAGCTGGCACCGGACTGTATTTGCCCTAATGTGCTGTTGATCCGGTCATGCAAGGCTATCAGTTTTGCGGGCTGCAGAGTAGATGCGTCAAAGCAGCCCAAGATGGCAGGCTCCAGCAACTGGCTGTGGTCGGCCCCCATATGTGCCCGCATCAAATCAGCACTCAGCTGCCCCAACCAGGACAGAATCCCGGTCAGCTCGTCTTTTTTCCAGATGGCAACCATGGCATCGAGTGGCAAGCTGCCGTTGGACCATTGCTGCAGTTGTTGCAACCAGTGGTTATGTTGTTCATGGCGTTGTTGTTGTACCCATGCCAGAGCCGCGATCGGTGCCATCTGGTTCATGCGTAGCGCCTGTTCAGCCACCAAGGGGTCACAGCCGTTGGCCTGCATCCAGTCAAGGGACTGCTGCGGCGATGGTGTCGCCAGTGTCAAACGCTGGCAGCGGCTGCGAATGGTCGGCATGACCGAGCCAAGACGCTCGGTTTCGAGTAACAGGAAGCTTTCGCCCGGTGGTTCTTCCAGGGTTTTAAGCAAGGCGTTGGCGGCGTTGCCATTCAAGACTTCCACCGGATGCAGGCTGACCACCTGACACGGGCTGATTTGCGGTGTTTGCATCAGAAATTCGTTGAGTTTGCGCACGCCGTCGATACGAATTTGTCGACTGTCGTCTTCTGGCTGGCATTCCATAAAATCCGGATGATTGCCTGCTTGCCACAAACGACAGCTGTGACATTCGCCACAAGCAACATTGGCATGCTGTTCAATCCGACGGGTACAGAGTAGCCAGCGCGCCGTTTCCAGCGCCAGGGCGTGTTTGCCAATTCCTTCAACACCGGTAAGCATCAGTGCATGGGGCAACCCCTGCTGCTGATGCCGTTTGATCAGGCTATCCCAAAGGTCGGACTGCCAAGGATAAACATGCGACCAGTGAGAATCGCTCATAGCCCACTCAACAGGCTGAGCCGAATCGCCAACTCGGATTGAATATCATCCAGTGACTGAGTGGCATCCAGAGTAACAAAACGGGTCTGGGTCGCCGCCAGGGCTTGAAAGCCGTCTCTTACCCGTTCAAAAAAAGCCATTTGTTCTGTTTCAAAGCGATCGATGTCTTCACCGCTGATGGCTGTACGACCACGTGCCCGTGCCATTCCAACGTCAACAGGGGCATCAAGCAGCAAGGTACAGTCTGGTTCCAGTGTGCCCTGAGCCAGGTTTTTGAGCGTTTCGATACTACCCAGGTCCAGACCTCGACCAAACCCCTGATAGGCAATGGTGGAATCCGTAAAACGGTCACACAATACCCAGGTGCCCTGTGACAGCGCCGGTAAAATAACCGCTTCGAGATGTTGTACCCGGGCGGCAAACACCAGCAGCAGTTCGGCCATTGGCACCATGGACTCGGCATGATGGGCTTTAAGCAACTTGTTGCGAATCAGCTCGGCAATCGGTGTCCCCCCAGGCTCTCTGGTCACCATTACCTCCAGCCCGCGCTCCATCAGCCAGTCGGCACACCACTGGACGTTGGTCGTCTTACCAACACCCTCCCCTCCTTCAAAGGTAATGAATTTGCCGCGTGGCGGCGGGGTGTTGGCTGAAGTCATGGTTGTGTTCCTGCGTCAGGCGATGCGGGTGAAGAAGGTGCCGCCGGTTCCGGCGTTGAACGGTAGTCCGCCTTGCGGTTACGTATCTGGTATTGGTACACAGCCTTGTTGTGCTGCGCAAACGTCGCGGAGAACACGTGTGAGCCGTCCCCGCGCGCCACAAAGAACAAGGCATCACCCTCATCCGGGTGCAGTGCGGCATCCAGTGCCTGCCGACCGGCCAGTGCGATCGGGCTGGGCGGCAAGCCATGGTTGCGATAGGTATTGTAGACGTTGCTGCGATCCAGCAGATGGCGTTTGCGCAGATTGCCGGAGAAGTCCGTTCCAAGGCCGTAGATCACCGTGGGGTCGGTTTCCAGTCGCATGCCTTTACGCAAGCGCCGCACAAAGACACCGGCTATTTGAGGACGCTCGGAGGCCACGGCGGTTTCTTTTTCAACAATCGAGGCCATCACCAGTGCCTGATAGGGCGTACTGTACGGCAGATCCTTGTCTCGCTGGCTCCATGCCTCCTGTAACTGGTTTTGCATACGCTGGTAGGCCTGGGTAATGACCGAAGAGGCTAATGCGCCACTGGAATAAACATAGGTGTCCGGATACAACCAGCCTTCGGGGTTGCCATCAATACCAAGATATTGCCCAACCTGTTCTGGCGTCAGTGGCTGGATATCCTGCTTGAGCTTGTTGGCGCTGGCGATATTGGCCAATGCATCCACCAGACGGGTGCCTTCAATCAGCCGTACCCGATAGGTGACCGCTTCGGCGGTTTCAAGCCAGGTGAGCAACTCCGGGCCAGTCAGCTGTGGCGGAACATCGTACTCCCCGGCGCGCAAGTGTTGTTTATTTAATACTCGGGCCTGGATACGTAACAGCAAGGCCGAAGGCAGCCACCCATCGGCTTCCCATTGTCGGGCTTTGCCAGTCAGGGTATCCCCCGCCTTGATCTCGATACGGACAAGGTCATCATTGCTGGCAGGTAACGTCCAGACCGCCAGGCTCAAAGCCAGCAGCAGTACTGGCAAGGTAGCGATCAACGCCAATATTTTTTTCAAAAAAGACTCTCCAGTCTGGTCTGCAACACCCGCATGACATCCAATGCTTCAGAGGTTGGGGCATAACTTGTCGTGTCCATTCGGGCCACCGGCACAATCCCCATCAGGCTGTTGCTCATAAACAGCGCATCGGCCTGTTTGATGTCATCCAGCGACAAGCCAGTGACGGTGACATCCAGCTGTTGCAGCAACCACTGCCGCACCACGCCATTGACACCGGATGTCGCCAGTGACGGCGTCAACCATTGCCCACCACGACGGATTATCAGATTGGAATAACATCCTTCTATCACCTGTTCCTGATCGTCCAGCATCAGGCTTTCATCCCAGCCTGGCTGGAATTCTGCCCGGGCCAACACCTGCTCAAGCCGATTCAGGTGTTTTAATCCGGCCAGCCGGGGCTGCCGCCCAAGCCGTACCGGGTTCACTCCAATGGTCAACCCAGGGCACTCAGCCGATAACCCGCTCCAGCGCCACTGGGGGGCATCAAACAGGTGCAGCTGCAGATTGATCGCTGTCGGTTCGGGGATGGCATAACCTCGCGGCCCAGTGCCACGACTCAGCAGCAGTTTGACCGCCGAGTAACGATCCAGCCGTTGAGGCTCGGGCAGCGTCGCCAGTGCTTGCAAGACGTCGTCCATGGTGGCTGACGGGAAGCGCAGCGCCGTTATCCCGGCCTGTAGCCGGGCCTGATGCAATGGCCATAAAGGAATACGGCCAGCGGACAGGCGCATGGTTTCGAACAAACCGTCGCCATAGTGCAGGCCTCGGTCAGTGGCAGGCCAATCGTCCTGCCACTGACCCGCCAATCGACAAAGTACCCTGGTCACTGGTCTTAGCCGTTAAAACGCGAGAATAGCAAGCTGCCGTTAGTGCCGCCAAAACCAAAGGAGTTGGACAGTGCAATCGACACATCAGCCTTGCGGGCGGTATGCGGCACATAATCCAGATCGCAACCGTCATCCGGATTGTCAAGATTGATTGTCGGCGGGATGATGCCATCCTGAATCGTCAAAATGGTGAACATGGCTTCAATCGCCCCTGCCGCACCCAACAAGTGGCCAGTCATGGATTTGGTCGATGACACCGCCAGTTTGTAGGCATGATCCCCAAACAGCGTCTTGATGGCGTTGGTTTCGGCAATATCACCCACTTGCGTCGATGTGCCGTGCGCGTTGATATAGTCCACCTGATCCGGTGTCACACCGCCATCTCGCAGCGCATTGGTCATCGCGGTGCATGCACCTGAACCGTCTACCGGTGGACTGGTCACATGGTAGGCGTCATCGCTCATGCCCAATCCGATCAGTTCGGCATAAATATGAGCACCACGTGCCTGGGCATGTTCCAGTGATTCCAGCACCAGAATCGCTGCGCCATCACTCAGTACAAAACCGTCACGGTCTTTATCCCATGGGCGACTGGCTTTTTCCGGCTCGTCGTTATGGGTGCTCATGGCTCTTGCGGCCGCAAAACCAGCCATACCCAGCGGAGAAGATGCACCTTCTGTGCCTCCTGCCAGCATCAGGTCGGCATCGCCGTACGCAATCGTCCGGGCGGCGTAACCGATATTGTGGGTACCTGTGGTACAGGCGGTCGTAATAGCAAAATTAGGGCCCTGCAGGCCATGACGAATGGCAATATTGCCCGACGCCATATTAATCACCGCAGCGGGCACCAGAAAAGGTGACACCCGGCGAGGACCGCTTTTGGTCAGTTGCTGGTAATTCTGCTCAATGGTGTTCAGTCCACCAATTCCTGAACCAACGGCAACACCGAAGCGTGTGCGATCGAGATCTTCAGGAAATCCGGCATCCTGCATCGCTTGTTCGGCTGCCACCATTGCGTATTGCAAGAACGGGTCGAGTTTGCGTGCTTCCTTGGCCGACATAACACTGGTTACATCGAAGTCTTTTACTGACCCGACAATTCGGGTTGAATAGCTGCTGGCATCAAAATGCGTTACCGGTCCGATGCCGGATTTGCCCTGACACACTGCTTGCCAGGTTGTCGCCACGTCCAGACCCATTGGGTTAACAGTTCCCAGGCCCGTTACCACTACGCGTCGTTTCGTCATCACTGTTTTCGTTTCCCCGTCTCAGACACAAAAAAAGCCGCGTCCGAAGAGGCGGCTTTCAGACGTCGCGATTATTACAGATTCGCAACGATGTAGTCGATTGCTTCCTGAACGGTAGTCAGCTTCTCGGCATCTTCGTCTGGAATCTCAGTCTCAAATTCTTCTTCCAGAGCCATTACCAGCTCTACAGTGTCCAGAGAATCTGCACCCAGGTCATTAACGAAAGAAGAAGCTGCTTTCACTTCGTCTTCTTTAACGCCCAGCTGTTCGCAGACGATTTTTTTTACGCGTTCTTCGATATTGCTCATGTTTTTTCCTACCGTTTCAGTGTTTCGAAGGTCAGTGCGACCCTAACCCATATTCATACCGCCATTCACATGAATGGTCTGGCCTGTAATGTATTTCGCTTCGTCACTGGCCAAAAAGGCAACAGCACTGGCAATCTCGTCTGGCCGCCCCAAGCGCTTGCTTGGAATGGACGACAGGATGGCTTCTTTTTGGGCTTCAGGCAAGACGTCCGTCATGTCTGTTTTGATAAAACCCGGTGCAACACAATTAACCGTGATGTTGCGACTGGCCACTTCCTGTGCCAGAGAACGGGAAAAGCCTTCCAGACCGGCCTTGGCCGCTGCATAGTTAGCCTGACCCGCATTACCGGTAGTGCCGATAATGGAGCTGATATTAATAATGGCACCGGCTTTCGCCTTGATCATCGGTTTGACCAGTGCCTTACAGACACGGAACACGCCGGTCAGGTTGGTATTGATCACCGCATGCCACTCATCGTCGCTCATACGCAGGAACAGGTTGTCACGAGTAATGCCGGCGTTATTCACCAGTACTGCGGGCGTACCATGCTCAGCAACCAGCGCCTTGAGGGCCTCACTGGTCTGTTCTGCATCTGAAATATTCAGCACCACGGCGTCGTTGTCGGCATCGATTACTTGTAATGCCTCACGAATAGCCGCTGCACCCGATTCACTGGTCGCCGTGCCGATGACCTTATATCCTTTGCCTGCCAGGCGCTCGGCCACCGCTCGCCCAATACCCCGGGATGCGCCAGTAACCAGTGCCAGTGCCTTGTCTGTCATGCTTATTGTCCTTGAATCATGGCCATGACTGCCTGGGCGCTGGCAAGATCACCAGTACCACAGGTTGTCAGGGTTTTATCGATACGCTTGTTGAGCCCTGCCAATACCTTGCCAGGACCAAATTCAATCGCCACATCCGCTTTGCTGCGTACTGCAGCAATCGCACCCGTCCAGTCAACCGGGCTGTACAACTGATCCAGCAATTTTTCTTGCATTTCCGCCAAGGGTGCCGGCTCGTTATCAACGTTGTGGTACACCGGAAATTCCGTCGCCCGCCAGTTGACGTCTGCCAGAGCACCTTTGAAATTCTGTGCCGCTGCCCGCATCAGGCTGGAGTGAAACGGGCCACTCACCGCCAATGGCAAAGCCCGTTTGGCACCGGCTGACTTGGCCAGCTCGATGGCTTTTTCAATACCAGCCATATCACCGGCAATAACAATCTGGCCAGGTGCATTAAAATTGGCCGGTTCGACCACTCCAGCTGGTTTGGCATCGTCACAAACCTGACGCAGAGTGGCTTCATCCAGCCCCAGAATCGCGGCCATGCCGCCCTGACCAGCAGGAACGGCTTGCTCCATCAGCTGGCCTCGCTGCCGTACCAGACGGACAGCATCAACAAAATCAATCGCATCAGCGGCGACCAGCGCCGAATATTCACCCAACGAATGACCGGCCGCGGCAACAATTTGCAACGCAGGACAATGAGCCTGAATCAAGCGCAACAGGGCAACACTGGACGTCAGCAAGGCTGGCTGGGCATTATAGGTCTGGTTGAGTGTTTCCGCCGGGCCATCCTGGGTCAACGCCCAAAGATCAAACCCAAGCGCTTCCGAGGCTTCTGCGAAGGTATCACCGATCAGGCTGTATTCTGCGGCCAAATCCGCCAGCATACCCACTTGCTGAGCACCCTGACCGGGGAAAATTGCGATTACTTCTGTCATATTATCAATCACCAAATCGGTTAGCTGCCGTTGTTGTAGCGGGCATGTATTGATACCAGTTGGAAACCGGTTCCAGAGGCCAAAGCACACTGATTCAAAACAAATACGGTGTCCAATAACCCGGAAGCGGCGCCATAGTAGGATTCTCGCTCGCTCCAGTAAACACCCAATTGGCACAATTTTAATGAATTTGTTTCAGGCAATCGCCTCTTGCATGGGCAAAATCTGCCTGATTAGTGCCTCACGGTCATGATTTATGGCCTGCTCGACCAAATACCCCATGGCAAATTCATAAGTAGATATATCAGATTTACCGTGGGTTTTCACCACCACACCATCAATTCCCAACAACATGGCACCGCCATGTCGAGTGGGTGCAATACGTTTGTGAATACGCTTGAACGCCTGCCGCAACAAGGGCGACACCAGCCGCAACACCCAATGCTGCTTGAGTTCGTCTTTTACCATCTGGGTGAGCCAGTCGGTCAACCCTTCACTGGTTTTCAGCGCGATATTACCGGTAAAACCATCACAGACCATGACATCCAGATCACCACGATACAGATCATCGCCTTCATAAAAACCGGCGTAATTCTCAGGCAACAAACAGCTGAGTATCGAATCGGCAGTACGGATATCCGCCGTGCCCTTGCCAGACTCATGACCAACATTCAGCAAGCCCACATCCGGCCGCTCTATTTTCATGGAACGGCACCAGGCTACCCCCAGCACAGCAAACTGCACCAGCTGCGACGAGGTAGCTCCCAGAGAAGCCCCCAGATCCAACAGCAACAAAGGTTTGCCACGGGTCGGGATTTGCGTTGCCAGAGCAGGACGATCGATACCAGGAAGTACACCCAACAAGCGGCGAGAAAGAATCATCAGTGCACCCGTGCTGCCAACTGACAACACACCTTGCACTTCACCATCGCGATACGCACACAGAGCCATCACCATGGATGAAGACTGGCGCTTTTTAAGTACTACAGAAGGGTTTTCATCAGCCGCGATACTGGTACCGCAACCTACAATCCTGATACGGTCAGAAAACTCTGCCGCGCTCCGGGTGGCTTCACCAACCCAGCCTTGCTCAACAAACAGCATCACCCTGACTTGCCGATGCTTGCCAAGCAGGTTTTTGCAGCCATAAAACGCAGCGCGGGGACCTAAGTCCCCGCCCATGGCATCTACCGCGATGGTTAACATCTTAGTTGGTGCCAGTCTCCACAACTTTTTTACCACGATAGAAACCATCATCGCTCACATGGTGACGACGGTGGATTTCACCCGTGGTTGGATCTGTGGTCAGGGCTACTGAAGCAGTATCCAGTGCATCGTGTGAACGACGCATGCCACGCTTGGATCGAGTTACTTTGTTTTTCTGAACAGCCATGATTGGCTCCTACACTATTTCTGTTTGAGCTGTGCCAAAACGTCAAACGGGTTGGGCCGCTTTTCGTTACTGATTATGTCTTCAGGCTCGGGCTGCTGAATCTGACATTCGGACTCGGGATGGGTTGGAAAAGCAGGCAGTGCCAACAGCACTTCGTCTTCCAACACCGACCACAGGTCGATCACGCCATTTTCGTCCATTTCCACAGGTTCAAGACGTTTAGGCAAATTTCTCGCCTGCTCGTCATTAAAAACCAAACCCAGTGAAAACTGACTACCAACCGCTATCTCCACTCTCCCCAGACAACGCTGGCAAGTCATGGCGACACGAGTAGAACAACTACCCACAATCATACGAAAACGTTCAGCATCTTTTTCGAAAGAAATAACGCAGTCGATCGGTGCCAGACACTGATCGACGGCTTCGTTCAGACGAGGAAGATCGGAACTGTTGATTGCTGCCTTAAACTGTTGATTATGTTCAACAAGTTTAGGTGCATCAACCCGGTGGGGTATTTGTGCCTCTGCCATAGTGCGCGAGATAATAGGTATCTCGCCTCCTGTTGTCAAAATTATTTGATTAACCAACGCCAGTATCAGCGCAGCGTAATACCCTGATCGACAAAAACACTGGAAAGCCCACGACCCATACTGGCTCCCAAGCGTCCAACCAGCTCTTCAAAACGGTTGGGCCGCAAGGTGAAGTTGACCAGGGTTTCGGTATCCAACTGTTCTCGTGCCAGCTGGCTGGTAGATGACAGGCCGTCAATCAGCCCCATCTCCAGTGCTTGTTCGCCAGACCAGATCAAACCACTGAACATATCCGGGGTTTCTTTCAGACGATCGCCACGGCCGTTGCGTACCTGCTCAACAAACTGTTTATGGGTAACTGCCAGAACGCCTTCCCAGAATTCACGCTCATCAGCACGCTCCGGCAAGAATGGATCCAAAAACCCCTTGTGCTCCCCGGCGGTGTAGCTTCTGCGCTCAACCCCCAGCTTGTCCATTACATCCACAAAACCAAAGCCGGAACCCACCACACCAATAGAGCCAACCAGGCTGGCCTTGTCGGCATAAATTTCATCGGCGGCAGCGGCAATGTAATAAGCCCCGGAAGCACCCAGGTCTACGATCACGGCATACACTGGAAAATCCGGGCGGGTTTCTTTCAGGCGCTTGATCTCGTCATACACATAACCGGCCTGTACCGGGCTTCCCCCGGGTGAGTTGATGCGCAGAATCAATCCAAGGGCATCCTGATCTTCAAATGCTTTGCGAATCCCACTGATCAGCGCATCGGCACTGGCTTCTTTGTCTGCCGCAATGGCACCTGTGACTTCAACTACCGCCGCAAATGGCTCGCCGCCAGCACTGCCCCCTGCTGCTGCATCTTCCAGTGGTGTACGGAACATCCACAGCACAACAAACAGATAGCTGAACATCAGCACCCGAAAAAATATTCCCCAACGGCGTGACCGTCGCTGTTCCTTTTGCAAGTCCATCACCAACTTGCTGATCAACTTCCACTCTTTACTGCTGTCTTCAGGACGATTCATGCATGACTTCCAATTTATTCAGTGACAACATACAGACAACTTTATTTACCAGCCGTTGATAAATGCCGGGCAAGCCAGGCATCAAGCCCGGCGATGTTATGACACATCACCAAGGGCCGACAAGCGGACAAGGCCACTTCATCGTGAGCACCGTGACTCATGGCCACACATGCCATTCCGGCAGCATTGGCCATATCAAGATCATAGGTGGTATCTCCTACCATTAACGCCCTCGATGCTGGAATTCTCAATTGCGCCAGAATTTCCTGCAGCATCAGCGGATCAGGTTTGGAGCAGGTTTCATCGGCACAACGGGTGGCAGCAAACCGGTGCCGCAACGTCAGATCATCCAGAATACGATCCAGCCCCCGCCGACTTTTACCTGTCGCAACGGCCAACAATATGCCTTGCTCCTGCAAGCGCGCCAACATCGTTTCTGCCCCGGCAAACAACCCCATCGCCACCGGGCTGTCTGAGACAAAATGACGGGCGTAACATTCTTTCATCGCCGCCATGTTCTGCTCATCAATAGCTGGCCATAGTGTTGTAATGGCTTCAGGCAATCCCAGGCCAATAATATTCTGCACCTGGGCATCCGTGACCGGAGGCAAGCCGATAATCCGTCCTGCCCGCTGCATACTGTCCACAATCCGCCCCGTGGAATCAGCCAGCGTACCATCCCAATCAAAAACAATGAGGTCATAGCTCATAACCACAGCCTTCCTTTATAAGTAGTCGCTCAAAATCTGCATTCGGAGGTGCGGTCAGCGACAACGCCTCTCCGGTTAATGGATGGCGAAACTCCAGTCGCAAGGCATGTAAAAACAACCGCCTGACTCCATGCTGCTGATCGATCGCCACTTGTGCACGATCCCGATATTTTTCATCCCCGGCAATGGCAAACCCCTGAAACTGGCAATGAACCCGAATCTGATGGGTTCGACCGGTGACAGGTTCCGCTTCCAGCAAGGAATAATGCGGGCCGCTCGACAACAACCGGTAGCGGGTATGCGAGGCCTTGCCTTCGGCATCCACCAACATAATGCGCTCACCGGACTGGCGCTCGGATTTTTTTAGCGGTGCCTTCACCTCAGTAACAGACAAAGGCCAGTGACCGTGCACCAGAGCCAGATAACGCTTCCGGATACCGACTTTGTTCACCAGCATTTTCTGCAACGCTACCAGCGCCGATCGTTTGCGCGCAATCATGATAATGCCGGACGTATCCCGATCGAGCCGGTGCACCAGCTCCAGAAAGCTGTGATCCGGATACAACTGCCGCATGGCTTCAATCAGGCCCAGATTGACGCCACTGCCGCCATGCACCGCCAAACCATGCGGCTTGTTAATGGCAATCAGGGCATCGTCTTCATAAACAATGGCTTTTTTCAGCCCCGCCAGCAGATCTGCCGAAGCATGACCAACCGCCTGTTCCTGGGGCAAACGCACCGGAGGAATACGTACAACATCACCCGCGGCCACACGAGAATCGGCCTTTACTCTTCCCTTGTTAACCCGGACCTCGCCCTTGCGGATAATGCGATACACCAGCGCTCGCGGTACCTTTCCCAGCACCGCCATCAAAAAATTATCGACACGCTGGCCATCGTTATCCGTCGTCACTTCCAGCAACGACACCTTGGTGGTATCTATTTCAAACTTTGCCATATATTCAGGGTAACCACCGGCGTGATTGCTGCAACAAGCGCCGGATTTAAAGAGAATTGAGCGTCACATTACCGCGACAGAGAATCTAATACTTTGCTGACTTCATACTTTGTTGCTATATTCCAGCGGCATTCGGGTCTTACACAAACATTTTGACCGATGCAAGTATCGCCAACATCGAAAGCGGCGAGTATAGAAGAAGAAGAGTCAGCAACAAAACTCTTCGCAAGATTTAACACGGCAGGCTTGCCAGTATAACAGGTCGTATAAACGAGCGTCGGACTTGACGGGTCAGTGAGATAGCTGCGGGCAACTTGCCCCAGCCCCGGCCAGCAGAGTCCCCGGACACACAAAACGTCCGCCAAACCTCGCCCTGTACGATCAACCATATTGGCGCCGCCCGGTGAGATAAACCACGCAGCGACCTGCGGGCGATCTCGCATTATCAAATTATGGACGGTGTTGCCGATACCAGACCACAAACCGGTCCGGGCAACACTCTGATGCAAGCCACCTCCCGCAGCGCTAATACCCCTGCCGCAGCGTGGCCAACTGCCCAGAGTGACAACAGACAGCAACCTGACGTGTCGGAGCCTCAACGAAGGCCCCTATGCTTACACACTGAGACAGACCGGGCAGTCATTGCGCGGTGCTGGCAGGATAAAGCAAAGCACCCATAAAAATTTTGGTATTGGCCAGTCATATCAACGACTGGAATTGCCATCAGAGTACGTTGCCCTACTGAGCAATTTGTACTGCATGAAAAGAATGCTGATTAACGCGACTCAACCTGAAGAGTTGCGCGTAGCCCTGGTAGACGGCCAAAAACTCTACGATCTGGACATTGAATCCGGTGCTCGCGAACAGAAAAAATCCAACATCTACAAAGGCCGGATCACTCGAATAGAGCCCAGCCTTGAAGCAGCATTTGTGGATTTTGGTGCCGAGCGCCACGGCTTTTTGCCGTTAAAGGAAATCTCCAAAGAATACTTTGCCCGCGATCCCGGCCCTGGCCGTATCAACATCAAGGACGTCCTGCGTGAAGGCCAGGAAATCATCGTCCAGGTCGATAAAGAAGAACGCGGCAACAAAGGTGCAGCCTTGACGACCCAGGTCAGCCTGGCAGGTCGTTATCTGGTATTGATGCCCAACAATCCTCGTGCCGGTGGTATTTCCCGCCGTATCGAAGGGGATGAGCGTACCGAACTGCGCGAAGCCATGAAAGACGTCACGGTTCCCGACAAAATGGGCGTGATCGTCCGTACTGCCGGTATTGGCCGCAGCGGTCAGGAACTGCAATGGGATCTCGACTACCTGGTGCAACTGTGGGATGCCATTCAACGCGCCTACAACGAAGTCAAAGCCCCTGCCCTGCTGCTGCAAGAAAGCAACGTGATCATTCGTGCGATTCGCGACTACCTGCGTCAAGACGTAGGCGAAGTGCTGATCGACACCGATGCCGCCTATGCCGAAGCCCTTGGTTTTGTGCAGCAAGTCATGCCGCACTATCAGAACAAGTTCAAGCGCTACGACGACAGCGTGCCGCTGTTTAACCGTTACCAGATCGAAACCCAGATCGAAAGCGCCTTCCAGCGTGAAGTCAAGCTGCCTGCCGGTGGCTCGATTGTTATCGACCCGACCGAAGCACTGGTATCGATCGATATCAACTCCTCACGCGCCACCAAAGGCAGCGATATTGAAGACACAGCCTTCAATACCAACCTCGAAGCTGCCGATGAAATTGCGCGCCAGCTGCGTCTGCGTGACATGGGTGGCCTGGTTGTTATCGACTTTATCGACATGCTCTCCAACAAGCATCAGCGTGAAGTCGAAACACGCCTGAAAAAAGCCCTCGAAATGGATCGCGCCCGCGTTCAGGTTGGCCGTATTTCCCGCTTTGGCTTGATGGAAATGTCACGTCAGCGCCTGCGCCCGTCACTGGAAGAAACCAGCGGCCACGTTTGCCCACGCTGTAACGGCACCGGTGTTATCCGTGACATCCAGTCCACTGGCCTGTCCATTCTGCGCCTGATTGAAGAAGAAGCCGCCAAGGAAAACACTGGCCAGGTACGTGCCATTGTGCCGGTATCGGTCGCCAGCTTCTTGCTGAACGAAAAACGCAAACTGATTGACGCCATCGAAAGCCGTCACGGTAACCGTGTTGTCGTTTTGCCAAATCCGAACATGGACACGCCGCATTTTGAAGTCCTGCGCCTGCGTCCAGATGACACCCTGGTAGGAGAGGTTTCCTACGAGCACCGCTTTGATGAAGTCGAACCGGAATACGGCATCGACACCAATCTCAAAGAAACAGCCAAAACCCAACAGGCAGCCGTTAAAGGTGTGGTTCACGCCAAGCCAGTAACCACCACCGCTGTACCAGAACCAGCTGCAGCAGCTCCAGCCGCCACCCCGGTTGCTGCCGCACCTGCCGCCAACAACAACCCGGGCATGATAGAGAAAGTGGCGTCTTTCCTGTCTGGCCTGTTTGGTGGCGATTCCGGCAACAGTAGCACTACCAGCAGCCCGGCGGCCAAAACAGCAGCACCGGCAGCCACGCCATCCACACCGGTAGCGACCAACTCCAATCGCAGCAGTAGCAGCACCAATCGCCGCCGTTCAGAGTCCTCCCGTAGCGAAGAACGCTCCGGTAATGGTGGCCGTCGTCGTCGCAACAACGCCGGTAATACCGACAGCAACGACAGCCAAACGGATAACGACAAGCCGCGTAACAACCGCAACGAAGAGCGAGCCAGTCGCCCACGTCGCGAAGAACGCCAGTCCGGCAACCCGGACAACGATTCATCCAACCGGGAAAACAACCGCAGCCGTAGCCGTAACCGTCGTCGCGAACGTCCGGAAGACAGCAGCAACACCGCGGTTACCGACAAAAACATTGAAAAAACATCCGAGCAGGTAACGGACAAGGCCACCAGAGAGGCCACCAGCACCCCGCAGGAAACGACCGACAACAACACAACCAACAGCTCGGCAACAACAGAGACCTCGTCGAACAATCGTCGTCGTCCACGTCGTGACCGCAGTCGTGGCAGCAGTGAATTCCGTCGTGAAGCGCCAAAACCAGGTGCAGAAGAAGGAGAAAAGCAGTCCATCGCACCTGCGAGCCGTAATGCCAGCTCCTCAACCACGGCAACCGACAGCAGCAATGAGTCCGGCAGTGAAGAAAAATCACCACGCCGTTCACGTCGTCGTCGTCGCAGCCGTAATGAAGATCGCCAAACTGAAGCAGCAGAAACGACAGCAACAGAAACCACAACAGCAGTAGAAACGGCAAGCGCTGACACGGTAGCGACCGAAACCGCCGCTACCGCAACCACGGCACCAGAAGCTGAAGCTGAAGCTGAAACCAAGGTTACAGAAAGCACAGCGACCGAGAGTAACGTTGCAGCCACTGCGGCTACCGACGACAAGACCGCTACTGCTGCTGCCACCGCTGTCGATACCAGCGCTGATGCAACAGACACTGCGGTTGCCACGCCGTCTGAGACCACGGACACCCCGGCCACTGACGCAGCAGCTGAACCCGCTCCGCAAGCGGAAGCAGCCCCGACGCCAGAAAAAGCAGAGACGACCGAAGAAACCCGTCCCCGCCGTCGCCGTCGTAGCCGTAATCGCTCAAACCGCGACAACACATCCGAATCTGCAGCAACAGAGCAGCCGGATAACAACGCGAAAGCCGAAACAGCAACCCCGGAACCGGCTCCGGCAACAGCCAGCGCCCCGGCACCGATTGACACTGCTGAGCAACCAGAGCCAGTCAAAACAGAAGCCAAAGAAACCGTCACCGAGACCGTGACCGCCGAAGTGACGGAAGCCAAAACTGCTCCAGCAACCGAGACAACCGCCACGGCAGAGGCGACGGTCGCAGTGGAAACACCGCCAGCGGCAGACACCACGAAGGAACAGACAGCACCTCGCCGCCGTCGTAACCGTCGCCAAAACTACCGTGCGCCGAATGATCCTCGCAACCAGGGTGACGTTAAAACCGAGTCAGAAACAGCAGCCAAACCGCTGGACACGACAGAGACTTCAGCCACCACGCCTGCAGAGGAACCAGTACTTGCTGCTGAACCAGTCGCTGCCGCTGAGGTTGTTGAGGCTAAAGAAGCTGAAGTAAAAACAGAAGCTGAAGTGAAAACAGAGGCCGAAGTAAAAACAGAAGCTGAAGTGAAAACAGAAGCCGAAGTAAAAACAGAAGCTGAAGTAAAAACAGAAGCCGAAGTAAAAACAGAAGCTGAAGTGACAGTCGATGATCCTGCACCAGCCAAACCTGTCGCAGAAACCACGACCGAAACCAACGACACAGCAGCTGACAGCAAGGTTGCAGTCACACCGGCGGAAACAACCGCCACTGACGACACCGCAACCAGCAAAGATCCGAAATCCTCCTGATTTCTGGACAATAGACGAAAACAGGCGGACTCCCCAAAGTCCGCTGGCTTTCTACTCAAAAGGCCTGCCATCGTGCAGGCCTTTTGAATTTCACCATCAATCGATACTCCCTCTCCAGCCAAGCCAGTGCAACCACACGAATTCGGACACAACTGCGCCAATCTTGCCGATATGTCCAATAGCAACCAAGATTTCGACCAATAACATTCTCTCCTGCCCCGCTACGTGCTAGTTTTAAACGATGTTCAGATAAGGACGAGGTAGAGGAACCTGTGGATCAGCCTTCACGTATCCTGGTTGTCGATGACGTCGCCAACAACATTCAGGTCGCCATGAATATCCTGCGTGAAGACAACTACGAACTGTCTTACGCCATGTCGGGTAACGATGCCCTCGCTTTATTGCGAACCCAGTCTTTTGACCTGATTTTACTCGATGTCATGATGCCCGATCTGGATGGCTTTGATGTCTGCACACGCATCCGCAAAGACCTCAAGCATCGGGACATCCCCATTATCTTTCTCACCGCACGGGCGGATGTCGATTCAGTGGTCAAGGGCTTCGAGCTTGGAGGGGTCGACTACATCATAAAACCCTTTCATGCCGCCGAATTGCTCGCCCGGGTGCGCACTCATCTGGAGCTGCATACTGCCAAAGCGCTGCTGCAAAAGCACAATATCAGCCTGCGTCAAAAAGTAGAGCTGACCGAAAAACGCCTACTCTCCGAGCTGGAGCAAACCCAGCTGGAAATGATCCATATCCTCACCGAGCTGATGGAGTTCACTTCCGATGAAACCGGCCGCCATATCAAACGTGTGGCCGAATACTCGCAACTGCTGGCACAGCTGCACAACAGCCTGACCGAAGAAGATGCCGTCATCATCTTCCACGCTTCCCCGATGCACGATATTGGCAAGGTCTTTGTGCCTGAAGCGATTCTTCACAAGCCCGGAAAACTGACGGCAGAGGAATACGACACCATGAAAACCCACACCACCTGTGCCCATAATTTCCTCAAGAACTCGCCCCGTCGTATTCTCAAGGCTGCGGATACCATCGCCTGGCAACATCATGAACGCTGGGATGGCAGCGGCTACCCGCTGGGCCTCAAAGGCCATGATATTCATATCTATGGCCGCATTGTGGCTCTGGCCGACGTCTTCGACGCCCTGTCCCACCAGCGCATCTACAAACCGGCCTGGACCATGGCAGACACCACCGCCTACATTATCAATAACAGCGGCACCCATTTTGACCCTTATCTGGTCGAGCTGTTTCGGGACAACCTGGATCAATTCATTGCGCTTGCAGAAGTGTAGCCACTGGCAACAAGCCAGCTGGCTCAGGAACAGCAGAACCCTGCTCCTGCTGTTGACGCTATTACTGTCCTCAACGGTCGTGGCCGGATTCGAACTCACTCCGGAAGAACAAGCCTGGATCGATGCCCACCCCACCGTCACGGTGGCGGTCGAGCGTAACTGGGCCCCTTTTGACTTTGTAGACTACAACGGCAATCCAGATGGCATTTCCCAACGCCTGATCAGCAATATTCTGGCCTCAGTCGGCATCCAGCCCGATTATCGTATCGATGACTGGTCCAGCTTGCTGCGTGATGCCCGTTCCGGCGAGATTCTGATCTTGCCTTCCCTGGTCCACACCCCTGCACGGCAAGAATATTTGCACTTCACCAAGCCTTACCTGCGTTTAAGTGAGTATTTTTTTGGTCACAGCGATCTGGTGGGCGCCAGCAAAGAGATGCTGATGAAACAGCGTCTGGTCATGCCTGCCGACTTCGCTCTGGATGAAAGCATCCGGGCTCTTTACCCCGACCTCACCATTCTCACCGTATCCAATCTGGATGAAGCCATCCGCATGATACTGGAAGGCCAGGCCGACTTGCTGATCGATATCTACGCGGTAATGCATTACAAACTCAGCCGTCAGGGCATCATCAATATCAAGCCACTGGTGCCTTATGATGCCGTGAACCTGCATATGGCCGTGCCTCGTTCACAGCCAATCCTGCAAGGTATTATCGACAAGGCGTTGCTGGAAATATCCGCTGCAGATATCAGTGCCCTGTCACAAACCTGGTTGCCTGACCACCCAAGCAGCAATCATCAGCTATTATTGTCGCGCCATGAAATCGAATGGCTACAGCAGCACCCGCAAGTCACTGTTGATGCCCACTTCCTGCCTCCTCTGGTGATCACCGAAGGAGAACAAATCGGTGGCATCGCGGGTGAATATTTCAGCCGGGTCGGCAAGGCTCTGGATATTCGCTTTGCGCCCAATCCCTCCGACCATCATGCCGATATCATTATCTGCGATCTCAACGATTCTGCACTCAATGACGACTATCGAGCGGTCGCAACGCTACTGGAAACTCCGGTCGTTATTCTGATGACCGAGGATGCGGCGTTTATCGATGACGAACAGCAGCTCAGCCGCTTGCGAGTAGGAATACTGGCATCTGCCAGTTTTGACCAACTGTTGGGCAAGCGGATTCCCGGTTTATTGCTGACCCATATCGACTCCCCTACCCAGCTGCTGGACATGCTCGAAGCCGGGCAACTCGACGCCGTGACCATGCCTCTGATACAAGCCAATCACCTGCTGCGGCTGGAGAACTTCCGTCATCTCAAAGTGGTGGGTAAAACCAGCGTGACAATTCAACCCGCCATTATGGTAAATCGCCAGTCACCAGAGTTGATGTCGGCTATCTTGGCCACCGGAATCAAACTCAGTGATGCCGACCGGCTGTCCGTTCTCAACCAATGGTCAAATATCCAGTTTGCCGAACGCATCAACTATCAGCTGGTTGCCAGTGTTGTTGCCGTTTTCATCCTCTACATCATTATCAGCATTTACTGGAACCGCCGCCTGAGCAAGGAAGTCGAGCAGCGCAAACAGACCGAGCAGGCCTTGCAAACCGAACGTGACAACTTCAAAACCCTGTTCAAGGAAGCCACCGAAGGCAATCTGATCTTTCAGTTTGGCCAGTGTATCGCCCATAACCACGCCACCGAACGGCTGCTGGGTTATCGCAACGGCCACAATATCGACGGCATGACACTCGCCAATGCCACGCCATTAACCCAGCCCGATGGCCGCGAGTCTGAAGAGGTGATCACCCAGGCCTTTGCGACCTGTCTCAACAATGGCACCTTTCACCTGGAACTGATGATTCGCCGTCAGGATGGTACCCAACGCTGGCTTGATATTTCCCTGACGCGCATTCACTACGAAGGCCAGCCAGCCATTTATGCCGTACTGAAAGATATTTCAGAGCAGAAACGGCTCACCGCTGAACTGGCCCGCGCCCGCGACAAGGCCGAAGTCGCCAACCGCGCCAAGTCGGAATTTCTCGCCAATATGAGCCATGAAATCCGCACCCCCATGAACGCAATTATCGGCTTTACCGAGCTGTTGAGTGAGCAGCTCGACCAGCCTCGCCTGCGCTCTTATGTCGACACCGTACACAAAGCCAGCAGCTCATTGCTGCAACTGATCAATGACATTCTGGATCTGTCGAAAATCGAATCCGGCAAGATGGCGATAACCAAGGCGCCCACCAATGTGAATGTTCTGATTGATGAAATCGCCCAGTTTTTCTCTCTCGCAGTCACCACCAAGGGACTGAATCTGGTCGTCAACACCGATACCCGATTACCGCTTTTTTTATTACTCGACGATGTCCGCCTGCGACAAATCCTGATCAATCTGGTGGGTAATGCCGTCAAGTTCACCCATCAGGGTGCCATCACACTCACCTCACGCACCTTGCACATCGACGATCACCTCAGCAAGGTCGACCTTGAAATCACCATCAGTGATACCGGCATAGGCATTGAGCCGGACCAGATTCAGGCCATTTTCACCGAGTTTGAACAACTCGACAGCCGCCACGCCGGTGGCACCGGGCTGGGGCTGGCCATATCCCAACGCCTGATTGAACGTATGGGAGGGAGCATCTCCGTCACCAGCAGCCCCGGCCAGGGATCAACATTTACCCTCAAACTGGTTGGTATCGACATCGCATCAGTTGAAACCGCTGACCGGACAGAGCCGGGACAAAACCTTGGTCGCCTCCGGATCGATGATTTTGAACCCTGCAGCATTCTGGTGGTTGATGACATAGACAATAACCGCGAACTGATTGCCCGTATTTTTGAGCACTCACAGATCCAGATTCTCACCGCAGCCAACGGCCAGGAAGCCCTCGATGCCGTCGCCTTGTCACCGCCGGATCTGGTGTTGATGGATATCCGCATGCCGGTAATGGACGGCTATGAAGCCACCCGAATCCTGCACAAGCGTTACCCGGGCCTGCCGGTGGTTGCACTGACAGCGTCGGTATTACAAGGGGGAGAATCTGCACCGGATTTGCAACGCTTTGACGCCCATTTGCAAAAACCGGTCTTGCAGCGTGAACTGATCAAGACGCTGAAGCAGTTCCTCGCCACCAGAGACGAAAACAACCGCCCGGACACACCGGCAACAGCCAATACCACCACCGATACCACACCCTTACCCTTGTCGAACCCTCCCGACAGCAGCGTACTGGTGAGCCTCAAGGACCAATTGATGCCGCTTTACGAGCAGGCCCGTCATACCCACAACCTGAAAGACATCGGCCAGTTTGCCCAGGCATTGCAGCAGTTATCGACCGCAGAAGGCATCACCTCACTGACTGAAATTGCCAGCAATCTGCTCGCCGCCATCGATACCTTCGACATTGTGTTGATCGAAAACCTGATGAGCAAATATCAAAGCCTGCTGGCCAGTACCGACCAGCCATAAAAATGCCCCCGGCCTGGCTAAGACCGGGGGCAAAAAACTGCGTTCCGCGAGGAGCATCGTGAACGCAGGTCACAGGGACTCCTGCTGTCTTCAGCTACAAACCCGGCAGGCTTTAATGGCCTGCCCGGCAGCTAAAACGTATCCCCGGGGATACGGACAAAACCTTCCATCAATACGCGAGCGGAACGACTCATCACGGCCTTTTGGGCACGCCATTCACCATCCACCAGCTCTGCCGCAGCACCGACTCGCAAGGTACCGGACGGGTGCCCAAAAATAACCGCGTCACGCTCGACACCACCGGCTGCCAGATTCACCAGCGTGCCGGGCACTGCCGCCGCAGTAGCAATGGCCACCGATGCCGTTCCCATCATGGCATGGTGCAATTTACCCATCGACAAGGCACGGACACAGACATCAATGGCGTCGGCCTCAATCTGCTTGCCACTGGACGAGACATACGCTGTCGCAGGGGCCACAAATGCAATTTTGGGAGTGTGCTGGCGAGCGGCTGCTTCTGAGATATCGTTAATCAATCCCATTTTGACCGCACCCCAGGCCCGCATGGTTTCAAAACGTGCCAGTGCTTCAGCATCGCTGTTGATGTCTTTTTGCAACTCGGTACCGGTGTAACCAATATCCGCAGCATTGACAAAAATGGTCGGAATACCGGCATTGATCATGGTTGCCTTGAAGGTTCCGATACCCGGTACTTCCAGGTCGTCGACCAGGTTGCCGGTTGGGAACATCGAGCCTTCGCCATCGGCCGGATCCATGAACTCCACTTCGACTTCTGCCGCCGGGAAGGTCACTCCATCCAGCTCAAAGTCACCGGTTTCCTGTACTTCTCCCGCCGTGATGGGCACATGGGCAATAATGGTTTTACTGATGTTTTTCTGCCAGATACGTACCGTACAGACGCCGTTTTCCGGAATCCGCCCGGCATCCACAAAACCGGACATAATGGCAAAGGCACCCACCGCTGCCGTCAGGTTGCCACAGTTACCCGACCAGTCGACAAATGCTTTATTGATGGCTACCTGACCAAACAAATAATCCACATCATGGTCTGGCTGGGTGCTTTTATCCACGATAACGGTTTTCGAGGTGCTGGAGGTAGCGCCCCCCATACCATCGATCTGCTGACCGTAAGGATCCGGGCTGCCAATCACACGCTGCAGAATCTTGTCACGGGCTTCACCCGGCTCCTGAGCGGCAGGCGGTAAATCCTGGCGGCGAAAAAACACACCTTTTGATGTCCCACCACGAATATAGGTCGCCGGAATTTTAATTTGAGGAACGTGGGCCATATGGTCTCCTTGATGAGCCGGTACCGGGAAACAGGCACCGGCCATGTCTATAAATCGGTTCTGGACAAAACGAACCGCTGGCGGCCTCTTGTTTTCAGGGGCAACCAGCGGCTACGGAGTTTGCCGCTTATTCCTGTCCGAGGAAGTCCTTGGCAAACATTTGCAATACGCCACCGGCGTTATAAACACGTACTTCCGTTGCGGTATCCAGACGACAGGTCACCGGTACCTCAACCACCTCACCACTACGGCGAGTCACTTCAAGGATCAGCTCACTGCGTGGAGAAATATCGCCTTTAATGGTGTAGGTTTCGGTGCCATCCAGACCCAGGGTCAGACGAGTGGTACCCGGCTTGAATTCCACCGGTAATACTCCCATACCCACCAGGTTGGTCCGGTGAATACGCTCGAAACCTTCCGCGACGATCACTTCCACGCCTGCCAGACGAACGCCTTTGGCGGCCCAGTCACGGGAAGAACCCTGACCATAATCAGCACCCGCCACAATAATCAGCGGCTGTTTGCGGTTCATGTAGGTTTCAATCGCTTCCCACATACGCATTTGTTCGCCTTCCGGCTCAACCCGCGCCAGAGACCCCTGAATCACGTCACCCTGCTCGTCACGACACATTTCGTTCAGCAATTTCGGGTTGGCGAATGTCGCACGCTGCGCCGTCAGGTGATCGCCTCGGTGCGTTGCATAGCTGTTGAAGTCTTCTTCCGGCAAGCCCATTTTGGCGCAGTATTCACCGGCCGCACTGTGTGCCTGAATCGCATTGGATGGCGACAGGTGGTCGGTAGTGATGTTGTCACCCAGCACCGCCAGAGGACGCATGTCTTTCATGCTGCGTTCACCCGCCAGGGCACCTTCCCAATAAGGAGGACGACGGATATAGGTCGACATTGGACGCCAGTCGTACAGTGGGCTCTCGGCTTGTTCGATTTCACCCAGATCAAACATCGGGATATAGACTTGCTTGAACTGCTCCGGCTTAACTGCGGAGGCAACGATGGCATCAATTTCTTCATCTGATGGCCACAGGTCTTTCAGGGTAATTTCCTTGCCATCAACCACGGCCAGGGCATCGTGCTCGATATCAAAACGCACCGTACCGGCAATCGCATAGGCCACAACCAGTGGTGGTGACGCCAGGAAAGCCTGCTTGGCATACGGATGGATACGACCATCAAAGTTACGGTTACCCGACAGTACTGCGGTGGCGTACAGGTCACGGTCGATAATTTCTTGCTGAATCGCTGGGTCCAGTGCACCCGACATGCCGTTACAGGTCGTGCAGGCATAAGCCACGATACCGAAGCCGAGTTTTTCCAGCTCAGTCAGCAGGCCAGCTTCTTCCAGATACAGTTTGGCAACCTTGGAACCTGGTGCAAACGAGCTTTTCACCCAGGGTTTGCGAGTCAGGCCCAATTCATTGGCTTTTTTCGCCAACAATGCCGCTGCAACCACGTTGCGAGGGTTCGATGTATTGGTACACGAAGTAATCGCCGCAATAATCACCGCGCCATCCGGCATCAGGCCATCGGCTTCTTCCTGCTTGCCAGCAGCCAGTTTGCCTTCATCGGCGATACCGCGTTCGGTCAGATCCGAGGTTGGCAAACGACGATGCGGGTTGGACGGGCCAGCCATGTTACGAACCACAGAGGACAAATCAAACTGCAGCACGCGCTCGTATTCAGCGTCGACCAGCGCATCCGCCCACAAGCCGGTCTCTTTGGCGTATTGCTCAACCAGTGCGACTTGCTCAGGCTCACGCCCGGTCAGTTTCAGGTAATCAATGGTTTGGGAATCGATGTAGAACATCGCAGCGGTGGCACCAAACTCAGGACACATGTTAGAGATCGTGGCACGGTCACCAATGGACAGGCTGGCGGCACCAGCACCGAAGAACTCAACATAGGCACCGACTACCCGTTCCTTGCGCAGGAATTCGGTTAACGCCAGAACAATATCGGTAGCGGTAATCCCGGGCTGACGTTTGCCAATCAGCTCAACCCCGGTAATGTCTGGCAGGCGCATCATGGATGGCAAGCCCAGCATCACGGTTTCGGCTTCCAGACCACCAACACCAATCGCGATAACGCCCAGCGCATCCACGTGTGGTGTGTGGGAATCGGTCCCGACACAGGTATCCGGGAAAGCCACCAGCTTGCCGTTGTCATCTTCGCGGGCCTGGATCACTGGCGACATCTTTTCCAGATTGATCTGGTGCATGATGCCGTTACCGGCCGGGATCACATCGACGTTTTTGAAAGCGGTTTTGGTCCACTCAATAAAGTGGAAGCGGTCAGCGTTACGACGATCTTCAATCGCCCGGTTTTTCTCGAAGGCATCCGGGTCAAAACCTGCGGCTTCAACTGCCAGCGAGTGGTCAACAATCAACTGGGTTGGCACAACCGGATTCACTTTGGCCGGGTCGCCTCCCTGGTCAGCAATGGCATCACGCAAACCCGCCAGGTCGACCAGCGCCGTCTGACCGAGAATATCGTGACACACGACCCGTGCCGGGTACCATGGAAAATCCAGGTCACGCTTGCGTTCGATCAGCTGTGTCAGGGAAGCGGTCAGGTCGGCAGGGTCGCAGCGACGAACCAGTTGTTCCGCCAACACGCGGGAAGTGTACGGCAGCTTGGCATAGGCCCCAGGCTGGATCGCATCAACAGCTGCACGAGTATCGAAATAATCGAGGTCGGTACCAGGCAGGTTTTTACGGAATTCAGTATTCATGGTGTTCTCTCTTCCGGCTGTCGGACAACAACCGGTTGTTGTAATTTGGTTGTGACTTCAGGCAGCAGCATTGCTTGGCCCAACACGTCAGGTGCCTTCAACACACTGGTTTCAGGCACCCGGCTTGTGGCGAATGGACAGCTCTATGGCCAGCATCCATCACCTGCTCATCACAACAATCAACTGCGTTCAGATATATCAACCCATTCGGCGCTTTCCGGGCCGGAGTAGTCTGCAGATGGACGGATAATCCGGTTGTTGGCACGCTGTTCCATAACATGAGCACACCAGCCAGAAGCCCGTGAACACACAAAGATAGGTGTAAACAACTTGGTTGGGATACCCATAAAGCTGTAAGCCGAGGCGTGGAAGAAATCCGCGTTGCAGAACAGTTTTTTCTCGCGCCACATCACCGCTTCAACACGCTCGGAAACAGCGTACAGATGCTTGTCATTGACCAGTTCAGCCAGTTTTTGTGACCATTCCTTGATGATGGCATTACGCGGGTCACACTCTCTGTAAATCGCGTGACCAAAGCCCATGATCTTGTCTTTGCGCGCCAGCATACCCATGATGGCTTCTTCTGCTTCATCGGCTGAACGCCATTGCTCGATCATGTCCATGGCCGCTTCGTTGGCACCACCATGCAGTGGCCCACGCAGGGAACCAATGGCAGCGGTCACACAGCTGTGAATATCGCTCAGGGTGGAAGCACACACGCGGGCAGTAAACGTCGAAGCATTAAATTCGTGTTCTGCATACACGATCAGTGACGCGTGCATCACATCCACATGCATTGGATCAGGTTTTTTGTTGTGCAGGGTCCACAGGAACTGTTCACCAATGCTGTCGGCCTCGGTCTCTACCTCGATACGCAAACCATCGTTATGGGTAAAGTTGTACCAGTAGTTGATCATGCCAGGGAAAACCGCCAGCATGCGATCAATGCTGTCGTGGGCCTGGGAAAAATCGGTTTCGGTTTCCAGATTACCCAGCATCGAACAACCGGTCCGCATCACATCCATTGGGTGAGCGTCAGCTGGAATCTGTTCCAGTACGGTTTTCAAGGCGTCGGGCAAGCCACGCAGGCTTTTCAATTTGGCTTTGTAACCGTCCAGCTCTGCCTGATTAGGCAATTTGCCGTACAGCAACAAATAAGCGACTTCTTCAAACTGGGCCTTGTCGGCCAATTCCTTGATATCGTAACCACGGTAGGTCAGACCGGCACCGCTTTTACCTACGGTACACAGTGCCGTTTCACCGGCAGATTGTCCGCGCAAGCCTGCGCCACTCAGTTTTTTTGCTTCAGCCATCATTATGCTCCATCGAAACTGGTCAGTTGCCACACCTGTAGCGGTGGTATGCCGTATCGCGCCAACAGCCAATATCCGTTGTGTTGTGGCCGCAGTAACGCGATACGTACAGGTGTAGATCTGGTGTTATTATTGGGTCAGCCGGAGGCTTACTTGTTTTTACCTTCAGAGAACAGCTGGTCCAGCTTCTGTTCAAAATCGTGGTAGTTCAAGTAAGAGTAAAGATCCATACGGGTCTGCATCATGTCGACAACTGCGCGCTGATCACCGTTTTCAAGGATGCTGGTATATACCGTTTCTGCTGCCTTGTTCATGGCACGGAACGCACTCAGTGGGTACAGCACCATGGCAGCGCCCCATTCACCCAGCTGCTCACGGTTCCACAATTCGGTTTGACCGAACTCGGTAATGTTCGCCAGTACTGGCACATCACCCAGCGCTTCAGAGAAGGCACGGTAATGTTCTTCGGTTTTGATTGCTTCCGCAAAAATGCCATCCGCACCCGCAGCCACATAGGCTTTGGCACGTTCCAGCGCCGCTTCCAGACCTTCCTGGGCAAAGGCATCGGTACGGGCCATGATGAAGAAATCAGGATCGGTACGGGCATCAACCGCCGCACGGATACGGTCGGTCATTTCTTCAACCGAAACAATTTCCTTGTTCGGACGATGACCACAACGTTTCTGGGCTACCTGGTCTTCCAGGTGAACCGCAGCGGCACCGGCTTTTTCCATCTGCTGGATAGTGCGGGCAATGTTAAACGCGCCACCCCAACCGGTATCAATATCCACCAGCAATGGCAAAGAAGAGGCTGCCGTAATACGGCTAACATCGGCGATCACGTCGTTCAGCGACGTCATACCCAGATCTGGCAGACCATAAGAGGCATTCGCCACACCACCACCGGACAGGTAAATTGCCTTGTGTCCGATACGTTCAGCCATCATGGCGCTATAAGCATTGATGGTGCCCACAATCTGTAATGGTTTGTTTTCCGCCAGTGCCTGACGAAATTTTTGTCCTGGAGTCATCATTGACCCTCCTCTTCTGCCATAAGTCGTTCAAGATTAAGAAGCGACGTCTGGATATGACGTCGCATCAACAGTTCAGCCAACTCGGCATCACGTGCTGCGATGGCTTCAACGATACGTTGGTGTTCCTGCAGAGCCTGTAATGGGCGCTCGGTACTGGTACTGGTTTGATAGCGGTACATACGCACCAGGTGATACAACTCGCCGTATAACATTTGCTGCAAGCGTTCATTCTTGCTGCCACGAATCAGCCGGTAATGCAGGTCGAGATCACCGGCTTTCTGGTAATAACTCTGCCCTTGCTCAGCCTCAATCGATGCCGCATGTTCATTCAGCAAGGTTTGTAACTCAGCAATTTCGTCGTCCGTCATCCGCTCGGCGGCGAGACGGCAAGCCATGCTTTCCAGTTCAACCCGGACTTCATAGATATCGCGCAGCTCCGCCAACGATAACGACACCACCCGGGCTCCGGCATGGGGAATACGCACAACCAGGTGCCGGGCTTCCAGTTTCTGAATGGCTTCACGCATCGGCGCACGGCTACCGCCGTACTTCTGCACCAGCATTTGCTCCGACACTCGTACACCCGGCTTCAGCTCTCCCCGCACAATGGCGGTGGTGAGTTCTGAAAAAACCTTATCTGCGAGTGTTTGAGGGTCTGCCATCAGATTGTCTACAATCGATTGGGATGTGCTCACAATAAGGCCCTTGAAGGAGATTAACAATAGACTTTAGGCTAATATTGTATACGAAGATGCAGAATCTGGCTAAAAAAAGGCCAGAATATTTGTTCAGAAAACGATTTTGTATGCAATCGGTGACGATGACCCGTTTGGTGTCACCTTGTCGCCAGGCTCCACTTGCTTATCGCGCCACATCGACTGCAACGTGTGCTGACGGCATGATGGGGCAGCAGCGGCGGATAGAAATCAAGAGGCAGAACTGGAACCTCACGCTGTTGCAGTTGAGCATCCATTTTGAGTGGCAGCATCGACGCGTATCTGGATGGGTAGCGCGACCAGTGACTGACCCAGAACACTGAACAGCCTTACACTGGGGTTTGAATACGCTCTTTATTCGGGGTCAACAGATATACGCTTTATTTCAGCAATCGACAAAATCTCATCAGTCTTGCTGCCTTTAAGGTAAAGGGGACATCTATTTAATCCGGTGCTCACTCTGGGCTACCGGATTAAATAGATGCCCCCTATAGCTCACGAAACATATTATCTCCATTGATGATATTTTATGAATACCAAATAAAACCAACATTAATCCTGTACCCGGTTCTGATATTGTGATTTTTGCAGAACGCCAGAAAACCGGCATGCATCAGCACCAGATATTGATTGTTTTTATTGCATGATTATTTATTTGCAGTCGCCAGGATTTGCCAGCAATGATTTATTGATACGCTGAATTCAGGCTGTACTTTTTATTAGTTTATTAATTTATTAGTGTTTATTCGTACGCTCGACAGCTCCACACTTCCAGCCTCTCTCTCCCTCTACCCACTCTTCTTTCTCCCAACCTCATGCCCCAACCTGCATGCCCCGGCCAAGCCGGGCCACGCAGCGGAGGCGACTGATTTCCCAGTCATCAGGGTACTTATTCAGCTGGCATCTTCAGCTGGCATCGACAATGCTTTGGGAGAAACAATAATGCCGTTGTTATCGGCATAGACAAAGCAGCCGGGTTTGAATACAACGCCGCCAAATTTGACCTCAACGTTCACATCACCCAGGCCACGCTTGTCGGTTTTGAGTGGATGGGTCGCCAATGCCTGAACACCCAATGCGGTTTCCATAATGGCATCAACATCACGAATACAGCCATTAATAATAATGCCTTCCCAGCCGTTGTTAGCGGCTTTTTCTGCCAGCATATCACCCAGCATGGCGTGGCGTAGTGAACCACCACCGTCGACAACCAGTACCTTGCCCTTGCCGTCAGTGGCTACCAGCTCACGGACCTTGGAGTTATCCTCAAAGGCTTTGATGGTCACAATCTCGCCACCAAAGCTGTCATGGCCGCCATAATTGTTGAACATAGGTTCAACCACTTCGATCAGTTCAGGATATTCATCGCACAGATCGGGGGTCAGATAATCAGTCATACAAGTGGTCTCCTGTTAAGTGTGTTGGCTATCAAACACCATACAGGGCACTGTCGTCCAGACCACTTTGGGCTGATAGCAAGCAAGAATCATTCAAGTAATAACGAGTGATTAACGACTGGATTCCCCGGCAAGGCATGCAGATTACCCAGCCAGTCGCCCACCAATGGCCAGACTTCATGACAGGCTGTCGGGCTGTTGACCATGCCGGAGTGATCATAATCTTCACTAAAACCGCTATCGGTACCCAGCACCGTCATGGATTTGGGCACTTCCACGCCTGCGTCGGAACCGTAGTGTTCGTAAAAACGACGGCAGCAGGTGAGCGGATCAACACGATCAGCGACACCGGCAAACATGCGCAACGGCACCCTGGCCTGTCGCCAGGCGGGCAACAATGGTTGTTTGGCTGCTGTCAGTTGCCATTTGCCAAAAATAGCCTGTCGTGCCAGGTATTCATTCACGATACCGGCCGGTTCATTTTCGGGGCCAATGCCGACCTTGAGACCGTCCAGCTCACCCTTGATGGACATCAGCGTCCGTAAACTTAATGCCCCTAATGGCATCCACAAATACCAGGGGCGTTTCAGCACCTGGGCACCAAACGACACCACACCGGCGCAGTTGTCCGGGTGTAACTTGGCCGCTGCAATCGCAGTTGCCAGCACCACTCCACCCAAGGAGTGTCCGATCCAGGCCGGGTATTCTCCGGTTTTTTCACAGACAAAATCATTGACGGCGGGCACATCGTAACAGGCGTACTGTTGCGCCGTATTGTCCGTGTATTCGATATTGCGTGGCGACAATCCATGGCCCCGCTGCTCCATCAACCAGACATCAAACCCCTGCCGCACCAGCCAGGCAGCCAGGCCGTCACCATCGGCGGTCAGCCAGAAACTGCGATTGGTAAACGAGCCATGCAGCAGCACAACCGGTGGACGACGGCCATCACGGTCTGGAGATGTTTCATAACTGCCGGGGGACAGGTGTGTTACCGCCACTTCGACACTGCGATCCTGATCAAGGTTGTGCTTGACCAGATAAACATCATCGGTAAAACCGGCCAGGTTATCAGCCCTGGCCAGGGTTACCGGAAACAGCGCACTGCTGCTTTTCATGCGGGAATATCTCCAAAGCTCCGATCACCAGCGACCGGGTACTCATTGCGGTAAGATAAGAATGGCAGCCTGTTTGGACATTAATGTGACTTGTCCGCGAGGAAGAACCAGGTATCCATAACAGAGTCCGGGTTCAACGACACGCTGTCGATGCCATGTTCCATCAACCAGCGGGCAAAATCCGGATGATCTGATGGCCCCTGGCCACAAATACCCACGTATTTACCTTGTCGTTTACATGCCTGAATGGCCTTTTCCAGCAGCACCTTGATCGCCGGATTACGCTCATCAAACAGATGGGCAATAATACCGGAATCCCGATCCAGTCCGAGTGTCAGCTGGGTCAAATCATTGGAACCGATCGAGAAACCATCAAAGTGCTGTAAAAACTCGTCGGCGAGAATGGCATTGGCCGGCAGCTCACACATCATAATCAGCTTGAGGCCGTTCTTGCCGCGCTCCAGGCCGTTGTCTTTCAACAAGTTAACGACTTGCTCCGCTTCACCAGGGGTGCGCACAAAGGGCACCATGATCTCGACATTGGTAAAGCCCATCTCATCCCGCACCTTGTGCATGGCCCGGCATTCCAGCTCAAAACAATCGCGGAAATTTTTCGAGATATAACGGGAAGCACCACGAAAGCCCAGCATCGGGTTTTCTTCTTCCGGCTCGTACAAACGGCCACCAATCAGGTTGGCGTACTCGTTTGATTTGAAGTCTGACAAGCGCACGATTACCCGCTTGGGCCAGAACGCGGCGGCCAGTGTTGAAATCCCTTCCACCAGCTTTTCGACGTAAAAGTCGACCGGCCCCGGATAGCCGGCAAAACGGCGTTGTACCGTAGGCTTGAGGTCTTCGGGCAGGTTGTCGAAATTCAGCAAGGCCTTGGGGTGCACACCGATCATGCGATTGATAATAAATTCCAGCCGCGCCAGACCAACCCCGGCGTTTGGCAGCTCCTGGAAATCAAAGGCCCGGTCGGGATTGCCTACGTTCATCATGATTTTGAACGGCAGCTCCGGCATTGAGTCCACGCTGTTGGTGCGGATATCAAAATCCAGTGCGCCATCGTAAACATAACCTGTATCGCCCTCGGCACAGGATACCGTGACCGGCTGGCCATCTTTCAGTCGCTCGGTAGCGTCTTCACAACCGACCACCGCCGGAATGCCCAGTTCACGCGCAATAATCGCGGCATGGCAAGTCCGCCCACCCCGGTTGGTAACAATGGCTGACGAGCGTTTCATGATCGGTTCCCAATCCGGGTCGGTCATATCGGCAACCAGTACATCCCCTTCCCGGATCTGATCCATATCGTCGATATCGTTCAGGACCCGAACCGGCCCGGAGCCAATCCGGTGGCCAATACTGCGTCCTTCGGCCAGCACCGTGCCGGTTTCTTTCAGCAGGTAGCGCTCCATCACGGTTTTGCTGGTGCGGCTCTTGACCGTTTCCGGTCGCGCCTGCACCACGTACAACTTGCCGTCATCCCCATCCTTGGCCCATTCGATATCCATCGGCCGGCCATAGTGCTCTTCGATGGTCAGCGCCATGCGTGCCAGTGCTTCGGCTTCGGTATCGGTAATGGAAAACTGCTGCCGCAACTCACGATCCACCCGCAAGGTTTCAACTGACTGGCCAACACTGGCCGAAGCGTTGTATACCATCTTGATGGCTTTGGCACCGAGATTGCGACGTAATATAGAGGGACGGCCTTCACGCAGATTGTGCTTGTGGATGTAGAACTCATCCGGGTTTACTGCCCCTTGCACCACGGTTTCACCGAGGCCGTATGATGCAGTAATAAACACCACCTGATCAAAACCGGACTCGGTATCAATCGAGAACATCACACCACTGCTGGCGGTCTCGCTGCGCACCATGCGCTGCACACCGGCCGACAGGGCAATCGCGCTGTGATCAAAGCCCTGATGTACCCGGTAGGCAATCGCCCGGTCATTAAACAATGAGGCAAAGACATCCCGAACCGCATGCAGAACGTTATCAATCCCCACGATATTCAGATGGGTTTCCTGCTGACCAGCAAAGGAGGCGTCTGGCAGGTCTTCTGCTGTGGCCGACGAGCGCACTGCAGCCGCTATCTGGTCATTATCGCCTTGCAGCGTGTCGTACGCTGTCCGGATAGCAGACTCCAGCGCCGGTGGTAACGGCGCCGCCAGAATCCAGCTACGAATGGCAGCACCGGTTTCTGCCAGTGCCCGTACATCATCCACATCCAGATCGGACAATGCGGCATTGATACGATCATCCAGTCCCTGATAGGAAAGAAATTCCCGATAGGCGTCGGCACTGGTGGCAAAACCACCCGGCACGGTAACGCCAGAACTGGCCAGGTGGCTGATCATTTCTCCGAGCGAGGCATTTTTGCCACCAACCCGGTCCACATCTGCCATACCTACCTGATCAAACCAAAGTACATAGTCAGTCAATGTTGTTCTCCTGTACCATCGCGTGCTTTATGAGCCTGCTGAACTCATCGACGCCACCAGTGGTGACCTCGACGGTAAGAACACCGTTTTTGGGTTTCGGTGATTACGGGTTCAGATAACCCTTTTTATGCTGCTTCCGGACCATCCAGCGTACCGATATGGTTCATTATCATAACAGTCTACTGATGCAGATCATCGTCTGCGGTTATTCGTATACTCAGTGACTCAAATCGGGCCGTAGCAAGCGCGCGTAATACTAAGTGCAGGTAGAACAAATTTCCATATGAAGCGATACGCCTACTTTATTTCTGATGGCACCGGCATCACCGCCGAGATGCTGGGCAATAGCCTGCTGGCACAATTTGAGAAGATTGAATTCGAGTGTGTCACCCTGCCCTACATCGACAGCATCGTCAAAGCCGAACAAGCGGTTGCCCTGATTAATGCTGATGCAATCAAGAGCGGCCAGCCAGCGATTATTTTTGATACCGTCATCGACAAGTCCATCCAGCATGTCATCGATACCGCCAATGGCCTGAAGATCGATATCTTTGATGCTTTCCTGAAACCATTGGAACAGGCGCTAGGGGAAGATTCTTCCTACAGCGTGGGGATGTCCCACTCTGCCAAGAACACCAGTTACCTGTCTCGCATCGACGCCGTCAACTTCGCACTGGATAACGACGACGGCGCCCGTACCCGCCAATACAAAACCGCCGATGTGATTCTGGTGGGGGTTTCCCGTTGCGGCAAAACCCCTACTTGTCTTTATCTGGCGATGCAATATGGCATCAAGGCGGCCAACTACCCACTGACCGAAGAAGACATGGCCGATTTACGACTCCCCAAAAGCCTTGAGCCGTATCGCAAAAAGCTGTTTGGATTGACCATTGATCCTGATCGTCTGTCGGTGATTCGTAATGAGCGCCGCGCCAACAGCCGTTATTCTTCCCTGAAGCAGTGTTATCACGAAGTGGACGAGGTCGAAACCCTGTACCAGCGCGAACAAATCCCCTTTATCAGCACCACGGACAAGTCGATCGAGGAAATTTCCACCCGGATTCTGGCCAAGACGGGCATGCAACGGAAGCTACGTTCCTGAAGAACAAGACATTCAGAGTGCGCGACGGATCAAACCGGTATGACGTCTGACCCGCTACGCTATGACAACAACGCCAGCGCCAGACGATCATTCATCAGCCGCGCCACCTGCTTGGGATGAGTAAACACCAGACTGTGGTCCGCCCCGGCGACCCCCTGGGCGATCCAGTCGCTGCTTTGCTGCTCCAGCCGTAACTGCCGCTGTTTCATCTCCGGGGCACTCAATTCGCCCACCAGACTCATACCCGGCAGTGGTGATGTCCAGTCGAGGTAATAAGCCTGTTGACGTCCCAGCGATTCACTGACGGCTCCCAGAGCCTGGCTCAACCCCGGACGATTGGCCTGCAAACGCTTCATGGCTACTTTATCTGCTGTCGGATTACGTCGGCGATTGGGCGACACCACATCGAGGAAATCCCGATACGCGCCGTCATCCCCTTGCCGGAAACGTTGCGCCAATGCCGCATAGCGCGCTTCTTTATCTTGCAGGCCAGCGGCATCGTCACCAGACAATAGCGCCGGTTCAAGCAAATACAGCAACCCAAACGCATGCCGCTTGACCAATTCTGTCGCCACCATACCGCCAAAAGAATACCCAACCAGATCGGTATCCCACCAATCCAGCGCTGTCAGCAATTCTTCAATTTGTTGCGCATAATCGTTAATGGTTGGCTTGTCGCAATCGATAAAGGACGACTTGCCCATCCCGGCAAAATCCGGAATCAATATTTCACTCCAACCATCCAGATAATTAGCCACATACGTCCAGGTCAGTTCCCCGGCGATACCGGCACCGTGCAGCAACACCAGACGCCGGTGCCCGGCCTGAGATGTTGATGGCGATGTCGATTGCAACAGCAGTGCATGTTGATTAACACGGGTGGTACGAAGATTAACGGGGTGCTTTTCCACAATTAGCCTTAAAACTACAGAATAATAGGTTCAGAAGGGCTCAACGGGCAGGCAAAGGCTGCCCAAAGACGACAGCGCCAGTCTAACCAGCAGGTTATAGCAATGCCAGGGGTTGTGAATCGGACACCATGCGCCGGATAATACGCCGCTATTTTATCCACCGACCGATCGGGAATCCTTCGCTCTCATGTCCAGCACGCCCATACCGGCCGCATCTCACGCCACCGGACTGCCCTTTTCAGCCCGATCACTCTTGTTCTGCTGCCATCAACTCCCCGGGGCTGCCTTATTGTACAGCGGCAGCAGTGGCCAGTCGCACTCTCAACGCTGGGCCGTACTGGCCTGGGCTCCGAGCCGCACCCTGTCGGCTCGCAGTGCATCACAATGGCAGCAACTGCAACGCACTCTGGAAACAGGGCAAACGCCATCAACAAACCCGACGGACCGTTCCGACAACAGTGGTTTTATCAGTGGCTGGATGGGGTATTTCTCCTTTGATGCCTGCCATCAGACGGTCGCGGGCATGCAGCCATCGGCGACGCAGTCGACACCGGCACAACCACCGCTGGCAGAATTTCATTATTATCCCCATAGCCTGCTACTCGACTTCAACGCAGACACCGTCACCCTTCGCAGCCCACAGCCTCTGACTGGCCAATACCGTCACGAGCTGATTACGCAGTTACAGCAAGCGCTTGAGCAACAAGATACTCACGACACCGCTCTTCAGCTCCAACAACCAGACAAACCCGATTGGCAAGCCCGCTGGAATGCCCGCGAGTATGAACAGGCATTCAATCAGGTGCAGGATTACATCCTTTCCGGTGATGTGTATCAGGTGAATCTGACCATGCCTTTTCGCTGTCAAAACGATCTGACCGATGCGGCACCAGCCGGATTACTGGAGCATTTTGATGCGCCGTTTTCTTGCTATTTCCGGAGCCAGTTCCTGACGCTGTTCAGTGTCAGTCCGGAGCGTTTTATGCGTATCCGCCAACGCCAGATGACCACCAGCCCGATCAAGGGCACCGCCCCCCGGGGGAAAACCGCCAGCGAAGACCAGGCCAATCGCCAGTGGCTGGCCGACAGTCAAAAAAATCAGGCGGAAAACCTGATGATTGTGGATCTGTTACGTAATGACCTGGGGCAATCCGCGCGCACCGGCAGTGTTCAGGTCGACAAGCTGTTTGATATTGAATCCCATGCCAATGTCCACCATATGGTCAGCACCATTCAGGCACAGCTGAAAGCGGATATTTCACCGTTGCAGGCTGTATTAAGTGCTTTTCCTGGTGGCTCGATCACTGGCGCACCCAAAAAACGGGCACTGGAAATCATCCAGGAACTGGAACCCGATAGCCGTGGCCTGTACTGCGGTTCTTTTGGTTACTTCAGTGATCAAGGGGAAACTGATTTCAATATTCTGATCCGCTCGGTCGTGGCGACCACAACGGGGGCAGAATGCTGGGCCGGTGGCGGCGTGGTCAAGGATTCTACCGCAACAGGGGAATACGACGAGTTATACAGCAAGGTTCAGGCGCTGCTGGATATCATCGGCTGACATCATCGTTCAGAGCCAACCAGACCGGTCATCAGCCATGGCTACTGATCGATCCGGTATATTACCTGCCCACCACTTTCACGCGTCTTGATGTTCATTACCGCATCCTGCTTGCTGATCACGGTCGTACCGGTGCTGGTGGTCGACGATTTTTTGGCTGCCGTTGTTTTGGCTGGCTTGACTGACCGGATTGGTGTGGTCGACTTCGCTGGTGCCGCCGCTTTGGCCGGCTCCCTCGGTTCGACCACGGTTACCGCCTTGGCCACAACAGCGGACTCAGCCTTGGCCTCGTCTTGTGACTTGGCAGGGGTTGCAGCCACTGGTGTTTTCCTGGCTTTACTGGTTGTTGTCGCCGCAGGTTCGGCACCGGGATTATTCAGATCACGATTGGCATTCCAGCGCGGAAAGTCTGCCGGCACTTTTTTGGTGGTCTTGACCGATGACGTCGCTGCCTGATTCACCGCAGGCGACTTGACCACCGGCTTTGTTTTGTTCAGCGTCAGACTGCTGGACGGCGTTGGCAATGCCCGCTGACTGGTCACCGCAGGTTTGGTGGCAAGGGTTTTAGAGCTGCTCACTCCAGCCACACTCTTGCCAGACGATGCCTTGGGGGCCACATAAGCCGGGACTGAGCGCTGGACTGTCCCGGTATCCCGAACCGTCTTTTTGGAAACCAGTGCCGAAGCAGGAATCGGCACCACTTCGATAATTTCTGACCGGGTGTACCCTTGGGTTGTATTGCTACTAACCGACCGGGAGCGGGAACCAATATTCTTTACACCTTGACGGTGTGACACTCCGGTACTGCCGGAGCTGTTTCTGGAAACCAGTTCAGACGTCGGCATTGGTGCGACCTCAACCACATTGGAACGGGTATAACCCGGAGATACCCTGGCCGCAGGAACGGATGATCGAGTGGTATCAGCAGCACCTAGATGGCGGTCTGCTTCCAGTGGTTGCGGAGGCAAATACGTTACTTCAGCCGGTGGCCGGTAATTCACTTCCTCCTTGACCACGACGCGTCCACTATGATTTGCCGCCGGCACTTCCACCATACCGGCAGCTTCCTGGGGCTGAACCCGCCGCCGGGACTGTAACTGATTGACCTGATCCGCCGGTAGCAACTTGATTACCGGGGCACTGTGTTGCTGTATTTCCGCCACATGAGGAACAACTTCCTGTGGCACTGCCATTTGCGGACTGGTCATTTGTTGACTGGTCATTTGCGGACTGACCACCTGAGCACTGACCGCTGGTGGATTAACTACCTGCTGGGTGATTTCTGGCGAGCTATCACTCCCGGCACCGACTTCTACGCTGCCAGCGAGAATTTCCATCAACTCGTCTTCTGCAACAGCGGCACTGCCACCATGCTCTTGCCCTTCACCATGACCACTGGGGGTGTCGGCCGTTTCAGTACGGGCAACCCCTGTCAGCTCCTGCGAAGGAACCGGCAAAGCAAAACTGCTGCGGCGTTGTTCTTCGATTCTTACCGCAGCGGCTGGCAGGTTGCTGGCAGTTGCTGTTTTGGGAGTCGAGGTGACCGTCGTGGTCGTGGTGTTCTTTTCTTTGGCGACCGGTTTTGTTGTTTTGACCGGCGCAGCGGCCGGCGCCTTGGCGGCGGAGCGGATTACCGGAGAACGGCTGGCAGCAGACGATTGACCGGCGCTTGACGAATGCTGCGTCACCGTACTGCTGCCGGAAGAGGTCATTGGAGTCTGATCGTAGGTTTTGTGATCTTCCAGATGCGATTGCCCGGTGGAAATCACCACGTTGTCAGCCAGAACGGTTGGGGCAAGCCCACACAGCACAAATGCCAGCAACCATCTGACAGTTTCTCTCTTGGAGTTCCTGACTGGATTCTCCCGCCATTGCCTGTTGGTCATACTTAAAATCAGCCATTGCTGATACATATTCAGAACCCGTTTATCACTTATCAGCAAAGGAATTACAAGTACTGGAAAATCCCTGAAGATGCTCTGGCCACCATGGCAAAAACGACATCCAACCAGATTTTATCTTGAATAACGTAGCTTTCTTAAAAAACACACTGTCACGAACGCCTAGTATAGTCGCGACTGTAATAACTTCCCGATTTAATTGTCATTCTGGCTGTCAGCGGTACCTGCCCATGAATGTCATCGCCAAATTACACTGTTTTGGCTGACCTAAAAAGATGTATTGGCTATTCAACACACCCTTACCGCCCATTACGACAAAACCGATGAACGATTGACGGACAATCCGCCAATCGCTCAATACGTATTACAGTGGATACATGACATCAAATACAATACTTGACCATACATGCATTAAATCACATCAGGATCAGAGACTTAGTTCACGATTACTGGCTTTGATAAACGCCTTTTTCAAATCGTCATACGTATGCACTGCTGGAAATTGCGGAAATTCGTCAATCACATTTTGCGGTGCATGAAACAGAATGCCAGCATCGGCTTCAGCCAGCATGGTGGTGTCGTTGTAGGAGTCACCGGCCGCAATGGTGCGGTAGTAGATGGTTTGCAAGGCCCGGATCGATTGCCGCTTGGGATCGGCCTGACGCAATTTATAATCCACAACGTTACCGGCTTCGTCCGTAATCAGGCGGTGGCAAAACAGCGTTGGAAAACCCAGCTGACGCATTAATGGCTGGGAAAACTCATAAAACGTATCGGACAGAATAATTACCTGAAAACGCTCACGCAGCCAGTCAACAAACTCCGCAGCCCCTTCCAGTGGCGACAGGGTCGCTATCACGTCCTGAATATCCTGGATTTTCAAACCATGCTGTTTCAATAAACCCAAACGTTGCTGCATCAGCACGTCGTAGTCAGGAATATCACGGGTTGTGGCTTTAAGCGCCTCAATCCCGGTTTTATTGGCAAATTCAATCCAGATTTCAGGAACCAGAACACCTTCAAGGTCCAAACATGCGATTTCCATGATATCTCCGCGATTCGAGGAAGTTTTTCGGGGTATTTTCAGCCGCCGTACTCTAGCCAGTTGCCTGCTATAACACAACCGCCGGGGGGAACGGAGGTTTAAGGTTCAACAACGATCTGTTAGCTTTTAAGAGCAAGGACAAAATAACAGAATTCCTTCTGGTTAAATGATTACCAGCACCCTGCCACGCTACCGCCAGCTGATGGTATTGAGCCTTAACGGCGCGCAGCTTAAAAACACTGACTTTATAACCATAATGAAATAACAATATTCTTTATTAGTATTTTTTGACCTAAAAGTGGCGTGCTACCATTTAACCAAACTTCCAGTAATTAGCGGTTCAGCCAGATGACAGACTTCACCCAACTTAATGCAGAGTATGCTAGCCAGCGCCCCAAAGACCTGATTCGCTACGCCCTTGAACAGCACGACGCCATTGCCGTGTCGTTCAGTGGTGCCGAAGATGTGGTGCTGATCGATATGGCCGTCAAGCTTCGCCGGGATGTTCAGGTATTCACTCTCGACACCGGCCGCCTGCACCCTGAAACCTATGAATTTATCGAAGCCGTACGCAAGCACTATGGCATCAAGATCCAGGTACAAACGCCGGACCAGCAGGCACTGCAGGAGTTTACCTCCGACAAGGGCATGTTCAGTTTTTTCGAAGACGGCCATAAAGAGTGTTGCGGGATTCGTAAAATCCAGCCGTTAAAAAACAAACTGGCCACCCTGGATGCCTGGATCACCGGCCAACGCCGTGACCAGAGCCCCGGTACTCGCAGCAATATCGAAATGATCGAGGTTGATGCATCACCCGGCCGCCAGGGGGAGTTAATCAAGTACAACCCGTTAACCCACTGGACATCCGCGCAGGTGTGGGAATACATCAAGATGTTTGATGTGCCATACAACCCGCTGCATAGCCGTGGTTTTGTCAGCATCGGCTGCCAGCCCTGTACACGCCCGGTACTACCCAACCAGCACGAGCGGGAAGGTCGCTGGTGGTGGGAAGAAGAAACCCATAAGGAATGTGGCCTGCACAGCGCCAATATCATCAGCAAGGGATAACGACTCTCCGCCTAGGCGGAGGCTTGCGCACTGCGGTTGCCAGTTCCATCAGGGCCTGGCACCCATGCGCTACCTCGCGATTACAGCCTCAGTGCCTCAGTGCCTCAGTGCTGTAACGGTGTAAACGGCTTGCCTGCCAGACAGCTTGCCAACCCCGGCGGGTCCCCCCTACCGGCTACGGTCAGACGTCCGGCAGCTTGATCCCATCAAATACGTCTTCCACATCGTGTTTACTGCCACATTGTGCCGCCGCATCCACCAGCTCTCGCGTCAAATGTGGCGCAAACCCGGCAATAAAGTCATACATAAAACCACGCAGGAAGGTACCTTTTCGGAAACCGATCTTGGTCACACTGGGCGCAAACAAATGGCTGGCATCAATCGCGACCAGATCTTTATCCTGCACTGGATCAAGCGCCATACTGGCAATAATGCCAACACCAACCCCTAACCGTACGTAGGTTTTGATCACATCGGCATCCGCGGCAGTAAACGCCACTCTCGGTGTCAGCCCTCGACTTTTAAAAGCCTCATCCAGCTTGGAACGCCCAGTAAAACCAAAGACGTATGTTACCAACGGATAATTGGCGACCTGCTCCAGCGTCAGCTGTTGGCACTGCGCCAATGGATGATCAGCAGGTACCAGTATGCTGCGATTCCAGCGGTAACACGGCATCATTACCAGATCACTGAACAGCTCCATGCCTTCCGTCGCAATGGCAAAGTCGACGGTACCATTGGCCGCCATCTCTGCAATCTGCATTGGCGTCCCCTGGTTCATATGCAGCGCCACATCAGGATACTGCTTCATAAAGACGCTGATCACTCCTGGCAAGGCATAACGGGCCTGGGTATGCGTGGTGGCTAGCGTCAGGGAGCCTTTGGTTTCATCGCTAAATTCCTGGGCAACTTGCTTGATACCTTCGACTTTGCGCAGGATTTCTCCGGCTACCGCAAGAATTTCTTCACCGGCAGGGGTAACCCGCGTCAGGTGCTTGCCACTGCGAGCAAAAATCTCAACGCCCAGCTCATCTTCCAACAGACGAATCTGCTTGCTGATGCCTGGCTGCGAGGTGTACAACACCTGAGCGGTGGCAGACACATTCAGATCGTGGTGGGCTACTTCCCATATGTATTTAAGCTGCTGTAGCTTCATGCTACCTCCCCAGAAATTCAGTTATAAAAATATAATCAAATATTCTTTTTAAGTATAGAAGGTGCTCGGTTAGAGTACCATCACATCCTCTTTCCGTTCTCGGCAGTGTAGACCTCAAACATGGACTTTCTGTTATATATCCTCGCCGGCGCTGGTGTTGGTTTTATTGTTGGCCTGACAGGCATCGGCGGCGGCGCGCTGATGACTCCTCTGCTGCTGCTGTTTGGTTTTCCTGCCCATATCGCGATTGGTACCGATCTGATGTACGCCTCAATCACCAAGGTCTCTGGCGCAATATCGCATCACAAGCAGGGCCATGTGAACTGGGGCATTATGCGCAAACTGGCACTGGGTAGTATAACCTCCGCCTTGATCACCGGTGTAATACTGAACCAGCTCTTTGATAACCCAGAGCAATATAGCCATATTCTGACCAGCGTGCTGGGTGCCATGCTGCTGTTCACGGCCTGTGCCATCGTTTTTCGCACCACGATCCAGTACTGGTCCAACCGCCTGCTTGGCGACAACCCTGCCCGCATTGGTCATTTAACCATCGCCATGGGGGTTGTTCTTGGTGTATTGGTCACCTTGTCGTCGGTGGGCGCCGGTGCCATTGGTACTGCGATCCTGATGATTCTGTACCCTGCGCTGCGCTCAACCAATGTGGTGGGTACGGATCTCGCCCACGCGGTCCCCCTGACACTGGCAGCCGGTTTGATACATATGTATATGGGGCATGTTGACTTTATGCTGTTGGGCGCTCTGCTGATTGGCTCCATCCCGGCAATTCAGGTATCCAGCCGTCTGGCCCGACATATCCCGGAAAATGTTTTGCGCAGCTTGTTGGCCAGCCTGCTGTTTGGACTGGGCCTTAAATACGCGCTGTTCTGAACCATCAGCCTTGCCAGGCCTGGGCCAAACCCTGTACCTGCACATCAGCCCCATAAATCCGCGGTCTGATGAATGCCACTTTCTCCGGGCCAGACAACCGGCTGCTGCCAGTACTCTTGCAGCAACCGCCGATGCAGCTGCGGCACATCGTGATTACCCACGGTATGCCAGAAAACATAGGGCGACTTGCCCTGCTGCTGCCATTGGCTCAACTTCTTGTGCCATTGCTGGAAATAGCGCTGATTGTCTTCATAACGAGGATGGCCGATAAAACGCACCACCGGGCAACGCCCTGTCGCGATCGGGTGTACTGGCATGGCTGGCTTTTTACGCTGGGCATCCAGTAGCGCTGCAGACGAGCCCTTATCTGCCATCAGGCCCCGAGTATCAAACACGACCCGGTCAATCTGGCGATCGGCCAACGCCCGCAACCATCGGGGCTCATGATGGGTTTTGTCAAAAAACGACGGATGCCGGCATTCCACGGCAATATCCAATGCCAGTCCACTGCCCTGACCGCCACTGAAATGACCACCCAGCAAATAATCCAGAGCCTCCAGAACCGCTCCGGCACGGTCGGCCCCCAAGCGTCCGGGAAGCTGCAACATCAACACACCCAGTTTGTCGGGAGCATGGGCCAGGATCACTTCCAGAAAAGCTGCAAGGTCTCGTCCTGGCAAGCCTCGCAAAGCCGCCTGAATATCCGTTGCATGACTGATTGCCCGAGGCAGCTTGAAGCAAAAACGAAAGTCTTCTGTTGTCAGGTCCAGCCACTGCCGTAGCCGCGCCGCCTCAGGCAAACCATAAAACGTCGTATTGCCCTCAATCGAGCGAAAGACCTGGCTGTATTCTGCCAGGGCACTGGCGCTGGATTGATCGGCTGAGAGCAATTGCCCTTTCCATTGCGGCAAAAACCACATCGGCAGCCCCATGCGTAATACACCTGTTTCATTTGCTGAATGTGCTTTTTGAGCTGTATTTGTCATAATCACTCAATTATAACAGCGCCACCGCCCAAAATGCCGCCCGCTTTAGCAGAGCTGGCTATACTGACCGTCGAGCGATCTGGCCCAACATACAAGCGTCAACCATCATCAGGATTTTTATGACAGACAACCGTGTCGAAGACTTGAACATCGAGTCGATTACCACCCTGATCACCCCCGATCAGCTCAAACAGGAAATGCCTATTTCCGAAGCCGCCGTCAGCTGTGTACAACAAGGCCGCCAGGTGATTCGTGATATTCTGGATCGCAAGGACAATCGCATTTTTATTGTTATTGGTCCCTGCTCAATCCATGACGTCGATGCCGCCAAAGATTACGCCACACGCCTGAAAGCGCTGTCTGAAAAAGTCGGCGATACCCTGTATCTGGTGATGCGGGTTTATTTTGAAAAACCCCGTACAACCGTTGGCTGGAAAGGTCTGATCAACGACCCTTACATGAACGACAGTTTCAAGATTGAAGAAGGCTTGCACATTGCCCGGCGCTTGCTGCAAGACCTGTCTGAAATGGGTCTGCCGCTGTCTACCGAGGCACTCGATCCGATTTCTCCGCAGTACCTGCAAGACCTGATCACCTGGTCTGCCATTGGTGCCCGCACCACGGAATCCCAGACTCACCGCGAAATGGCTTCCGGCCTGTCTTCTTCGGTCGGCTTCAAGAACGGCACCGATGGCAGCCTGTCAGTCGCGACCAACGCCTTGATGTCGGTCGCCAATCCGCATCGCTTCCTCGGTATTAACCAGCAAGGTTCGGTAGCCATTGTGACGACCCAGGGCAACCCGTATGGTCATATTGTTTTGCGCGGTGGTGGCGGCAAGCCAAACTATGATTCCGTCAATGTTTCCCTGGCTGAACAGGCGCTGGAAAAAGCCGGGCTGGCACAAAACATCATGATTGACTGCTCGCACGAAAACTCCAGCAAAAACCCGGCCTTGCAACCACTGGTTATGGAAAACGTCACCAACCAGATCCTGGATGGCAACCAGTCCATTATCGGTCTGATGGTGGAATCCAACATCAAGCACGGTCGCCAGAATATTCCGGCCAACCTGGATGAGCTGGAATACGGTCAGTCCGTCACTGATGGCTGCATCAGCTGGGACGAAACCGAAACAGCGATCCTGACCATGTACGACAAGCTTAAAAACGTATTACCCAAACGCGGGCAATAATTCCCCGTCATGCCTTGCTCGCAAGACGGTACCGAAAAACAGCGCCCGGCAAAGCGCTGGAAAAACGATGTAAAGATGTAAAGATGTAGAAAGTCGAGCATAAAAAAAGCCCCGGTGTTTATCTATCACCGGGGCTTTTTGGTTTTATCGATCCATCACATCAACTCAAAATCACATCGAATAGGTTTCGCCAGTGGATGCCGGGTCTTGGTCTTCCTTATCCCAACCTTCGTCCCAGTCTTCATCCCAATCGTCATCCCATTCTTCGTCGTCAAAATCGTCAAAATCATCTTCAAAGCTATCGGCCGCCACACCGTCATTCACCAGATATTCCCGCCGTTGCACATAAAAACTGCGCAAGAATATATACCGATCACCCGTAATCAGGCCTTCTGAGGAAATCAGGTCGGCGCGCAAATCAACAGCCTGCAAGGCGATCATCGAGTAGTCTTCAGTGACGCTGTCACCTATCCTGGAACTGGTCAGGCCACTCCCCCAGTGCATCACCAAACCACCGGTATCGCGCAAGTTGCTTGGACCAAGGAGCGGCAGCATCAGATACGGGCCGGTGCCAACTCCCCAATACCCCAGCGTCTGGCCAAAGTCTTCATTGTGTTTTCTGAGGCCAATATGGGTTGCGACATCAAAGAAGCCAAAGAAACCGACCGTGCTGTTAACCAGAAAACGGCCAGTATCCGACGCCGCCTGAGTCAATTTGAGCTGGCCCAGGTCATTCACCACCACCAGCACATCGCCAATGTTGGAGAAAAAATTACTCACCGAATCATCCACACTTTGTGGTGTCACATACTGGTACGCTTGAGCTGTCGGCTTCAGCACGTATTTATCCATCACCTCGTTGAATGCAAAAACCCGACGGTTAAAGCCCTCCCACGGGTCCAGATTGTCATCAGCGCTGGCCGCTTGGCCAGTGCTGGCCAACGTCAAGAGCAACGTCGCAAGAAGAAGCTTCATCATGATCCCCTCAATCCATTTGGGCGGTATTAAAACAGCTTGCAGGCATGGAAAAAAGCCGCATCTCAATACCGGCCTGTTCCATAAACAAAGACAACCATCATAATGACCAATCGCTGTCCTCACCAGAGCGCCCAGCCACTAACTTGTCAACTCTTGCCAACGTTTATCAAGCCGTTTTAACGACACCGCTTCCTGGGTGCCTAGCGGCTGGGCAAACAGCGACACCCGGAACTCCTCCAACAACCAGCGAAAATCCGTCAGTTCCGATGGTTCATCCAGCACCATACCTTCAGTGAACTTCACAAAAGGCTCATAAACCGAGGCGTATTCTTTCATGCCCAGACGGTCGCGAGGCAAGTTGCCCTGCAGTTTCTCGATGCGATATTCCATGGCTTTAAGGTAGCGGGTAAAACATGTCAGCCGCTTCCAGCTGGCATCGAGCATAAAGCCGGGTTGCAGCAAACGCTCCAGATTCACCTTGATATCGCTGTAGGCCATGGCGCGATCCAGGCTGACAGCCCCACTCATGCTCTTGAGGATTTTATGTCGCAGGGCAAGCCATTCGATAAATTGCGCCAGTAGCTGCTCACCGTGCTCTACCAATGTCGCTCGACGTAACAAGCGTTGCTGAAAATCACTCTCTTTATAGGGCAATGGCTCATCCAACGGAACAAACACCTGCTGGAAAGCGGCTTCGACCAACTCGTTGGTCAGGGACTGTTGGGTACCCATTCCCTTGGCCTGCAACCAGCGGTTGTTCATACTTTTCTGGATGCGGTTTTTTAACAGCCGCTCCTGTTCGCTCAGCGATTGCCGGAACAGGGTCACCAACCCACGCCGATGACTGCGCCGGGCAGCATCAGCATCCGCTTCCACGGTCAGTTGCAGCTGCTCGTTGTCCACTTTCAGGCACGGGAATGCCCGCACTTGCAAACCGTTGATCTCAGACTGAGTGGCTTCGGGCAAATCGCCAAAATCCCAACGCTGGACGTTTTCCCGCTGCAGCTCATGCTTCACCATGCCTTGCATCTGACGCTTGCTGAGTTCATTCAGATCGGTTTTTAATGCCTCCAGATCACGACTCTCCGCCATCAACTTGCCGCCTTCCAGCACCTGGATATTCATCAGCATATGCGCAGGTAACTCAATCGCCCTCAAGGTATCTACTTCAATACGGGGCCGGGCTGTCCGGTTCAGGTAGGCACACAACAAAGAATACAAACTGCCTTTGCTGGCATGCGCCCCTTGCAGGAAATCTTCGACGGTATTCGGTACCGGAACAAACAATTTACGGATGGCTTTGGGCAGGCCCTTGATGATCAGCGCTACTTTTTCGGCAATAAATCCGGGCACCAGCCACTCCACTTGAGCGGAAGGCACCTGCTGTAACATCGCCACGGGAACACTGAGCGAGACCCCATCATCCATGGCACCGGGTGCAAACTTGTAACTCAGTGGAAATTGCAGCCCCTGCCACTCCAGCTCTGCCGGAAAGTCCCGATCAGTAATACCGGCAGCGGCATCACTCAAGAGTTGTTCCCGGGTCAGTTTGAGAGCGCTTTGTTGCGCCTCAGTCGCTTTGCTGTACCAGCGTTCCAGATGCCGGGTAGTCACTACCTCTTCGGGCAAACGTGCCTGATAAAAGTCGATCAGGAAGTTGTCATCAATCACCAGATCACGACGGCGGGATTTCTCTTCGTATTCGGTCACCTCGGCAATCAGGTCGATATTGTGCTGCAAGAAATCCGCCCGAGTACGGATCTTCTGTCCGACCAGACCTTCCAGAATCAGTATTTCCCAGGCTTCCCGTGGATGACTGAGGGCATAATTCACCCGTTTGCGCGGATTAACGATCAGGCCATACAGGGTGCTCTGTTCAAACGCCACCACCTGGCCACGCTTCTCATGCCAATGCGGCTCAAAATATTGGTATTTGAGCAAGGGTTTGCCGATTTCCTCAATCCAGGCCGGTTCGATCTTGGCCACGGTACGGGCAAACAACCGGCTGGTTTCCACCAGCTCCGCCGCCATCATCCATTTCGGCTTTTTCTTGTGCTGGCTCGACGCCGGAAAAACAAACAGCTTGCGGTTACGGGCACCCAGATATTCCTGGCCTTCACTTTTAAAACCGATCTGGCTCAACATGCCCGCCAACAACGATTTGTGCAGCGACTCGTAACTGGCAACCTGACTGTTTTCGGTCAGGCCAAGATCCTTGCACAGCAAATGCAGCTGACGATGGGTATCGCGCCACTCGCGCATGCGCATATAGTTGAGAAAATGCTTGCTGCACCACTTGCGAAGCTGGTTCTGGGTCAGCTCCTGGCGTTGCTCTTCGTAGGCATTCCAAAGATTCACCAATGCCACAAAGTCTGAGTCTTCATCTTGCCAGAGGCGATGCTTTTCATCGGCCTGCTGTTGTTTATCCTGCGGTCGCTCACGCGGGTCTTGCACTGTCAGTGCCGCCGCTATAATCAGCACTTCCGTTAATGCACCTTGCTTCTGGGCTTCCAGCATCATGCGGGACAAACGCGGATCGGTCGGTAAACGGCCCATCTGCCGCCCCAAAGCAGTCAGCTTGTGTTGTTTATCGACTGCCTCCAGCTCTTGCAGCAGGGTAAAGCCATCCTTGATAAACCGCTCATCCGGTGGATCGACAAACGGGAAATCCTGCAACCGCCCCAGCCCCAGATGCAACATCTGCAAAATCACTGCCGCCAGATTGGTGCGGCGAATTTCCGGGTCGGTAAATTCATCCCGCCCCAAAAAGTCACTCTCTTCATACAGACGGATACAGATGCCCGGCGAGGTTCGGCCACAACGACCGGCACGCTGGTTGGCGCTGGCCTGCGAAATCGCCTCTACCGGCAAACGCTGTACCTTGCTTTTGTAGCTGTAGCGGCTGATACGGGCGACACCGGCATCCACCACATAACGAATACCCGGCACCGTCAGCGAGGTTTCAGCAACGTTGGTGGCCAATACCACTCGACGCCCACCATGGGGTTTGAATATCCGCTGCTGGTCGGAACCACTCAGACGGGCGTACAGCGGCAAAATATCCGTAGCGGGCAAACTGGCACGCCGTAAATATTCAGCACATTCCCGGATCTCTCGCTCGCCGGGTAAAAACACCAGGACATCCCCAGGAGCACCGCCTTTTTTGTCCTCGTTACGCAATTCAGTCAAGGCATCATGCACCCCTTCGAACAGGGTGCGATCAGCCTCCTCTTCCGATTCCCGTACCAATGGCCGATAACGGGTCTCGACCGGATAGGTTCGACCGGACACCTGTATCACAGGCGCATCGCCAAAATGAGCCGAGAAGCGTTCGACATCAATGGTCGCCGAGGTGATCACCAGCTTCAGGTCAGGCCGTTTGGGCAGCAGGTTTTTCAGGTAGCCCATCAGAAAATCGATGTTCAGACTGCGCTCATGGGCTTCGTCAATAATGATGACATCGTATTCATTGAGGAAGCGGTCATGCTGGGTTTGCGCCAGCAGAATGCCATCGGTCATTAACTTGACGCGCGTCTGGTCGCTGCTCTGATCGGTAAAACGAATCTGGAAGCCGACCAGCGACCCGAGCTCGACACTCAGTTCATCCGCGATACGCTGCGCCACCGACCGGGCCGCCAGCCGGCGCGGCTGGGTGTGGCCAATACGACCATAACGCCCCAGTCCGGCTTCCAGACAGATTTTGGGTAACTGTGTGGTCTTACCTGACCCGGTCTCACCGGCAATCACCACCACCTGGTGGTTCTTGATGGCTGAAAGAATCTCATCCTTGCGCTCCGAAACCGGTAAATCCGGATAACTCAAGCGCACCGGATCACTGCGTTGCGCCACCCGCTGCTGACTGGTTTCGATACGTGACAGCAGCTTCGCCAGAGCGGTTTCTACCGGTCGCTGCTGACGCTGATTGGCCAGCAGCTCTTTTAATTGGCGGCGCAAGCGCAGGCGATCCCGGATCAGGCAATGGTCGATCGCCTGGTGCAAGGCCCGCGCATCAATGGCAGCAGGGTGTGAATCGGCGGTTACAGCCTGGTCAGAGGTGGGGACTGAAGAATGGTCGGAAGACAAAAGCGATCCTGAAAACAGCGAATATGAGGGAAATCAAACGGCCATTATACGACGTGTCAGCGCCAGAAGGCAGACGGTAATTTCAACCAGCAAGGCCGCTTGTATCGAGACCAGTCCAACCTGTCACGGCCAGCCACTGGAATGATTCAGAAACCGGCACAGGCACCGCAGCGGATATTTTCATGCCAGCACAATATCCGCTGCATTCTGGCCGTATTTTGGGCCTTCCTGGCAGAATCCTGTTATCCCTGACTGGCGCCTCAAACGTACCCGGCTGACCCGCCCCAGGCGCAGCAAGCCCTGAAGCACATCAGTCTGCAGCCACCTCGGTGACCTGGCGAATCCAGTCGTCGAGGTTGTAGTAGTTGCTGACGCGGGCAATTTTGCCATTCTGAACATCAAAAAACGCCCCGGCAGGCAATACATAACGCTGGCCATTGGCGGCGGGCAAGCCATCATCCGTGAGCAGGTATTCGCCATGCACCACAAATTCAGCTGCGGCACGTTCGCCGTCGGGGCTGCTGAGAATCACAATATCTTTCAGCGTTTCCTGGTAGTGCCGGCTCATTCGCTCCATAAAGCGCGCAAAGGCTTCCTTGCCAATTTCTCGTTCGCTCTGGTTGATATCGTGGATCACATCCGCCGTCAGCAAATCCAGAAAGGTCGTCATATCGCGTTGATTAAACGCTTGGTAGTAGTTGAAAATCAGTGCTTCAGTGTGGGAACGGGTCATAGGCAGTCATTCTCATAAGTAACAGACTGACCGAGATTACTACGACTGGGACAGGCCGTGATCAGGCCTGTCATCACGAAAAAGTGTTTTTATGCCGACGGTTTTATCGGGCACGATCGATCTGTTCACACAGCACTTGAATTTCATCCAGCGCCCGTGGCGTCATGCGGTGTAACTTGTCGGCATTCGGATGAATCATTTGCTGGTTTTTCACCGCTGGAATAGTTGGCCAGCGACTCCAGTTAACCGCATCAGCGTCAATATTGCTGTTGTCGTTTGTATTGTGGCTTGGCTGGATAATGACTTCCGGAGCCGACACAATCACCTGCTCCAGACCAACACCGGGGTAATCCTGATCCAGACTGGCAAAAGGGTTGTGTGCACCGCACAGGATCAACTGTTGCTGTGGCCAGGCGTTACCCGCCACCGTGGTCAGCGGTCGCGACCAGAGTTCGTAAAACACGCGCACCGGAGCTTTACCTGCAAAGCGATGGCGTAATTGCTGCAAGCGTTGCTCATACGCCAGCGCTTGCTGCTCGGCACGCTTTTCATGGCCGGTAAGCTGGCCAAAGTGGCGCAACTCGCTGGCCACATCATCCAGTCGGGTCACTTCGGAATACACCACGGGCAGACCATAGTGCTGCAGTCGCTCCAGATCCGGCAACGGGTTCCCGGTGCCCCAGGCGATGATCAGATCCGGTTTCATTTGCAGGATTTTTTCAATCTGCAAACCAGCGTACGACCCCACTCGGGGAATGTGATTGGCCGCCTCAGGGTAGTTGGCGTATTCGGTGGTGCCGATAATCTGTTCACCGGCACCAATGGCATAAAGCAGCTCTACGATATGTGGCGCCAGCGCAATAATACGCAACCGCTGACGGTCGGCGGCCACAGCAGCGGCAGGCGTCACCGAAACAGCTTGAGGTGCTGTCCCGGCTGACATGGCGAGTGCGGTCTGCACCGCCAAGACCGTGGCCAGCCAGAGCCCGCCAATACCATGAACCAATCTCACCAATCGACTCCTTTACGGGCCTTGATACCGGCGTCAAACGCATGTTTGATCGGCTGTACTTCACTGACGGTATCGGCCAGTTCAATCAACCGGGGATGCGCATCCCGACCGGTAATCACCACGGTTTGTTCAACCGGGCGATTGGCCAGAGCGTCGAGAACCTCGTCAATATCCAGGTACTCGAAACTGAGCATATAGGTCAGTTCATCCAGCAACAGCACATGAATATCCGGGTCCGCCAGAAATACCTTGCTGGCCGCCCAGGCTTCTTGTGCCGCGGCAATGTCTTTTTCCCGATCCTGAGTATCCCAGGTAAACCCGGTCCCCATCACATGAAATGGCACCCCCAGTTGTTGTAGCAGATCTCGCTCGCCACAGGGCCAGGTGCCTTTAACGTACTGTACAACGGCTGTTTTATAGTCGTAGCCCAGTGCCCGCACAATGGTGCCAAAACCGGACGTGGACTTGCCCTTGCCATTACCGGTGATCACGATCAGTGTGCCGCGTTTTTCCTGTGCAGCCTTGACCCGTTCGGCGACGGTGGCTTGCTGTTGCTGCATTTTGGCTTTGTGTGTTGCATTTTTATCGAGTGGCTGGCTCACGGGTTGCTCCCTGATAATGGATGATGGCTGTTTTCTTGGCTGTTTTCTTGAGTGGGTACTTGGGGCCTGGATGCCGAGCTAAACGCCAGCAACGCCGGGATATCAAGATGTTCGGCACAGGCAGCGGCAATACGATCCAGCGCCTGCTCCTGTTGTTGCTGATAATCGTCAATCCGGTCAGTGCTGGCACCGGCCCAGGCCAGAATGGACTGCAAGGCAGATGGAGTATCAAAAACCCCATGCAGATAGGTTCCAGCCACCTGATCGTCGGCGCTATAACAGCCGTCCAGTTGGTTCTTGCCGGAATCCAGTTGTGCAAATGGCCGGGCCGTCGATGGCTCAAGATAATGACTCCGTCCGACGTGTATTTGATAACCGGTCACTGGCACCCGCATCGGCGGCGCTACAATCTGGTGATGATCGTCATACAACAGCAACTGGCCATGATCGTTGGTGAGGGATTTGTCCGGGAACAGTCGTGTTGTAATCGGCAGGTAACCCAGGCCTGTTGCACTGCCCGCCGGGCCTTCGACACCTTCGGGATCATGAATGGCTTCCCCTAACAGCTGATAGCCTGCACAAATACCCATCACCTTGCCGCCATATCGCAGATGGCGGGCGATATCGCCGGCCCAACGCCCCTTACGTAACAGGTCCAGTTCGGCCCGGACGTTTTTACTGCCGGGCAAAATAATCAGATCAGCGCCGGTTAATGGCTGCCCTGGCCCGACATAAGCAAAGTCTACCTGCGGGTGCTGGCGCAGCATGTCAAAATCGGTGTGATTACTGATACGCGACAGCACCGGCACACGTACCCGCAAGCGAATGTCGGTGTGATCAAGTTGCTGCTCGGTGTCAATGGCATCTTCTGCCGCAGCACCAAGGTTCATAAGGTAAGGCAAAACGCCCAGCACCGGTTTGCCCGTGCGTTGTTGCAGCCAGTCCAGGCCCGGTTGCAACAACCCGATATCTCCGCGAAACCTGTTGATCACAAAGCCCGCCACCCGCTGCTGTTCGGTCTCAGATAACAGCTCCAATGTCCCCACCAGCTGGGCAAACACGCCGCCCCGATCAATATCGGCAATAATAATCACCGGGCAGTCAACGGCTTCAGCGAACCCCATATTGGCAATATCCCGGTCGCGCAAGTTGATTTCTGCCGGACTGCCCGCCCCTTCCACCACGATCAGTTCGTACTGCTGCTGCAAGCGCTGGTGGGATGCCAGTACCGCGGTCATCGCGGTGGTCTTGTAATCGTGATAGGCCGCGGCTTCCATATCGGTAATGGCCTTGCCATGAATAATGACCTGGGCTCCGGTGTCTGAATGGGGTTTGAGCAGCACCGGATTCATATCGACATGGGGTACCAGTCGTGCGGCTTTGGCCTGGAGTGCCTGAGCCCGGCCAATTTCACCTCCGGACGCGGTCACGGCACTGTTCAGAGCCATATTTTGTGGTTTGAACGGCGCCACCGCGATACCAAGATTGTGGAAACAACGGCACAGGCCCGCCACCAGCAAGCTTTTACCGGCATCCGAGGTGGTGCCTTGCACCATCAGTGTGTCCGGGGATCGCCAGGTATGATTCAGCACGACTCACTGCCCGCAGGCAACCAGCCGATACACTCCACCACCGGTGCCACGTCAGGGTGCGGCGAAAGGCGGATACGGGTGCGACTGCCATAATGAATCGCCAGCGAGGAATACCAGTTGCCATCCCGCCAGTCGACCGGTAGCAAGTAACCCAGAATCAGGCGAATCACAGCACCGTGGCACATCACTACCACATGCTGCCCCCCATGCTGCTCCGTTATTTGCTGCCAGCCCTGTACCACCCGTTCGTACACCTGTTCGATGCGTTCGCCTCCCGGTGGTGGATTACCGGCCGGAAACTGGGCAAAGGCTTCCAGTTCGCTCCAGCCATCCGGGTTATCTTCCGGGGGACCAAACAGGGTGGTAAATGGAATACCGTCCCAATCGCCAAAATCGTACTCCCGCAACGCCGGAACAATATCCAGCGCCATTCCTTGTTGTTGCGCCCAGTGAGCAGCAAACGCCTGACATCGCTGTAGTGGAGAGCTAATGATCGCGTCTATGCTTGTATCCGCAGCAGTAATCGCGGCCAATGCCTGCTCCAGCTGCCGCCAACCGACGGGGCTGAGTGCAATATCAAAACGGCCATACAAGGCCGCCTCACCGTCCACGGCACCGTGTCGAACCAGGTCAATAATCGTATCGCCTGTTGTTATATCGGTTGTCATGCTTGCACCTCCTTTACAATCACGGGAATACCAGCCACCACCAGCGTGACCCGGTCGGCGATTGCCGCCACTGCCTGATTTAGCCAGCCTGCCTGATCGACAAACCTTCGACTGACATCGCCAGCCGGTATCACGCCCAAACCGATTTCATTGGCAATCAGCACCACATCCAACGGGCACTGTTGTAATGCCTCGGTCAACGACTGAAACAAGGCGGGGAAATCCTGCTCAGGAAAATGATAAAACTGGTTGTTTAGCCATAACGTCAGGCAGTCCACCAGCATCACACCCGGGCCGGACTGCTGCGCCAAATACTCAGGCAGCGCCAGCGGGACTTCGGCCAGCGGCCAATCCTTTCCTCGCTCCTGCTGGTGCCGCTCAATCCGATGCTGCATTTCATCGTCGAATGACGTGGCAGTGGCGACAAAATATTTGTTCACCTGTTGCCGGGCTGCCAGATCACTGGCAACAGACAGGCCGTAACGGGATTTGCCCGAGCGAGCGCCTCCCAGTATCAAATGAATCATGCCAGTTGCCCGCCATTCGCAAGGGCCAGCAAAACGCTATAAATCAGCAACTCCTGCAATTGCTGGGCAGCACCGAGGCTATCCCCCGTAAAACCGTACAGATGTTTGCTCATCCAACGTTTCAGCCACCATCGCATGACCACAACAGCAATCACCAGCACCCATGCCGACCAGAACGGCAACCACAGCAGTCCCGCCGCTCCCGTCACCAGTACCTGCATCAACAAGGCGGTGTTCATGGGTTGCGCCAGCGGATCGCTTTTACTGGTTCCCGGTGCCGATACATACGGCAAATCCTGGGCATGGGTAATCGCCATCGCCCGCGACAAGGGATAACCAATCAATAACGCCAGTAGTAATTCGCCCTGTTCTGCCAGGGCGACCAGCAACAGGTACTTGAACAGCAACGCCAACAACAGCGCACTGCTGCCATACGTGCCCAGTCGGCTGTCTTTGAGAATGCGGAGTTTGTGAGGCTGATCCAGGCCCCCATAAAAGCCATCAAAACAATCCGCCAGGCCATCTTCGTGCAAGGCACCGGTCAATAACAGGCTGGTTATCAACAGCACACATACCGCTGGAGCCATACCTAATCCGGTTTCTGCCAGCAGATACACCGGCATCAATAACAACCCCAGCAGCCACCCCACCAACGGAAAGTAACCCAAGGCACTGTGCATTCTGTCAGGGCTATATAGCAACTGACTACTCATTGGCAAACGGGTCAAAAACCCGATTGCCAACTGTAATAACTGCCAATGCTGGCGTAACTGCATCAGAAGACTCGACATCAGACCTCGACCCCGGCGCTGGCAAAGCTGGCCATCTGGTTATAAAAACCTGCTGCGGCCCGCAACAAGGGTAATGCCAAAGCGGCGCCGGTGCCTTCGCCCAGTCGCAGCCCAAGATCCAGCAAGGGGTTGGCTTCCAGGGCCTGCAGCGCCAAACGATGTGCCGGTTCCGCAGAATGATGGCAGAACACCATATAGTCCCGACAGCCGGGTTCCATCCGACAGGCCAGTAGCGCTGCAACCGTGACAATAAAGCCATCCACCAGAATGACCGTCCGTTGCGCCGCCGCCGCCAGTATGGCTCCAACGATCTGGACGATTTCAAAACCACCCACTTCCTGCAATGCAACCGCCGGACTGGCATCGGCATACGCTGCCCGAACCCGCTGCACACCCCGGCCCACCAGTTCACTCTTGAGCAACAGCTGATCATCATTAATGCCCGTCCCCCGGCCAATGACTTGCTCGACTGCCAGGTTTTCTGCCAGTGCCAGTAACGCGGAGGCGGAGCTGGTATTCCCAATACCCATCTCACCCAGCCCCAGCACATTACTGCCTTGGGCAATCACCTCGCGGGCCACGTCTGCACCCAGGTATAACGCGCGCTGGTACTGCTCTGCCGTCATGGCTGACTGGGCCGAAAAATCGGCACTACCCGGGCCAACCCGACGCCGTAACAGTGACCGATGATCAGCTTCCAGCGGCTGAATCACTCCGGCATCAATCACTTGCAAGGCCATATCACTGGATTGACAAAAGCAGTTGATAGCCGCCCCACCAGCCAGAAAATTCAGCACCATTTGTCTGGTAACAGCCTGAGGGGCAATACTGACGGGATGACGAGCAATACCATGGTCAGCAGCAAACACCAGCATGGTTGGCCGGGTGATCCGGATTTCCTCGTCGCCGCCATCCAGTTGTTGGATCTGGGCCAGTTGGGCGGCCAGTACTTCCAACGCCCCCAATGCCCCCGGAGGTTTGGTTTTCTGATCAATCCGTTGTTGTATCTGCGCCTGACCAGCCTGTCCGAGTGCTGGAATATCAAAAGAAACCGTATGCATAAATAAACGAAACTCCAGTCAGCTCTGATCAGGCCAGCCGCTGACGCATAACCAACAGAAAAAAGACGCTGCCCAAAGCAGAGGTAATAATACCGATGGGAATTTCCTGGCTGGCGACTGCCGAACGGGCAATCACATCCACCCAAACCAGAAAGGTACTGCCGAGCAACAAACAGCCTGCGATCAGCGTTCGGGTCGTAACGCCCAGCCAGCGTCGCACAATATGGGGAATCATCAGGCCAACAAAACCGATACCACCACAATACGCCACGACTGCAGCGGTCAAGGCAGCACAGATCACCAGTGCCAGCGCCCGTAGGCGTACGGCATCCACTCCCAGCGTGCGAGCGTTGTCATCCCCCAGCAACATGGCATCAAAATGACGCCCAAGCAGCAGCAGTACACCACTGCTGACCAACACCACAGGGAACAACAGCCATAATTGACTGCTTTCAACCCGCCCCAGGCTGCCCATCAGCCAGAACAGCACCTTGTTGGCAGCAAAAGGCTCACCGATAAACAGAATAAAATGGGTGAGTGAACCCAGCATCAACGAAATCGCCACCCCGCCCAACAACAACTGCTCGGAACTGCGGGCGAACGAAGTAATAGCCAGAACCTGAACCAGCATCACCGCAAACAAGGCACCACCAAACGCGGCCAACGGCAAGGCCGTGCCGACCGGCAACCAGCCCAGCAGCCAGGCCAGCAACGGCTGCTGTGACAGCATCGTACCCATCAACACGGTGACCACACTGGCCCCCAAGCCGGCACCGGCGACTACACCAAACAGATAAGGATCGGCAAGGCCGTTACGGGTTACGTTCTGTAATGAGGCACCGGCAATGGCCAATCCAGCACCAACCAATACGCCTGCAGCAACCCGCGGCAACCGCAGGTCAGTAAAGATCAATTGGTCCAGAGGATCGACCGGCAAACCGGCGAGACAACGCCAAACGGTATTAAAAGGCAGGTCGGCAGACCCAAAAAACAACGCCGCCAACGGCGACAACAACGCCACCGCGATCAGGATTATCCAGCGATATCTCATATGGCTTGATCCTGCCCCGTCGGAGCGACGGTCTGAGCCATCGGTGCTGGTGGTGAAAAATCGACCCGCAACGCTCCGGCATCGTGACGTACCGCACAAGGCAAACGAAATACCTGCTGCAAACGCCCAGGCTCCAATACCTGCGACGGTGTGCCATAAGCCACTTGTTCGCCATGATCCAATAACAACAACTGGTCGCAGTAATGTGCCGACAGATTAAGATCGTGCAAACTCATCACCACGGTCAGGCCGTTATCCCGAGCCAATTGCCCCAGCAAAGCCAGCACATCGTGCTGGTAATACACATCCAGATGATTGACCGGTTCATCGAGCACAATCAGTTCTGCCCGTTGCACCAGTGCCCGGGCAATCAAGCCGCGCTGCTGTTCACCACCAGACAAAGAGGCAAACACCTGATCGGCTTTTGTCGCCAGACCAACACGATCTAACGCTTGTTCGATACATTGGTCGTCCTCCTGGGTCTGTCGCCCCAACCAGGACTGATGCGGCAATAATCCCATGCGTACCATTTGCCGCAGGCTGAGCGCAAACACCGTATCATTAAGCTGATGCACAACAGCAATCCGCCGCGCCCGTTGACTCAAGCGGTAATCCGCGACCAATTGGTCACGCCAGCACACAGTACCGGCGCCAGACAACTGACCGGACAACGCCAGCAGCAAACTGGTTTTGCCCGCCCCGTTAGGGCCCAGCACGCCCAGTACCGAGCCACGCTTTAACGCAAAAGAGATCTGTTTCAGAATCGGCTGTTGATCAATCGTGAGCACCAGCTTATTGACCGCCAGACCGGAACAACCAACCATGGAGATATCCGACAAAAGTAAGCCGTACGAAGCAAGACCATCAACACCGTGCCGACATGTGCATCCACAGGGAAAGGAGATGGTTCGTGTCTTCCCGCACGAACAAAATTCAAGAGACTGAATCATTCATTCACCCGTGCACGACGTTAGTCGAGACAGGGCAGAGAACCATTCCAGGGAGGTATCTGACTTTTCCTGGCCCATCACGGCCACAGAATTACAGTTGCGGGTACAGTTCCGGACTCACACCGGATTCCCAATTACGTTAAGCCGCCAGAGCAGCCCAACACCTGTTTGATAGCGCAGGACTATATCAGCAAAGCAAAAACCATACGATAGCGAATCGATTCAGGGGTTCAGCCAGTTACCATCCACTTGCAGCATCACCTGTCATCACCTGCCACAGCGTTACCGCTCATTATGGCGATGCGCGTCACATCGCCTCACAGCAGTCAACACTGACATTTCATGACGCAACCGGTCATCCCGCCTTGCTTCGCCACAAACAGTCCGCGCCAATCACGGCAGGATTTCCCTGCCTTCTCAGTACAGCAACAGAAAACACCCACATCGAGACAACACCAACCAAAAAGGCGTCTTATTCTTATTATAATTCTTACTCTGTTAATTTCGATGCTGTATAAAACAGCCGGAAAAACCTGAAAATATGACAAAAACATATAAAAATTATTAAATTTTAATTAAAAACAAACAGTTGAAGCTTCTTTACAGCTACTGGTAGCAGAAAAATACCACATCACCCAAAGATAATTACAAAATCAGACCCAGCACTCATTTCGTGCAAAATTAAGCCGACTGGTGAATAATTCCACTATCCTTGTAAGCAGCAAAGGTTCTTTTGGGCATCGATACATCGCCGCTGGCAAGGTGGTTTCTGACAAGAAATCCATTGCCCAACAAGAGACACAACAAGTATCAAAATACAGTAAAGATATGTAAAAAAAGGCATTACATCCATCCTGAGAAACAACAGGGATATTCCAGCGTCTCAGGTGCATGTAACAATCCAGGCCTACTCATCCTGATGTAAAGTGATATTTTGCACCAGGGTCGGTCATGTACTAGACAAAAAATCAGACCTATACCGCCATGTTGCGATAGAAGGCAGGCCACAAAAAAAGTTAACGTTCGAAATGACCTCAGATGAAATCATTCATTGACTCAGGCCTTCGATAAGATCATTTTTTGCTGCATTGTAGAGCAATCAAACCACCTGACTGTTATTTCTCCAGGTTGGCAAACGCCAGCCCTCCTGGTAGTCAAGACCAAACGGCACATGAAGAGAATTCGCGGAGGAATTCAAATGCTTCTGATCTTCATTGTTGTGTTGATCTGGTTTTTCTGGATCAAACGACCTAAAAAGAACAACTACACCGCTAACAGAGCCAATAGTGTTGTGGCTATAACAGGCAGTCTGATCATGCTTAGCCAGAGGATGATGAAAGATCATCTGATGCTTGGCGCAGGGGTGAGTACTCGTTCGGCCCACAGCCAGCGCGATGTGAGCGTCATGCTGTTTAACCAGCGCCTGGAACAACTGAAAAAAGAAGATCACGACGAAGCGATGCAGAAGCTGTTGGCCAACACGCAGGCCATTTGGGATATCCACCAACCCCAGATTCTGGCACAGCCAGACCTCAATCTGGTTGGCAACCTGATGCAAGATAATGACCGCTTGCTCGCCCTCTGTGATGATATTGCCCGCAGCAAGGCAGAACATGAAGGCGATAACATCGCCAAAATGGCCTACCTCGCAGGCAGACAGCGTATGCTATCCCAGCGAATTGCCAGAAACTGTGTGGCTATTTACTGGGGCTATGACAACGACTGGATCCATTACGATCTCGACGCCACCATTGCGCTGTTTGATCACACCCTGCGTGAGTTGATGCATTCCCGTCTGACCACGCCACAACTGGCGGCATCGCTGGAAGCCGCTGCATCCTTCTGGATGGCATCCAAAGCGACGTTCAAACTGTTTCAGGACAGTGCCGACAAGCGTAAGGATGTGCCACATATTCAGGAAGTGACTGAAACATTACTGGTAAAGCTGGATAAGATCACCAGCCAGTATGAAGCGATTATTGTTGGGGAAGAACGCCCGGACCAGTCCTGAGCCAGCCGTTCTGAAGCCTCCATCGCGGCTCAGACCCGCATAAAAAAGCGGATAAGGGTTCTCCCTTATCCGCTTTTTTAGTTAGCCATCATACCAGCCGAGTACCTTCTTCAGCGGGACTGGGCAAGCTCTTCTGCTCTCAGCTCACGCCGGAGTATTTTACCAACATTGGTTTTTGGTAATTCAGTACGGAATTCCACATATTTAGGTACCTTGTAATTGGTCAGACGCTCTTTGCACCAGTGGCGCAAATCCGCCTCACTGAGTTCAGACTTCACCACAACAAAGACCTTGACGGCTTCTGAGCTTTTCAGATCCGGCACACCAATAGCAGCCACTTCCATCACCTCGGGGTGATCGGCAATAACATCTTCAACCTCGTTCGGATACACATTAAAGCCGGAGACAATAATCATGTCTTTCTTGCGATCCACAATACGCATATAGCCATCATCCTGGATCACGGCAATATCCCCAGTGCGCAGCCATTCGCGGGCAGGCAAACCATCAGCCCCTGGCAAAAATGCCTCATCGGTCGCCGCTTCCCGTTTCCAGTAGCCTTTCATGACCTGTGGCCCTTTAACGCACAACTCGCCCCGTTCTCCCAACGGCAACTCATGGCCATCATCATCCACGGTAATGCAGAGGGTACTCGACACCGGCATACCAATACTGCCCAGCTGGATATGTCCTGGCGGATTAAACGACACTACCGGTGACGTTTCTGTCATGCCGTAACCCTCGGCAATATCATTACCGGTGACTTTTTTCCATTGTTCGGCAGCGGTTGTGGTCAACGCCATGCCACCGGAGATCGTCAATTTAAGGCCAGAAAAATCCAGTTGCCGGAATTTTTCCTGATTACACATGGCCACAAACAGGGTATTCAAGCCCACAAACGCTGAAAACCGGTGCTGCTGCAGGGTTTTGACAAACCCTGGAATATCTCTGGGATTGGGAATCAGCAAAGAACAGTTCCCGGTTTCAAGCAGCACCATACAATGCACCGTAAAGGCGTAAATATGGTACAGCGGTAGCGGTGCTACCACCCTCTCCACCCCTTCATCCAATGCCATCACAAACAAGCCATGACACTGCAACATATTGGCGATCAGGTTTCGGTGCGTCAGCATCGCGCCTTTGGCCACCCCGGTGGTACCGCCGGTGTATTGCAGCACCGCCACATCATTGCCGGCAGACGGATACGGCTGACAAGGGCGCTTTGTACCTTTCGCCAGGGCCGCCCGCAATGTCACCGCACCGGGCAAATGATAGTCCGGCACCTGTTTCTTGACGTACTTCACCATGCCATTGATCAGCATCCGTTTTAACCCTGGATGCAAATCGGCCACTTCCGTGACAATAACGTGCTGGATCCCCGTATCACTGAGTATCTTTTCGGCCTTGTCGGCCATATTAGCCAGCACCACCAGCGCCTTGGCTCCAGAGTCGTTGAACTGGTGCTCCATTTCCCGCTCGGTGTAGAGTGGATTGGTGTTCACAACCACCAGCCCTGCCCGCATGGCACCAAAAACCACAATGGGGTACTGCAAAATATTTGGCAATTGAATGGCAATACGTTCACCAGGCTGCAAACCCAGCTCATGCTGCAGATAGCTGGCAAATTGTGCACTCAATACATCCAAGTCCTGGTAGCTCAGCGTATGTCCCAGGCACATAAAAGCAGGACGATCAGCAAATTTTTTCACAAAGCGATCAAAAAGCTCGATGACTGAATTGTATTTATCGGCATCAATCGTGCCTGGATAATTTTCCGGATAGCGTTCCTGGAAGAACTGCTCGTTCATACCGCCCCCTTACACCCCAACATTGGTTATTCTTATACGTCGTTGTCTGCTCGTTTATTTCGCGATAACGCTCAGAATGCGGAGCGCGTCATAAACAATTAGTGAGTCAGAATCTGGAATTGTAACCATCTTTTGAATTTCAGGCAAAAAACTGTTTCCCAAATCAATACTGAATTACCGATTCGATACCGTTCTGGCCCGTGGATAGTACAATATAGACAACCTGCAGCCGCCTGCACGACCATTTCGCCCCGCTTTTGATTGCCACACAATCACGAACCGGGACAACTATCGACGGAAAGGAATATTTCATGAACGATGTCAGCCCTGCGCATACTTTCAGTATAGCCAGTGATAGCGGTCAGACATTTGCTGCCCAGCTGTTTATGCCGGGCACTGAGCCAACGGCCCTGATCCAGATATATCACGGCATGGCAGAACACTGGCGCCGTTATCAACCCTTGATCCGCAAACTGGCTGCATCCGGTTACGCTGTGCTGGCACATAATCACCAAGGTCATGGAGAACGTCAGCCGCTCGGCCACCTGCCCGTCGGCCATCACCACACCAGCACCGGCTGGCAACAACTGATCAACGATGCCAACCAGGCTCGCCAGATAGCTTTGGCCACACTGCCGGAATCGACCCCGGTTATTTTGCTGGGTCACTCCATGGGATCGTTTGTGGTATTAACAACAGCGATGCACCCTGTGGAAGGTCTGGCAGGCTTGGTATTATCGGGCAGTGGTTACCCTGCACGCTGGCGCTGCCAACTGGGTTACATCGTTGCCTCTGTCATTGCACACTGGCATACCGCGGAAAAACCCTCAGCGTTACTCGGGGCACTGGCCTTTGCCGGATACAACCAGCAGATCAAACAGGCTTCTGGCCGCTGGGACTGGCTGACACGCGACGCCAACCAGCGCCAGCAATACCGTACCGATCCCTTGTGCGGCTTTGATTGCAGCGCCGGCTTCTGGCAAAACCTGTTCACCGCTCTGACAAACATCACCCGGGAGAACGCACTGGCATCGATCCCACCGCAGCTGCCTGTCTTATTGTTATCTGGCGATCAGGACCCGGTCGGTCAATATGGCCGAGGTATCCGAGCGCTCGACCATGCCTTACATCGCAGCGGCCATGATCAGATCAGCACGCTGTTATACCCTGGCGGACGCCATGAAATGCTGAATGAAACCAATGCCGGGCAAGTGCAGTCTGACCTGCTGGCATGGCTACAAAACCACTTGGGTTGATCCACTCTACCGGGATCAACAGCAGTAAGTGATCCTGATCAATAGCATGGCAAATGACCTGTGAATGGTGCATTGAGCGCTGGATTTCACGTTACACTCTTGCCGTCCACTTATATTCCAACGACCAGAACTGGTCATTTTTCACCTCTGACATCGGATGTATATCATGGAAACCATCACCAATCGCACCTACGAAGAACTGAACATCGGCGACAGCTGCCAGCGCACCCACACCATTGATGAGCGCGATCTGCAGCTGTTTGCCATCGTCTCTGGTGACCACAACCCTCTCCACCTTGATCCGGTTTTTGCCGCGACCACCCAGTTCAAAGGCCAAATCGCCCACGGCATGTACTCCGGCGCTCTGATTTCAGCTGCTTTGGGAATGGAACTGCCAGGGCCAGGCACAATTTATCTGGGCCAGAATGCCCAGTTCAAACGCCCGATCATGATTGGAGATACCGTCACCGTGACACTGAGGGTAAAAGAAAAGCGGGATCGTAACCAGGTTGTTATCGACACCACCATCACCAACCAGAATGATAAAGCGGTCGTAACCGGAGAAGCTTTTATCCTGGCTCCAAGCGAAAAAATGACCATCGACATGCCGGATCTGCCAGAAATCACCATCACCCAGCCAGCTGGCAAATAGTGGGTTATTGATTTGACCGACCGCCAGTAACAGGCGGTCGCTCTGCATCGGCATACCACACAGGTCCGGTATGCCTTTGCAGAGCACTTAGCCCCATAGCCCCAATCCCGGGCAACAAACAAATAATCGCAGAACAAGCAAAACAAGAACTTCAAAACCAGCACCAGAAAGATAACGGTATAATTCCGATTTTTACTGTACCAGCTCCGCCTGTTGTTGTTGCACAACCTGAAGATAACTGGCCAAACGCTGATGCTCCTCTGCCAGGTACACCAACAAACTCAGATACACGTGTCGCTGTGACAGTTGATAGTAGTAATCTGCCTGTGACTGATAGGCCGCCTGCCTGCCACGCAACAGGGTCTCATCCTCCAGCCCTTCGCCATTGTCTTCACTGACCTTCTCAGTGCGGCTGTCATCTGCCGCTCCGGCCACCAATACCCGAGCGTCAGGCACCAGCCGCTGTGTTACCTCTGCCAGGGCTGCCAGGCGTGTTCGCAACCCCTGCGACTCCTGACGATCGACCCAGGCTGCACGCAACGTCTGGGACCGTACAGCCTGGTTCAAATAACGGAGCGGCAGACTCTGGCAGTGCCTACTGTCATGACGCCCAGCAGCAATCAATCCGGCTGCCGGACACCCCACAAACGCACGAAAACGTTCATCCGCTTCGGCGCTGTCCGGCATCATTCCTTGTCCCAACCAGTGCTGTAACAATTGCTCCAGACGTTCGGGGTGCTGCCATTGCCGCACAGCGTCAATATGCTGCTGTAATCGCAAGGATAACGCCTGCAACAACACCGGCCGCATCGACGCTCCCCCCATGGTATTCAGCACCTGCAACTGCAACATCGCCTGATCCAGATGGAACAGATCCAGTCTGGCCGGATCTGCGACCCATCCAGTCGTGGTGGCAGAGAGCGCTTGCAACCAATCCCTGCTGCCACTGGCAAGCGGCAGCAAAGGCTGCACCACCCTTAACACCAGAGCCGTCACATACCAGGGAGAATCCAGGGGAATCCGCTGCGACAACCTCTCCATTTCGACCGTCTCACCGGCTTGCCACTGCGCCATCCACACCATGACTTGCACAGAAGCCATCAGATTGGATGTCTCACGCTCCGTCACTCCGCCAGCATCCGCCAGTGCCTGCTGCAAAGTCTGCAGCAGAAACACCTGTAATTCCGGTTTGACGCCCAGCTGTCTCGCAGCCAGGATCACATCCAGTCGGGCCAGCAGGCCCAAGCCAAACTGGCCCTCTGCCAGGTCGCCGTGGGTAATCGCCATTCCTGATGACACATCCATGGCATCACTCAGGCTATCCGGCTGGCCTTCCGCCAGTAGAAACCGGACACGGGCATATTGCGCCAGCCGCTGCAGCGGTGGAGTTAACCGGGGACCTTGCGCCAACAGGCTATCGCTGGCGGCTTGTAGCTGCTTATCCTTTCCTTGGTACAACATCATCAGGATTTCATCGGTAACGGCCTGCTGTTGTCTGGCATCCAGTGGCCGGATTGAGTCTGCCTGGCACGAAGCATAACCACAGCAACCGACCAGCAGCACGCCAATCATCCCGGCAAACGACCGCTTCAGAGACGCAATCCATAACGTTAAAAACAATGGCCATCGGCCGTGTCTGTTCATAAGCAGCCTAGTCTGAGGTATCCGTTCGGAGAATCATAAACTGCACTTCAACTCTGATTACCTGACCCGCATATCGGGGCTGGAACAGCACGCTGCTCATGGATTGCCCGGCGGCTTCTGCGAAGGATTCGCCACTGGATTCAATCAGCCGCAACAGGCCAACCTGGCCGTTTGACAGAATCGTAAACTCAATGACAACCCGCCCCTCTTTGCCACGTCTGAATTCCTTGTCGGGGTAGTGAGGCAAAATGCGAATGGCCGGCTGAATATCACCAGCAAACAGCATACGTACAATGCCACGGGTTTCAGGCCCGGCCGTCGGCACTTCAAAACCGGATCGACTGCTGACCGTCGTGGTCATGCAACCCGCCAAAGCACTACTTCCTGCCAGGATAACCAACAGAGTCAGAATCGCTGTTATACGCTCTGAATACCTAACCATCACTTGCACCTGCCACTCCCGTTATCTGTTACTGTCGATCCAGCGAATACCCCGCAGCCGATGCTAACAAATACCCCAACATCCACCCACAGGTATTGCCGGTAATAGTCGTCAGAACACGGAGCTACCCTGTCGGCGATAATCAAGCGCCATGAATAACGGCACTCACACCGTGCTGTTATCAGAGGAAATTCATCAGGAAACACACCACTGCCAGTCGTTATTTACAACCTTGACAGCAAAGCCACAAACAGAACAGGGAAATATAGCGAGGATGGCCATTCACTACGGCGCCGGGAACAATACCGAACAGCAAGCGAACAGCCAGGTTTATTTATTCCAACAGCCCGGCACACTCTGCAGCTGCAAAAAAACGCTCTGCCAGAGCTGCGGGCGCGCCAGACCGGTTGGCCAGTTGCCGAGCAGTCATCGCCTGACGCGATAACAACCAGGCCAGCTGCCGAATAACAGGACCTTCTGTCTCAACCACCGCATCAAACAGGCTGTCATCAGGCATCAGCACCATGCGTCCACAGCAATCAGGACAAGCTCCAGGCAGTGGCTCACCATGCCAGGCTTGCCAGCCACAACGCCAGAGCAGTTCCCTGACCGGCCGTCCAATCAGCGCTTGCAGTGCCATCGGGTCATCGGCAGACAAGCTGCGGTGCTTGAAACTACTGGATGGGCTGAAATGACGGGTCACGCACTCAGGAATATCATGTTCAATAAAACGCTGCGCACCACCCGCGACAATAATTTCGCCATGGTGGGAAGTTTGCAGTGAAGCATTCAGTTGATGTTGCAGACAAAACTGAACTTGTTCCAGCAGCCAAAACTCTGCCCCAGCCCACTGAAAGGCTCTATCAGACATGGTCACCCCCGTCTTGTTATTGTTTTTTCCGGATTCGGGCGCCGCAAAGAATGCGTATACGATTCCGGGGGGTCAATATTTCCACCAATGCTGGCTCACAATGTTCACAGCTACATAACGGAGCACACCCCCTGCCACCACAAACGCACAGAAAACGTCCGGTCAATAACGAACAACTGTCGTGATCCATAAAAGCAAAAGCAAAACAAACAGGAAGATCTGGCGAAACAGAATCCAGCATCAGCAACAATATCGTTGTCAAGAAAACAGTCAGAAGGAAAACAGCAGCCAGAACAGGCCGGATACAGGCAGGAGAAAAACAAACAAGAGAAAAACAGACAAGCACCAGCGGCAAAGTGCCACTGGTGCTTTCAGACTTACTTGACGCTCAGTTCAACACGACGGTTTTCTGCACGACCAGCAGCAGTCACATTGCTGGCAATCGGGCTGGCTTCACCGTAACCACGAGCAGTCAACTGATCCGCGCTCAGACCTTTACCGATCAGGTAGTTACGAACGGAGTCTGCACGTTGTTGGCTCAGACGCAGGTTGAATGCTTCAGCACCCTGGCTATCTGTGTATGCCGCGATTTCTACCATGGCATCCGGGTAGTTGCGCAGTTCAGCGGCTGCGTTATCCAGAATGGTACGGGCGTTGGCAGTCAAACGAGTGCTGCCACTTTCAAAGTTAACACCGTGCAGATTGCCTTCAAATACAGCACAACCCTTGGCATTCACGTTGGCGCCGGCAAGCGTGTCCATACACTCGTCATTGTCATCGATAACCCCGTCGTTATCGCTATCTGCTGGCTCAGGAATCACCACTGGTTTTACTTCTTCAACCACAGGTTCTTCAATGACTGGCTCTTCGATAACCGGCTCTACGACAACGGGCTCAACTGGCTTGAATTCTTCAACGATGGTTTCTTTGGTGCGAGTCATGCCACTACCAAAGCGATAACCAATTTCCATCATGAACACACCGTGCTCATTGCCTTCATCGGTCATTTCATCAATATGCAGCTCGGCACGGCCAAACAGCTCATCATTCAGGTCATACTGCACACCACCACCCCAGCTGAATACATGGGTTTTACGGTCGAGTGCACCATCCTGGGGTACATCAAGGATTTCGATACCATAACCTGCTGTCAGGTAAGGTTTCAGGGGACGCTCACCAAAGAAGTACAACCCTTTCAGTTGATACTGTGATACATCTGGTTTCATATCACCTTGCAAGAACGACGGGAAAGTCAGGGATGCTTCTGCTGCCAGCGCAGGCAGAACCATGTAACCCAGGGATACTTCGTTGGTCCAGGAATCATTGACGTTATGACCGGTTCTGGTAGTCAGCTCGTCATAAATTTCGTTTTCAACGTATCCGATACCACCCGTAACGTACATTTCCTTGTCGGCGTGTGCCATTGTTGCGCTCGCAACAGCCATGGCTACCAATAATGGTTTGGTCAACATATTTCTCTCCAAAGTGAACAATGTGTGTGTTCTTTACAATTTATGGCGCATATTAGTAATACTACGTGACAGTTCAAGCGGAATCGGCCATTTATTCTGAGATTTTTGTCACGATCACAATAATCAGCGACTTTCGTACGCTATTTCTTTACCTCACTCCTCCTAAAGTAGACTGTTTTTCGAAAAAATCGAGTTTGTCTATGCCATTTACCGAAATAGTATGTAAATGCTTGATGACATATGATCAAAGGAACAGGCACGCCAATTGCCTTGTCGATGGATTCAACGAAGGGAGAACACCATGTTGAGTGATTCCAGCAACTATAAGAAGAAAAAAGTAGCACTGGCGATGATAGGCGGATTGAGCATCGCAGCAACATCACTGGCAGCCAGATCTGATGGCAGCCATTTTGACTTTCGCAGCCCGACCATAGAACCGGAGTCTCGCTTCGATATTCAACACCTGTATTCTGGTTTTGGCTGCACCGGCGACAATATTTCCCCGCCATTGGAGTGGTTTCATCCACCGGAAGAGACACAAAGCTTCGCCATTACCCTGTACGACCCGGACGCCCCGACAGGCTCGGGCTGGTGGCATTGGCAAGTATTCAACCTGCCTGCCGACAGTCGTTCCCTGGAAGCAGGGGCTGGCAGTATGCATTCACCTTTGATGCCGGCCTCTGCCCAGCAAGGGCGTAATGACTACGGTAGCCATGCTTACGGTGGTGCTTGCCCACCAGCGGGAGACCAGCCCCACCGTTATCAATTTACCCTGTTTGCCCTCGACCAGCCCAGCCTCGATATCCCGGCGGATGCCAGTGCTGCGCTGATTGGCTTTATGCTGAATGCCCATGCTATCGACAAGGCAAGCTTTACGCTATATTACAGCCGTTAGCCACCGTTCACACGGCGTATCAGGGTGTGGTGCCTGCCGCATCCACAAGAGCCTGGTCGGCACGCTTGTCGACCTTGTGCTCATCCTCGCTACGTCCCAACTTCCAATAGCTACTGATATAGGTTTCCTTGCGCCCGGTCTGGCGTTGCTGCCGAAAATACCGCCGCAATGCCTTCATTTTATGAAACTCACACGCCGCCCACACAGCAACACGACCGGGCAACCATTCAGCCGCCACCACTCGCTGCAGCAGAGCGCTTGACGTTGCCATGGATTCAGCCTGCGCCAGCTCCGGGCTTGTCTCATCCACAACCCAGATCACCTCAACCCCGGCCGGACATTCGAGTGATTGACGGTCTTCGGCAGAGGCAATCTCAATCACGGCATAACCCCGAGCCTCTGCTGGCAATTGCTCGAGGTTGCAGCTGATTGCTGGCAGAGCCGTCATATCTCCAGCCAGGAAATACCAGTCGGCGCTGTTATCAATCAGCTTGGTTGGGCCTGGGCCACCCACCAGAATCCGCTCACCGGGCTGGGCACGTGCAGCCCAGCTGGCGGCAGGTCCTGCCGGTTGAGGGCCATGGTTATGCAAGGCGCAATCAACCGTAAGCTGGAACTTGTCCGGGTCAAAGGCCCGCACCGTATAGGTCCGCATCAGAGGCCGCTGGCCTTCCAGCGCCGTTGCCGGGGTCAGCGGCTGACCATCGGCGGTAAACATCAATTTGATATAACCACTGGCACTGTCGACCGGAAAATCGGCCAGCGCATCGCCGGAAAAGACCAGCCGTTGCATATTAGTCGTCAGGCGTGATGACGAATGAACCACCAATTCACGGGGAGAAGGACGAGACATTACCGCTCCAGATAAAAAACAGACGGACTTGATCAGTGTACCCAACCAAGGTGACAGACAAACAGTGTAACGCCCTGCCTGAAAAACACGAGAATGATTCTCAGAACCAAGATTCCCGTAACAGCAACAATGTCAACTCAGCACCACAATACGCCAGCGACCCGAGCCCAACAGCAGCTCATCTTCCAGCCCCAGGGTCAGCAAGCGTTTGGCCAGTGGCGCCGAGATCGACAACAACTGCACCGTCTCGCCCTCCAGCGACAAGGTTCTGCCACCGACAGGGGTCAGCCAAAACCAGCGGCGTCTGTCTGCCGTCGTGCTGCCCAGCGAATCAGCGGGTTCCAGCCCGACCAGAGTTCCCAGCGCCAACGGTGCATCTTCCTCCTCGCCATTGCCGAACAGCGGCACCACCCAACGAGCGATCTGGATACGCTCCTGCTGCAACGCCAGAATACGTTCCGACTGCCCATGAGCCAGATATGCCGCTTCCAGACTCAGGGTATCGTACTGGTTTTCGGGTTTGTTACCCTCATGTGCGGCACTTTCCTGGGCTGTCCGGGCAGCGGCCAGGGCAACCTCGATTTCCTGATCCAGCAGCGCCAGCAAACAGGGCTTAAGTTGGCTTTTGTTCACACAAAATAATCCGGTACAGTAGAAAGAAATCACACTCATTATTGGGTGCAACCCGCCATTCTAGCGATTTCTGCAAGGTAAGCCATGCGCCAACATCAGAACCGGTCATTAAAAGAACGTCTTTCAACCAGTGCCTTTTGCCATTTCGAGCAACGCGGCGAGCTGCCCTGCATCGTAATTCAACACCCCGGGTTCAGTGCCAGCCTGCTGCCACAAGGAGCGCAACTGCTCTCCTTTTGCCCCACGGACGATACCTCCTGGATCTGGCTCAGCCCAACCGCAGAATACCGGCAAGGAGTCTCATTGCGCGGCGGTATTCCAATCTGCTGGCCCTGGTTTGGCAACGCCGATAAAAACCCGCCCGAAGTCCGGGATGCCATCGCCGGAAGACAACCACCCGCTCACGGCTTTGCCCGAACCAATCGCTGGACGCTGTCCCGGCTGTATGAAGCCGCCGACCGTATCGAAATCGAACTGACGTTACCCCAAAGCCATTGCATCCAGTCGGTCTGGCAAGGCAACGCCGAGCTCACAGCGCGCTGGATTATGACCCCCGACAGCCTGGAAATGCAGTTGATCACCACCAACACCGGACGCTCCACCCTGGCATTCAGTCAGGCGTTACATACCTACTTGCCGACACCAGACATCCATACCACCCGTATCGACGGGCTGGCAGGACACTCGTATATTGACACCATGACTGGCTGGCAACGCAAGCAGCAACAAGGGGCAGTCGTCTTCCAGGGAGAAACCGACCGTATCTATCTGCAGCAGGCAACGCCCTTGCGTCTGGTTACACCGCAGCGCACGTTACTGATTCACAGCCGTGGCAGCCACAGCACCATTGTCTGGAACCCCTGGGTTGAAAAAGCCCAACGCCTGAGCCAGTTTGACGATGCTGCCTGGCAAACCATGCTCTGTATTGAGACAGCCAATGCCGCCGATGACTGGGTCAATCTGGCCGCTGGGGAAAGCCACTGCCTGAGCATGCGTTTAAGCGCCGTCTGAGGCTATCTGCGACGGATGTGATTCAGCAATGCTGGGCCACATCCACAATAATACGACGTAACCAGCGATGCGCCTGATGATGCTGCACCAGCGGTGACCAGGCCATTTTCAACTCAAATGGCGGGATTGGGAACGGTGGTGGCACCACCAGCAAGGATGCTGATTCCGCCTGCATATCTGCCACTTTACGCGGCAAGGTCGCCACTAGATCGTTATTGTGAGCCAGCAAGGCGGGCATTTGATAATGGCGGGTAAATACCGAAATGCGCCGTTTATAACCCAACTTGGCCAGCGCGTTATCGACCCAACCAAGGCGAACCACTTTCTCAGGGTCTATCCCTACCCCGGCGCCCATACCGGTTTTAGACACCCAAATATGATTACTGGCGACGTAGGCTTCCAGATCAAATTTTTCGGCCAACGGGTGGCCATGATTCACCAGGCAGACAAAGTCGTCTTGCCACAGCGTCATCTGGTGGAACGATTGCGGCATATCATCAAAACGGTTGATGGCCATATCAACCTTGCCCGCTTCGACATCCTTGAAGGTCACATCCGATGGCGTCAACACATCAAGAATCACGTTCGGGGCTACTTCCCGCAGGCGCTTGACCAGCTCAGGAATCAGCGTTGACTCTGCATAATCACTGACCATCAGGCGAAAAACCCGATTACTGCTGTGGGCATCAAATTCGCCCAGCGGTTGCAGCGCAGCTTCCAGTTCCGCCAGCGCTTTACGGATCATCGGCTGCAGCTCACGAGCCCGCTCCGTTGCCGTCATACCATCGGAAGTACGCACCAGCAACGGATCACTAAACAGATCACGCAGGCGGCGCAGACCATTGGACATGGCTGGCTGAGTAATACCAAGCTGTTGCGCCGCCCGGGTCACACTGCCCTCACGCAGCAGTACATCCAGATACACCAGCAGGTTCAAATCTATGCGATCAAGGTTCACGACAGCAATCCGGCAGCAAATGACCGGTTATTGTCGCAGCTCCGTTGTCATTCACCAAGCCTATCAACAAAACAATCAGCATTTTTTCAGGTGATTTTTATTCACACTGCCCCTGATTTGCTTTCGATCATACCCCAGAGCACATAAAGCTATCGGGATCCTGCATTAACCGCCGGTTTGCCTTACACTGCACCTCTTGAATATGTGCAGACTGGAGTGCCTATGAACCCGATTTTACCTACGCTGACCGCCACTGGCCTGATTCTGCTAAGTGGCTGTGCCGCTCTGAAAGAGAGCTTGACCGCCGCCGACAAACCCAGCGCCACGATCAGTGGCCTGTCGATCCAGTCCTTGGGGCTGGAACAAGCCGACTTGCTGGTCTCGCTGGATGTTACCAACCCGAACAGCTTTTCAATTCCCGCCAGCGGTCTGACCATGACCATGTCGGTAGAAGATCATGCTTTGGCCACCGTCAACCAAACTGACACCGACCTCACCCTGAGCGCCAACGAAACCACAACCACCCAGCTCCCCATCAGCTTCAGCTACAGCGATCTTTATAACGCTGTCAAAGCGGTTGCCGACCAGGATGAAGTAACCTGTCAAATTGATACTGCCCTGCTGTTTAATTTGCCGGTACTGGGATACATCAGCCTGCCCGCCAGCTACACCACGACCCTGCCGATCCCGCAACGTCCTAAAATCAGCCTGGCCAGCGCCAGTGTTGCAGATTTGAGCTGGCGTGGCATGGAGCTGCAACTGACCGTTGATGTTGAAAACCCCAATGGCTTCGGGATTGATCTGAAAGGGCTGGATTATCAGGTAACTGCCGCCAACAGCGCATTGGCATCCGGCTCGGTGCAGCCAGCCAACCTGGAAAAAAACAGTCAGCAGCAGTTGGTTATTCCACTGTCACTGAGCTTTGCGGATATGGCCAGCAGCCTGATGTCTTTGCTGACCAGCAAGGAAGCGGTTGATATCGGCGTTGCCGGTACCCTGGACTATGCGCCAGAGCTGGCGATCTGGTCACCCGAACCGCTCGACTTTTCCATGTCGACTGCATTGACTCGCTAGGCCAGGCAGTACCAGGAAGGAAACAGGCAATACCAGGAAGGAAAAAAGCAAAAAAGCAAAACGGGCTGCCAAGGCAGCCCGTTTTTATGTTGCAGAATGCACCAGCTTAGTGCTGGTGGCCTTCTGCGCCATGTACATGGCCATGTTCCAGTTCTTCTTCACTGGCATCACGTACGGATTCAACCGTTACGCTGAACGCCAGGTCCTTGCCTGCCAGCGGGTGGTTGGCATCAACCGTTACTTCTGCTTCTTCCACTTCAGTAACAATCAGATTAACCGGGCCTTGTGCAGTTTGTGCTGTAAATGCCATGCCAGGTTCAATTTGATCAACACCGGTAAAGGCATCACGCGGAACTTTCTGCACACGGTCTTCGCTGTATTCACCGTAAGCATTCGCGGCTTCTACGGTGACTTCCAGTTCGTCGCCGACTTTTTTGCCGTCCAACGCCGCTTCCAGGCCAGGAATGATGTTCTGGGCACCGTGAAGGTAAGTCATTGGCGCTGCGCCTTCAGAAGAATCAATAGTTTCTCCAGAAGCAACGTCAACCACTTTATAATGAATGGAAACGACTTTGTGCTGGGCAATTGTCATGATGATTGTCCGTTTTTTGTCCCTGATTAAGGGCAGTGAATTCTACGCAAAGGCGACAGGATGCGACGTTGGAAACCAGCGGCGACCAAAGTCGTTCTCTACGAAATGGGCCCCCAGTATAACAACTGCCCCGCTGAGTGCCAGTCGGTGACGGGTGTGGCCGCCAAAAGCACAGATTCCATCAGCCCGCAACGCCACCCGACGGATCTGATTATCAATGCAACCACTGGATATGCGGCTCGGCAAATACCCGATCCAGGCGCCGGGTTGTCCGTTCGCCATCAAACTGAATAATCAGATACTGTTCATCCTGCTCCATCACGGTACCGGCTCCCAGGCGGGCATGCACCAGTCGTGGCAGTGGCTGTCCGGTCACAGTGGGTTTGGCCGGATCGCGCAACGACCGGTTACCACCGCGAACCCCAGGCTGTACCCGGGACGGCTTCACCTCCAGCACAACCGGCGCCGGTTGTGCTGCCAGATACGCTGGCAGCCAGCTGGCTACCTCGCCTTCCATCACCAGGCGGGATTGCCCTTGCTCCAGGGCACTGGCCACTTGATCACTACGACTGACATTCAGTTCACTCGTAAAAGGGCTGGGCTTTTCCCGTAATGAAGGGCGCTCATCTGACCTTTTACGTCCCGAAGATGACGGCACCAATCGCAGTGGCACCAGCAGATGTAATTGATGAATGGCGCGGGTCATGGCGACATACAACAGCCGCCGCTCACTTTCCTCGCTGGCCGGAGTGCTGAATTCGCCTTCTGGCCGGTACGGGAAGTAATGGCCATTCAGGCCGGGAATAATCACCACCGGCCATTCCAGCCCCTTGCTTTTATGGATAGACGTCAGCCTGACCCCGGCGTGTCGCTCACGGGACTGGGCCCGGGCGCGATCTCTCAGTTCCAACAGCAATTCCAGGGCTTCGTTCGAGTTCACGCCGGAGTCGGCCATAAAACGCACAAACGCCCGGATGGTTTGTAACCGGTCTTCCACCTGTTGAGCAGAAAAAGCACTGTCTTCAATGCCTTTTTCCAATTCAGTCGTATCGATATAAGCGTTCAGCAATCGCTGCACCGGTACCACCACATGCTCGGCACTGTCGAGCACCTCGGCCCGTGCGTGCAGCTGCGCTTTTTGCCAGTGGCTCAGGGTATCGGGAATCGCTTGCTGTAACGCAATGCCAAAGTGCTCGCGGTGCGTCGCCAGCGTATCGGCCATATCTTCCAGAACCGCCCTGCGTACCTTGGGAAACGGCGTAGTCAGTATCTGCAACCAGCCCGAGCGGCGCTGCTCCCGGCTGCGATCCCCAAAACGGCCTGCGGCAATTTCCAGTAACAGCCAGAAGATTTCCAGCTCCCAGCGCTCCAGTACCGAGAGAGAATGATCCAGCTGATAGGGAATACCCGCCTGCAACAAGGCCAGTTCAATCGGCGCACACAAGGCCCAAAGACGATGGATCACAGCAATCTGATGGGCTGGCATGGTTTCCAGGCACTGCCGCACCAGCGTCAGAACCTGATGCGCTTCCGCATTGGCAGAGCAGCTGTGCAACTGTACCTGGGTGGCCGGAGTGGATATGTGGGACAACCCCATCACCGGGTCTCGCTGCCGGTTATGGTGAATCAGATGATTCGCCATCAACGACAGCCGATGTCCATACCGAAAGGTTTCCGGTAACTGATACGTAGTGACGTTTCCCAACTGGCTAGCAAAGCCACTGACAATAAATTCTGGCCGTGAGCCACGAAATTCATAAATCGTCTGGTCTGGATCACCAATAACCATCATCGACCCCCGGCCAGCATGGAGCAGTTCCAGCAAATGCTGCTGAATACCGTTGATATCCTGGTATTCGTCCACCAGAATCCATTGCATATGGCCGCCAAAATAACGCGCCGCTTCCGGATTTTGCCGCAGATGCATCACCGGGTCGTACAGCATGTCGGAAAATCCAATACGCCGTTGCTGTTTGCGCCAGTCTTCAAAACGTTCAAACAACTCAATAAACATACGACACTGAGGGGGTAAATCGAGCTCTTCATAAACCGCCTGAGGAGGCGCCAGCCCGGATTTCACCAGGTCGATAAAACCAACCGCTGGCTCAACCCATTTTTTTCGTTGCGACAGGATTTCCTGCCGGGTGTCGCCGTCGGCCAATTGCTGTAACAAACGCCACACCTGACCTTCAACTTCGCTATCTCCCAACAATTTACGCTCAAAAGCAGGCAACTGTTCCAGTTCAATCAACTTGTGATAAATACGCAATCCCAACGAGTGAAAAGTGCGTACTTCCGGTACCGCTTGATCCGGTAAACGGCGAAATAAACGCTGTTGGAACTCCTGCTGGGCCGCCTTGTTATACATCAGCACCAGCATACGGCGAGACGATACGCCGGCCTGTAATCGCGCAGCAATAAAATGCGTCAGTGTGGTGGTTTTACCCGCACCCGCAACGGCCACCACTCGGGCGTGGCCGTCGACGTGTTGAACAACCTGTTGTTGATAATCAGTAAGTTGTGACATTCAGCCCTCGCGTCAATGCCAAGGCATGCTATGACCAACACCTGAAAATGTCACGAACCATCAACAACCAGACCATCACAGCAGACCGGTAACAGCGCTATCGCTCACCCTGGTCACTCCGCCAACCCAACGTCACGGTTAGCAAGATCCCGATATGCTGGCCTCAGAAAAAAACGTCGGTCCAGCGTGCCACCAGATCACTCCGTACACAGACAGACTGATGACTGCAAGGCTGGCTGCTCTGAGACATCGACCATTTCCCTGCCAATACCTGTTGCTCTAACCAACATCCATCATTACTGGCCAGCCAGCTGATATTGCATTGATCATGATGGATGGCCACTACCCGGTCAGCCATCAGCGAGACGGCCTGGTCAACACTTTGTTTATTCATCGCTTGCCTCCTGTCAGAACACCAAGAAGCCAGCCCACAAGAGGTGAGACACTGGTCATCCTACTGCTCATGTTTATATTAATACAAACTTCATATATAAAGACAGAGCAAGGCTGATACCATCATGGAAAAAATACTAAGCTATTGATTTTTATTTATTTTATAAACTCGATGACCCAAGGTGTTCTGTGACAAAACCCACCACCTGTAATCATATAGACAAACCACCTAACGAGAATAAACCAAACACCACAATACACTTGTTTGCTAACCAGCAAGCCGCATTATCATCATGGCCTGGGGCAATACCTGAAACAGCCACCAGGCCTCTCTGGCCAGCCATCCAAAGACAGCCAGCCAGATCCGCTATTGCCAGTAATTACCAGATATAAGCCAACGTCATCAGATATGAACGCGGCGCACCAGAGTAATAGGTATATGAGCCAGTACTTTGCACATCCGAGGCATTAATCCGGCCGATATAGCGCTTGTCCGTCAGATTGACCACATTTACATCCACCGACAGATCACCACTGGCCAATGGCAACTGATAACCAGCACCCATATCGACACGGGCATAACCGGGCACCGACTCTTCATGACCGGAATCAGCATAACGCTGGCCGACATAACGCAGCATCGATGTCGCAAACCAGCGGTCTTGCTCCCAACGGGCGCCCAGTGCACCAGTCCATACCGGTACATCGGGCAACTGGTTACCCGACACATCCATCACCGTGCCGCCACTGCCTAGCACATCCTTATCAAGAACGGCGTGTGTCCAGGCCAGATTGGCCAACAAATTCAACTCTGGTGTCACTTCCAGACCACCGGCGAACTGCAATCCTTGCTGATGCCCATCCCCCACATTCTGCGAATACACAACAGCTACATCCGGGTCGTAATAGCTGATGCCTTTATTGCGGAAGCGGGCGTAATACACCGTCAGATCCATATAGTGAAACCGCGACGTCCAGGTCAGCCCCAGATCAATCCCGTCCTGGGTTTCGATACGCTGCTTATCCATCACGTCCTGGGCCGTCAACCCCGCGGCAGCAAAAGTGGAATAATTGGACTGGAATTGATTCCAGGATGAAAACGACGGCGCTCCCATCGAACGGCCAACATGAATTCTCGATAACCAGTCGTCATTCCAGCGATAACTCAATCCGGCTACAGGCAACCAGACATCCAGATCAAAACCATCAACACTACGATCCGCCATCGGGCCACTCGATTGTTGCAGCGCTGCTGCATAAGACACATCCCCAAGACCATCGGTATTGTAGTAATCCAGGCTGACCAGGGTTTCACGCACATAGCGCAGCCCGGCTGACCAGTGCCAATTCCCCAGCGAGCGATCCAACTGAGTCCAAACACTGTTCATCTGGTGCTCATTCGTCACCTTGGCCAGTAGAGACCACTTGCTAAACATCAGACTGCCATCCGCTTGTGGCTGGTACATTTTCCAGGCTGTTGGCGGCCCCGGCGGTTCCATTGTCATATACCAGTGCCCCACACTCAGACGCGTATCCTTCACCTCGCGGACCCACTCTGTCCGCACCCCGCGGGCCTTATGATCAATCGACCAGTTCCGGATCATGCCGGAGCTGGTCGCCGACCAATAATCACCCTCTTCGTTACTCTGATAAGGCTGGACACTGATATAACTCTGGTCAGACAGCTGATAACGAGCCTCCAGCAGCCACAGGTCGCTGTTGAACTGCTGACGGTTATGATCGTAATAAAGATGCAGGTCTTCCGGGTCCGAGCTATAGGCATAGTCATACCACTGTTCCAAATCATTCGCCTGCTCAGCACTCAAGGCCCGGTAAGCATGTTGCTCTCCCTCACTCCGGGTGTACCACAGCCGGGCAGTCAAGGCCCCAAACTGCTGCTCTCCGGCCAGACTGATATTATTCTGGTCAGCAGCCTGACCTGGGCCTCGCCATTGATCAGCACTGGATTTTGATAGCGATGCCATCACCCGGCCACCAAAATTCATGGCACCCGAGTCTGCCCGAGCAAACCAGCGTGCCAGATCGTCACTACCGGCACTGTAGGACAGTTGCACCTCAGGATCGATATTGGGCCAATACAGCCGGGTATCCAGCGCCCCAAAATTATTAAACAGATCGACCTGATCGGCAGGTACCGGCCCCTGGTGCAGCGACACACTGGCGATATTTTCCTGCTCGAACATCCACAAGTAACCAGGTCCAGGTCCCATGCCGGTCACCGCCACTCCCTCGACGGTACCATTGGCACCATGAGAGGCATTCACCCCGCGCACCCTTAACCCCTTGTTCCCGCCCATCAGATTGCCAAAGCCAAAAGGGTCGACGGTTTCTGCCTGTACTCCCGGCAATGCCGACACAGCACTGTAAGGGCTACCTGCCCCCGGTGCGGCAAACATATCCAGCTCCTCTTGGCTTACGGTTCGTTGTGATGCCGCCTGATCTGACGGATACCACATAGCGGCCTCCTGTTGCCCCACAACCACAATCGCGTCTTCAACTTCAGTCGGCAAGTGGGTATCCACGGTTGTTTTATCTTCTGCCACCACCAGAGCACACCGGGTTGAAAGCACCATCAGTACAGCCCAGGTCAGCGGTGCAAGCGGTACCGACACCGGGCTGGTAACACGATAAAAACACGTACTGCCATCTGAAACATTCATCTTATGACTCCTGATTAATCACTGTGAAAAAGTCGCATCAGGGATCTATCGCCAAACCAGATGCCGACAGCCAAACAGAACCAGGTTCTCGCCCAGGGACACCATTGGCATCCCCATACACATCACGAGAATTGAAAAATAATCAGCAAAGTCAGCACCGGATACAATAAATAACCTAAAACTACACAACGAAAACCAGGAGCAATGCACGTACCAGAGAAAAGCAGAACGAGCCATCCTTCAACGCCAAGCATAACTATTTGATTTTAAAGATATTTCTCAAAAGCACTCAGATAGCAACAGCTCACAGCAGCCGACTTCAAAACGTCATGGTTGTTCAATAGCTGACAATTGTAATTAATAGTTCAAAACCATATAAAAACATCAATAACAAATAATTACATTTAAAATCAATAACTTGAAAAATACACACTATGATTTTTTATATAAAACAAAATCAACAAAAAGCCAGTAACAGTCAGTAGTTGGTTTGATATCGACGGCAAGAACGGCCGCTAGCGCTCAAATGCGGCGTAAGGGCGGAAAACTCACAGCTTGAGCCTGGTACTGACTGTGTCAGTATATAGACAAGCTACCTAACGGAATCAAATATCCCCTCAATCTAGCCATCACTGCCACTAAAAGTGGCATCCGTGTTACAACGGCACTCCTTTTCTTTTCCGTCAGAGGTATACTCGAGAAATAACCATACAAATGACAAGGAGATCCAGCATGCAACTGGTTGGACGAATCCTGCTTGATACTGATGAAGGCTCGTTATTGGCAGAAAAACGAGTGATATTGCTCGAGGCCATTGCTCGCCATGGAACAATTCAAAAAGCCGCCCAGGAAATGGGGTTGTCATACAAAGGAGCATGGGATGCTGTCAATGCCATGAATAACCTGTGCGATGAACCTCTGGTTATTCGGGAGGTGGGTGGCCGTCGTGGTGGTGGTAGCCATTTGACCGAACAAGGTCGTGCATTAATCACGCTCTATCGCACTGTTGAAGCCGAGTACCAGAGCCTGCTGGATCGGATGAACAGCAGCCTCGGCGATATGCAGCAGTTTCACCGCATGATGAACCGTTTCTCGATGCGCACCAGTGCCCGCAACCAGTTTCATGGCGTCGTAACAGCCTTGATACAAGGGATGGTTAATTGTGAAGTGCGGATGAGACTTGACGATCACACCGAGATCGTCGCCATCGTTACCAACGAAAGTGCAGAAAACCTCGACTTGCGGCTTGGTCTCGAATTGTTTGCACTGGTCAAAACCTCCTATGCCAGTGTTCACACCCAATCTGTCGAGCAGCGCAACTGTTTTGCCGGGGTGGTAGCAGATCTGATCCGCGGAGAACAAAGTACGGAAGTCCGGGTTGATTTACCCAGTGGAAAAAGTGTGGTTGCCGCCGTCAGCAACCAGCAGGCTGACGACCTGGCACTGGCCATGAACCTGCCGGTTTATGCGACCTTCAGCCCCGACAGTGTGATTCTGGCCGTCAGTTAATACCCGGCAGAGACAGCAATGTCTATACGCACCCAGCCCGGTCATATGCCGGGCTGGGTGTTACTACTGATAGCAGTGATACGGATGATCGTCACAGACCGGCCAGCCGGTTCGCTCCAGCCAGAATCCGGCAGAGCCTAAAACTGCATTTCCGGCACGTCGTCTGGTACAACCAGCTTGCCCGCCGTTTTCTCAACAATTTCTTCTACCGACACGCCAGGGGCACGCTCTTTCAAATGAAAGGCTCCGTCTTCAATTTCAAGCCAGGCCAGGTCAGTCAGTACTTTTTTGATGCACCCCTTGCCCGTCAGCGGCAAGCTGCACGCAGGCAATAACTTGGACTCACCATGTTTGGAAGCATGGGTCATGGTAACAATGATGTTATCCGCACCAGCTACCAGATCCATCGCGCCCCCCATTCCCTTGATCAGCTTGCCGGGGATCATCCAGGAAGCAATATTGCCATTGATATCCACTTCAAAAGCCCCCAGCACCGTCAAATCCACATGACCGCCACGGATCATGGCAAAGGATTCCGCCGAGCTGAAAATAGACGCCCCGGGCGCCGCCGTTACCGTTTGTTTCCCGGCATTGATCATATCCGCATCCAGCTCGGCTTCAGTCGGAAAGCGTCCCATGCCCAGCAAGCCATTTTCGGATTGCAGCATCACTTCCATCCCATCTGGGACATAGTTGGCCACCAGCGTCGGAATGCCGATGCCCAGGTTGACATAAAATCCATCTTGCAATTCGCGGGCTACACGCTGTGCCATTTGTTCACGAGTAAGGGCCATGATCATCACCTGTTATTAATGGGTTAAGTCGTCGAATCAGCTGTCAGATAGCGTTCGTTTTTCGATACGTTTTTCAAAGCTGCCAACAATCAGACGATTCACATAAATACCCGGTGTATGTATCTGCGAAGGTTCCAGCTCACCCACTTCTATCAATTCCTCGACTTCAACCACAGTGATCTTTCCCGCAGTGGCTGCCATCGGATTAAAGTTCTGTGCAGTATGACGGTACATCACATTGCCATAACGGTCGGCTTTCCAGCCTTTGACGATGGCAAAATCGCCGCGAATGGATTCTTCCAACAAATATTCACGGCCATTAAACTCACGCACTTCCTTGCCTTCGGCTACTGGAGTACCCACCCCGGTAGCCGTATAAAACGCCGGAATACCAGCCCCACCGGCACGCATTTTTTCAGCCAATGTACCTTGTGGCGTCAGCTCAACCTCCAGCTCGCCGTTCAGCAACTGCTGTTCAAACATGGCGTTTTCGCCAACGTATGACGAGATCATTTTTTTGACCTGCTTGTCTTCCAGCAACACACCCAGACCAAATCCGTCGACCCCACAGTTATTGGAGACGATGGTCAGATGACGGCTGCCTTTGCGTTTGACTTCCGCAATCAGGTTTTCAGGGATGCCACACAAACCAAAACCACCGGCGATGATGGTCATGCCATCTTCGAGCCCTGCCATTGCTTCTTCGTAGCTGCCTACAACTTTATCGAAACCTGCCATTATTATTTTCTCCTTGCTTCATCGTTGGGAAGTGGCCGGGCAATGCATCGATAACCACGGCAGCAGAGCATAATCATGCACTGCCTCTGCTGTCATGTTCGATTATTTATGGGTAGATTTGCAGTTTGTATCAAGTCTTTTGATTTTTTAAATCAATTATTCAAAACTTTTATTCAGTTTTTTAAATCAATAGCACAGTGACCGGGTGGCACCCTGCGTATCAAACTGTGGTTGATCACTGCAAAGCAGCCGGGCGATGCAGGCTGCCATCAAGGCTATCCGCTCCCATTCCAATGGCGAATCACCGCTCACCCAGGGATTCGGTCAAGGTTTTACGCAACGGTTTCAGCAAGTATTCCATCAGACTGCGTTCACCCGCACGAATATCCACGCGAGCAGTCATGCCTGGCAGAATTTCCAACTGCCGCCCAATCAAACTGCGCACCTTGCCGTCATGCATTGCCAAACGCACATGCACCCGATAATAAATATCAACGTTATCACCGCTTTCTTCCTTGAGGGTATCCGCACTGACATACACCACGCTGCCTTCAACGCCGCCGTAAATCGTGTAATCAAACGGATCAAACCGCACCGTCGCCAGCTGCCCTATTTCAACGCGGGAAATATCGGTCGGACTGATCTTGGCTTCCACAATCAGTTCGTCATTCACCGGAACGATTTGCATCAACTCCTCACCGGCGCGCAACACACCACCGATGGTAGTGACCCGTACGTTTTTGACGATACCGTCGACCTTGGACCGAAACACACTGTCATTCAACTGCTGTTGTCGCTGGGTCAGCACTTCGGAGGTTTGTGCCATTTCGTCCTCGGCAGTCGTCAACTCTTCGCTGGCATCTTCAAAAAAGCGATTACGACGACTGAGCAATTTGTTCTCTGCCTCGTTGATTGCACGCTGGGTGCGGATCACCTCGGAGCGGTTTACATCGCCACTGTGCTGCAGCCTAGCCACCAGAGCTGCATCTTCCTGTGCCAGCTCCACTGCCCGGGTCAGGTTGGCGAGTTCGGCTTTCAGGCCATCACGACGCTGCTCAAACAATGCCAGTTCAACCTGTTTCTGTTCATCGAACGTTTCCAGAAACGGTGGGAAGACCAATTCAGGTTTCCCGGTCACTTCTGCCCGCAACCGGGTTGCTTTGGCCAACAAGCCCGCCAGCCGTGCCCGCATTTCCCCCACACTGGCCCGAACCCGGGTTTCGTCCAGCTCGGCAATCACCTGGCCAGCCTGAACCCGGTCACCTTCACGCACCTGGATGCTGCGGATCACACCACCATCAACCGACTGGATAATTTGTACCCGGCTGGAGGCAATCACCTCGCCATTCGCACGGGTCACCTCATCGATCTGGAATTCAATGGCCCAACCAATAAACACCACAAAGGTGGCCGCAATCAACCAAACGATCCAGCCACTACGATCCAGGTGATAACGCGCCAGCCGCTGGGCACGACTGGCATCACGATCGTCCATCAAGCTATCAGATAACATTGATCGGGCCTCCTGCCGGTGGTCGACGAGCCGTACCGGATGGCGCTCGCTGGCGCTGGAAAATGGCTTCCGGGCTGTCATCCCGGATAATCCGACCCTGCTGCATCAGCAACACGCGACGCGCCAGCCGTGAGGCCAATGCTGGCTTGTGCGTCGATACCACCAGAATATCAGAAGGCTTGAGATGGGATTCCAGCGCTGTTAATACCTGTTGTTCGGTATCCGGATCCAGCGACGCCGTCGGCTCATCCAGCAACCAGATGGTTGGCCGGGCCAATACCACCCGGGCCATACCGACCAGCTGCTTCTGACCTCCCGACAGACCATCGCCACCTTCACTGATCGGCAAATCCATACTGTAGGGGCTATCGGCGGCAATACGATCAATCCCCAGTTGCTGGGCCACTTCCAATAAATGACCATCGGCGATGGCACCACCCAATATCAGATTGGAACGCAAAGACCCCTTGAACAAATGCACCGACTGCGGCAAATACCCGACCTGTTGGGCAACAATCGCCGGGTCCATTTCCCACAGATCACCTTGCCCCAGCCGCACCCGACCAGCGGACGGCCGATAAAGACCGGCCAGTATTTTCAGCAAGGTCGACTTGCCCGAACCGATTTGACCCACCACCGCCACCCGATCCCCGGCCTTGAGCGACAATGAGCCGACATCCAGTTGCAACACCGGCGAATCCGGATAAGAAAAACTCACCGCTTGCAACGCGATCTCCGCCGGAGGCTCCGACGGCATCAGCAGCGATTGCTCCGCCCGTCGCTCGGTATCCAGATCCAGCACCTGATCCACCATTTTCAGCGACTGCTGCACATTTTCCCACTGCGCCATATAACGCACCGCCTGACTGACCGGAGCAATCACCCGCCCGCCCAGAATACTGCATGCGATCATCGCCCCGATCGTCATATGTCCCTCAGCCACTTCATAAACCCCGACCACAACAGCCGCCACATAAGCGACTTGTGACAGACTGGCAGTCGTCAGCTGGATCAGGTTATTCAGCGCTTTATGCTGAATACCAAACCCGGCCACGGTTTCACTGATGGATTGCCAGATTTCAGAAAAACGCCAACTGGCATTCGCAGCCCGAATGGTCTCGGCTCCCTGAATGCTATCGACCAGCAGCCCCTGACGCTCATTACTGCGCTGCATTTCGTCTTTCATCAAGCGCCGCATGCTGCGTTGACCCAGCCAGCCCAGTAACACCGCCACCGGTAACAGCGCCGTATACACCCAGGCTACGGGACCACCAATCATGGCGATAAACACTATAAACAGCAGTGCAAACGGCGTATCAACCAGGGTAAAAAACACCCCGGATGAAAAGAAATGACGCACCGACTCCAGGCCACTGACTTGCGCAGCGATGGTTCCCAGGCTGCGTGGCCGGGTATCCATCTGCAAGTGTAAAAGGTGATCAAACACCTGTTGACTGACCCTCTGATCGACCTCACAGGCGACGCTGTCGAGCACCCGTCCACGCAAAATTTTCAAGCCCCAGTCCAGCAACAGCACAATCACCATCCCGACCACCAGAGTCCACAAGGTGGCCCAAGCCAGGGTCGGTACCACCCGGTCATACACCTGCATGGCAAACAGAGATGTCGCAACCGCCATCAGATTGATTACCAGAGTGGCAACCACCACATGACCAATCCAGCGACGACGGCGCAACAGCGCCGCCACCACCAGACGGATGGACCGACTCCCCGTCAGCGAGATTTTTTCTTGCGCCTTGGCGGCGGGATTGTCCAGCCAGAGCACCACTCCGTCTTCCAGCACCTCCGGTGCATGCAAATGCGCCACACCGTCCACACCGGTCAGAGAAATTTCATGGCTTGCCGGTATCACACCATCCTCTGGCCAGTCGACCGGAGCGGAATCCTCTGCCTGAGACGATGCGCTGGTGGTTGGCTGTTCCAGCAACTGGCGTTCTGCCAGCCACCATTCTCCTTGCCAATGCATCAAGGCCGGCAGCCGCCGCTGATCCATCCGCGCCCAGCGTAATTGCGCCACCCGCAACCCTCGTAGTTGTAATGCTTGCGCCAACAACTGAATGCGCTGAGGCAGCGACACCGGCCCCATGATGCCCTGTGTATTGGCACTCCAGGCCTGCTCCAGCTTCCCCGGTGCAACACTGACCTGGATTAACAACAACAGCCGTTGCAACAGACTGAGAGGCAAGGATTTGCCTATATCGTCCTCCGCAGAAGGCCCTGTAGATTGTTCAATATCTGACATCGTGTCCACGCGTTATTTTCAAATGTTTTGGCATTCCGGGCTGCCCTCAGAGCAGTCCGAAACAAATCAGTGGTATCTATTGATTGGCATCGGTTTCGGTACCGGCGTGACGGGCTCTGGTGCCAGAGCAGGAACCCCGCTACGCTCGTCCAGATAACCCGCCATACTGGCCAGCTGCAGTGATGCATCAAGCAAGGTCGATTTAATGGTTGCCAGCTCCAGCTGCCCATAAACCCATTCCCGCTGGGCGTTAAGCACTTCCAGCCAGGTCTTGCGACCGGTTTCGTACTGACGCACAAAAGAATCCAGAGTTTGTTTCAACGCATCGACCGTCAGCTCTTGAGAATGCTGCAAAAGCTGCTGCATTTGCCGGTTCAGCAGCAGCGAGCTCACCTGCTGGCGCAAATTCACTTCGGTCACATACAATGACTGTTCGGCCGCCCGTTTACTGGCCACCGCCGCTTTGGTCTGGGCATAATTGCTGACCCCCAGACCGGCAAAACTGGCTTCCAGCGATAACCCCGAGCGCATCTGGTCATCATCTTCATCGCTGGTCTGGTTAGGCATATCGCGCTCAAGCTGAAGATACAAGGTCGGCATCGAGCTGTAACGTTGCTGATTGGCTGTCTTGTCCGCAATCACAACCTGCTCTCGCTGGTACTGCAGATCGGCACTGGTTTGTAAGGCATCGTACTGGATCTGCTGCTCATTCCCTGGCAGCCAGCCCTGTTCCGGTACCGCCTCCGTCGAATCTACCGGCACCTGGGTCAATGCCAGCAATGACGTCTCCGCAACGGCCAGCTGCCCCTGATAATTCTGCTCCGTCGACTGCGCCCACAACAAACGTCCCAACGCCAGCTGCACATCGGCATCCGATGCCAGACCGCCATCGCGACGTCGTTCAATACGGTCGTACAGCTGCTGATGATCTCGGGTGTTCTGCTGGGCAATGTGCAACTGCCGACGCAAGGCATCAATCGCAATATAAGCCTGACTGGTTGCTTCAACCAGATCTCGACGAATCTGCAACAGGCCAACATCCTCAGCTCGCCTTTCGGCCTGCGCCAGCTCAATGGCACTGCTCAACTTGCCAAAAGTCAGCAACGGCTGCTGGAGCGTCACCGTGGCCAGATCATCGTCATAGAGGTTATCGGCCGAAAGCGACAGGTTGGGTAAGCGCCCGGACCTGGCCGCTTGCTCACCCCAGCTGCTGGCTTCCAGCGAGGCCTGTTGACCGGCAATAGCCGGATGAAACTTCAGCGCCGCTTCAATCGCCCCCCAAATACCGCGATACTGGCTGGTTTCGGCCGCCACGGAATGCGTAACGGCGAACAACAGCCCACTGCAAATCAGTAAAAGGGCACGATATTTTCTGAATGTATCCGCCATTACCAAGCCTGTTCCGGCAAATCGCCATCAACCCAGTCCTGGGGTTCATCCAACGGACCAAACGGCGACAATGAGCGACGCCCCAGCTGTTCACGGATAGCAGCCGCTTCTTCTTTCTGGCCCGACAACATCAGCGCCAGAGCCAGGTTATGTTGCCAGGCCCGCTGCCATGGCACCCGCTGTAACGCCTGACGCATCAGACCGATACCGTCCTGAAGATGGCCCTTGCGGCAATAAATCAGCCCCACCAGGTACTGGCAGGCCGCATGTTGTGGATTATGGTACAGCATTTTTTTGCAGCTCCTTTCTGCGCCATCCAGATCATCTGCGTGATACAACGCCACTGCCGCGCTCAAAAAGCCCGGCTCCGGCAACGACAGCATCGAAATCTCATCCCAGATGATTTTGGCATTGGTGCCTTCAGTCAAAGGCCCAAGCTGATTGGCGTAATGTTTCCATTTGGCTTTTGAGGTCTGATAAATCGGTTGCCGTACTTGCCATACACTGGCGGTTTTCACCGGCCGTTCGAGATCACTGTACGCCAGCACTTGTGGCTCCCACGCCACACCAATATATTCCAGCATTCGCCGCGCCTGTCCTTCCGGGTCCTGCAACAGCTGTTCGTATTGCAGCTCCAGAATGCCATCTCCAAACAGCCCATGCCAGTGCTGCATCAGCAGGTTATGGTCTGCCAGTTGCTCGCCAATCCAACGCAGGTCATAGGCGAAGCCCATACCACCGTGCTTGGCCTGGAAATCAATAAAATAGTTGGACAGAGCAATATCACGCGGGTCTCGTCGTACCGAAATAATACGGGCGTTAGGGAAAAGGAATTTGATCAGACCAATATGTTCAAAATTATGTGGCAATTTATCGATCACAAACCGGGCATCCGGCTTGTCAGCCTGAGCCAGATCGAACAGTTCTTGCAAAATACCCTCGGCAATACCATGGCAAACATAAGGCGTCAGATCATCAACACAATCCGGATAGCGCCTGCCAGAACCGATATGACGCTCCCAATTATTCAGCCCCCGGATACGCTGGGGAATAACCCCCAACTCACCCGCCCCCCAGATTTCACTATGGCTGGCCAGCATCTGCTCAACCAGAGTGGTACCAGAGCGCGGCATACCGACCACAAACACCGGCGCCGAAGAGGGGTGCCCATAAGGCTGACCACCATACAACTGCCGATGCTGGAAAAAACTGCGCGAAAAAGCGTAACGAATACGTGCGCACTGCTGCCGATGGGCAACCGGGTCGTAAGGAATATGCAGCTTGCTGGCTTCGTTGGCCTGTCGAACCAACGCCAATGCCTTGTCGTAATTACCCCGTTTTTCCCAGGCCGTAGCCAGCTGGAACAACAAGGACGTTGATACCGACCCAGACAGACCGGGCCGCTGTGCCAGCTTCTCCAGCCGGTGCAAGGTGTTCTCGTCTTCAGGGAAACGGTGGGCATTGACCAGCCCGGCAAAACCCGCAGCCGGGTCAAACCGCTGGATACGCTCATACCAGTCAATGGCATCATCGACCCGCCCTAATTGCATCGCCAGCTGCGCCAGCCCTTGCATGGCCGCAGTGTAGTCTGGAAAATCCAGCAACAATTGGCGCAACGCATGTTCTGCCTCGTCATAATGCTGCCGCTGTAAATCTGCCATCGCCTGCAAATGACGGGCACGTCCCATCAAGGGAATTCGCCAATGTAATGCCGTGTGATGCAACGACTCGACGGCCCCGTCCACCTCAGTTAACCACTCGGTTGGCTCTTCCACGGCCACTAGTTCCAGAGCTTTAGTGGCCGCTTCATGTGCTTTCTCCGGCGCCGTCATCAACAGGGTTTGCCCCAGCTGAACCCACAACCCCGCCCGTGGTAACTGCTTGTCCGCCGCCACCCGCAACGCCTTCTGCAGCAGCCATCCGGCCTGGGCAATACGCCCCCGCACACAGAGCAGTTCCGCCAATTGCGACACCAGTGTCAACGCTTCAGGATAAACTTTCAGCCCCAAACGTAACTGGGCTTCGGCATCATCATGGCGTTCTTGACCAGCCAATAAACGGGCATAGCCCGATACCAGCACCAGCCATTCTGATTCCGACAGATCCTGTCCCGCCTGTTGCAGCCAGGCCTCGGCTCGCTGTGTCTCACCACTGGCCAGCCACAGCTCAAGCTGAAGCCCTCGCAAACGGGCTGTTGTGCCATGCAGAGCGCTATCCGGCAAGCGCTCACAAGCGGCCTGTAATCCGGCAATGGCCTGATCCAGCATCTGCTGGGCTTCCGGCCACTGTTGTTGTTGCAAATACAACGAGGCCAGTGCCTGACATAACGAAAAACGCCCAGGTTTGAGCAGCAATGATTGCCGATAATACGCAATGGCATCTTCCATACGACCTTGCTGAACCCGACCAAAGGCCAGCCGGGCCAATGCCAGATCCTGTTGTGGTTCTTGCTCAAGTACTGACTCCAGACGTTCACAAGCAACCTCAATATGGCCCAACAGCAACCACACTGCCGCCAGGTCCGTTTGAACATCCTCCGTCAAACTCGCAACACGAGCAGCCGGGCCAGCGATCAAACGCTCCGCCTCGGAGTGATTCCCCAGTTGTGCATAGGCCAGCGCCTGCAGTACTTGCAAGGCATCATCGTCCGGTGCCTGCAGTAACAAGCCCTTAACCTGTTGCAGCAGGTGCTCATAGTGCTGATCGTCAACCAAAGCCCGAAGCCGGGCAATGGCTGCGCCATCACCCGCATCTGCTAACGAATGTCCTGTCAGCATCAGACCAACCCCTGTGATGTCATAACGCCCATTGGCATGGTCGTCAGGTAGACTTCATTCAGAGACCGCCCCTCATTCAGATCACTCCACCTTCCATCCCACAACGATACCGAACCGGATAATGCATGGTCCGCCCAGCGGAAAACAAAACCCGACTCCTGCAATGAGAAAGCCGACCCCCACACCGCCATGCTATCTCCGGGAGAACTGAAAGAAGCAACCGCCGAATTATTAGCACCCAGTACCGCACTCCCCGACCCGACCAAGACCACCTGATCATCACTGCCAAGAGCCTCTGCATTGGCCCAGCTGCCCCACTCACTTGAATCGGTATTCAA